>JAZQMW010000102.1:0-8181 GCA_045627025.1 Treponema sp. | reverse complement strand
TTTTCAGATTATACTATTGACATTTTTTTTCTAATTAATTAATATATGAACATCTTCGAGAAATCGATGCTCCTTTAGCTCAGTTGGTAGAGCAATGGACTGTTAATCCATGTGTCACTGGTTCAAGCCCAGTAAGGGGCGCTTCAATAGGTTCCTGGTTTTCAGGAACTTTTTTTTGTCCTGCATCGTTTTGCCGTAAAACAATTCCGAATAAGTTCCATAATGTTTTTTTGTATGTCTTTGATAAATCGATTTTCACATTGAAATTACAAAGTTCTGAATTTGCAATTTAGGACTTCCCATTAGTTTCTTTTCTTGTGTATTTTTTTATGCATGAAGTAACCTTGTCTATGTCAATCGGCTTGCTCAAGTGTTCGTTCATTCCGGCTTGCAAGCATCTTTCCACGTCTTCCGTAAATGCATTTGCAGTCATTGCAAAAATAGGAATTGACTTTGCTTCAGGATGTGTTGATTCCCTTATTGCTTTTGTGGCTTCTATTCCGTTCATTACAGGCATTTGGATGTCCATCAAAATCACGTCAAAAGTTTTTGGAGCAGAGTTTGTAAATAAATCGAATGCTTCTTTTCCATCTTTTGCGCGTACTGTAGAAATTCCCCGTAATGAAAGAAGTTCCGATGCAATATTCCAGTTTACGTCATTGTCTTCCGCAATGAGAATGTTTGCGTTAATATCCGTGTCAACAATAAGTTCATCTTCAGAATCAACTTCATGTTTTTGTTCTGTTGCCTTGAGTGGCAGCGTGACTGTGAATTTGGTGCCCTTGTCGAGCGCACTTGAGACGTCTATCGAGCCATTCATTAAATCTACAAGCTGCTTTACGATTGGGAGGCCAAGGCCTGTGCCCTGTATGTTGCGTATTTTGTCATCATCAGCACGGCTGAATGCATTCCACATCTTTTTCATGTATTCCTGAGACATTCCTATGCCGGTATCTTCAATGGTGCCTATGGTTTGCAGTTTGCCTTCCGGAGTTTCTTTTTGGAACAGTTCAAAAATTATTTTTCCGCCTGCAGGAGTGTATTTTATGGAATTGCTTAAAAGGTTTAGGAAAATCTGCCTGAGTCTGACTTCATCACAAATTACCCATGGGCTTTTCATGTTGTGGATGTTGAATGTTGCATTGAGTGATTTTTCTATGATTTGTGTCTGGAAAAGAGATTCGTATTGCTTGAAATTGCTTATAAGGCTGCATTCTCCAAGCTTCAGTGAAAGTTTTCCGCTTTCTATTGCCGAAATGTCCAGAATGTCGTTTATGAGCGACATGAGCTGGGTTCCTGAAGATTTCAGCTGCTTGAGTCCTTCTTTTATGCGTTTGGGATTGTCTGTATGGTTCATGAGTATGTCTACCGTGCCCGTAATTGCATTTAAAGGCGTACGGATGTCGTGCGACATGGATGAAAGGAATGTTGTTTTGGCATGGTTTGCCCTTTCTGCCTCTTCGTATGACTTTTTCAAGGCTTCCGTAAGTTCAAGTTCCTTTCTTTTTTCATCATCTATCAGTTGTGCCGCAAAAATTACTTCGGTAAGTTTTCCGTTTTCATCATAAGTGAGAGGAATAATGACGCCTCGGACCCAAAGTCCCGCAGGATTTATATATTCGTGGGAAATGTACGGTTTTCCTTCAATTCGTTCATGAATGGTTGAAAGATTTGTAAATTCCTTGATACCATCCTTGAACTTTGACGCAACTATTTTATCCAGGTGCTCTAAAAGTGCAGATGCCTTTTTTTGTGAAAAATGCTTTTCATCAAGAATGCTTGACCTTAGTACGTTAAATGTATCTTCCTGTATGTTTATGCTGAGTGCAAGATAAAAAAGTGATGCGAAAGAAAGACTTTTTCTGTTTGCGTTTATCTCTGCAAAATGCATCTCCATCTCTTTTTGCTTTTGCTTGTTCCTTTCCTTTACTTCTTCAGTGATGTCCGTCATGTACCATAATGCGCGTGATGGTTTTCCTGAAAAATCTCTGTTTACGACGAGTACCGTGGATCTTATCCATTTTTCATCAATGTTTTTGTGTTCCAAAAACATGGAATCGTTTTTTTCAAATGTTTTTACAAGCGTTTCTGTAGACCTGAGCGTGTCAAAAATTTTATTTCGGTCATGTTCATCTGTGTTTTCAATAATCATGCCTGCAAGGTTATCGTAACTTTCTTTTTCTGAGATATCAGTTTTAAGCGATGTGTCATGCTTGATTATGTGGAAGTTGTTTCTTTTTATGTCAATGAGGTATGTGCAAAGTGTCGTGGTGGCCATTGTCTGGAGAATTTCCAGCTGGTTTTGGATTTTTGTATTTGCCGTTTTAAGCTCATTTGCATATTCTTTGTCTTTTTCGGATTTGTGCATCAGAAAATATGTTGCAAGAGCTGTTGCAATCAGTAAAAATGCAAGCGCATTTAAATTGTCATTTATGAATTTTGAAAAACCATGGTGTTCCGTCTCATAAAACCAATGTCTTTGAATCTTTCCCAATGTGCCTGAATAGTGCATTTCATACAATGCCTTGTCAATTTGTGAAATCAAGTCTTTGTTGCCTTTGGCAGCTGCCATTGCAAAATTGCATGTCAGGATGGAATTTGTTTTTTTGAGGATGTTGTATTGCGGATTGTTTTTTACGAACGTATTGCCCACAAGAAACGGAAGAAGAGCCGCATCTGCAAGTCCTGAGTTTACGGCTTCCATACACTCGTTGTATGTCTTGTAGAGTTTGAGGTGATTTTCCGTGAGCATGGAAAAATGTTTGTTTATAAGCTTGAAGTTGCTTTCATAACTGCGTTCAAGGATTGCTATGGATTTGTTTTCTGTGGTAAAGTCATTTTCATCACCTTTTGCATAAAGCACGAATGAATCCGTTATGTATGATGAAGAAAGTTCCATTGTTTTATCTCGTTCTTCGGAAATTGTGACGCATGCAAGCAGGTCGCATTCACCAAGAATCATTTTTTCATAAAGATCGTTCCAGTTGCCGGAAATAATCTTTATGTTTGCATTGAGTTTTTTTCCAATTTCGTATGCAAGTTCTACGTCAAAACCTTCAAGTTCTCCTTTTTGATTGAAAAAAGAGTAAGGTGCGTTGTCTTTCATTATGCCGACTTTTAGCGTCTTGTCGTATTTTGCATGCTCTGGCGGCCTCCATTTGGAATATTCCTTGTTGACTTGCATGAACCATATGAATATCAATCCTGCGAATGAAATGAATATCAAGATTGTCGCAATTATGATTTTTTTCAGGTTTTTGTGCCTTATCAAAGTGTAAATCGATATGAGCGCAAGTATTTTTCCGAGATATGTGACTGAATGCGTGTATGATACAGACTGTATTGTAGCGAAAACTATGATGAATATCGGATAGATTAGGTTTGTGTAAAGATTTTCCCTTGAAAGATTTTTACGGGATAATATGGTGATTGTAATGGAAAGTATGGAAAGAAGAATTCCTGTGCAATACAGTATGCCGTAAAATGGCAGTTCGCTGCATCTTCTGTATCCTGTGCCTTTGACAATTTCAAAAATAAATGGAGTGAAGATGTTTATTATGGAGAAAACTATGAATGTTCCAGCGCAGAACATCAAAAAGTATTTTAAAGTCTTGTAATGCCTGTCGCTTAGAAAGCATTGTTTCGCAAGGTAGAGGGTTATGAAGTATGTGCTTGGTCCTTCTGTAAGGCATAGGCAGATCGTAAATGCTTTGTCCCAGAAAAGAATTGTGTCGTTAAAAAGGTCTCTTGTTTCAAAAAGCCATGAAAGGCCGTTGAAAAGTCCTGAAAGTCCGCAGAAAAGCACTGCAAGTAAAAATGTTTTTTTGCATGTCATGACCGTTTTGGAACGATTTATGTCATTTATTGTAATTATCGATATTAAAAAAACTGTCAGATTTATCCAGATGTTTGCATAAGACAAATTCATGGCAAAAAGCCTCCTGTTGCCTGTGGAAATTTCTAAATCAAAACATCTTTAGTTTATTCCCATACAGATTATTTTAATTCGGATTCTTTGAAAATACAAATCTTGAAGAGTAAAAAAATCTTGTTTGGAGATTTGTCGATTGTATTTTTTCTTAAAATAAGGTAAAATTAAAGGGAAACTGATTAAAAAGTTCGGTTTATAAAAGGAAGGTGTGAAATGAAAAAAAATGTTTTAAAATGTGTTGCTGCACTTCTTGCAATTGCATTTGTGTCTTGTTCGAGCGGAGACGGTGATTCTGATGATTTTCCATCATCATCTGACGTAAATGCGTTTGTTGTTAACGTTTCTATCCCGGAAAGAAAAGGTGAAAATCCATTTAAGAATTTCATCGGTAAAAAGCTTAAAAAAGATAGTAAAAGTAATGGCGGTTATAAGGCATATGAAATTGCCGATGATACTTTTACTTTCATAGAATATGATGCTGACTCGGGAAGTTTACAGAAATACACGTATGAGTATTCTTATGATGTAGATGAAAAACTTGTGTTTGGAAAGGTGAAGTCTTATTCCTTGACATTGGGAGGTAAGACTGTTGCCGCATCTAGTGCCGGAGAGTTTTTTAAAAAGGCTTTGGATGCTTCAGGCGGCAATACGACAAATGCAAGTGTGGCTATATATCAACATGCAAATATTTTCAGCCAGAATGTTTCTTTTAGTTATTTGATAAACAATGGAAAGATTGAGCTTTATAACTATTGTAAGTCTCTTGAAGAATCTACAAATGCAGGATTTTCAAATGCAGCTTTTGATGTCGATTTTTCTGAAGGAGTTTTTTATTTAGACGATGGCAGCGGTGATTATAACATGTGCTATATTACAAAGATAGATGGACTGAAATTTTCTGGAACGGTCATTAAGCAGCATAATTCAGATTACAGCATGAGTGTTGAAGGTACTTTTGCAGGAGAGTATCAGATGTTCGAAATTTCCGGCGGTAAAACTGTTGAATGGAGTTTTACGAAGCTTCCGTCATATCTTAAAACTTTCGAGAAAGTTGATTATTCCGGCAATGCTTTTAATAGTCTTGAATGTGAAATCGAGCTTGAATAGGCTTTAAGTGCATCTTTAAAAGCAGACTGCATGTTTTTGATTGCGCCGTCTTTCGAAAATATGCGTCTGCTTTTTTTTTCGGGAAAACTGCACTCAAAATGTTTTTAATTGCAGATGTGCTTGTTGAAAGGCATTTTGCGTATACTTTTTTTTGTGGATGTTGTATGCTGAAATATGATGGCGTCTCTAAAATTTGTAATTTTTAGCGGTTTCCATAATTTTTATTTTGCATGTTAGAAGAGGATTTTTTGTTATGAAAAAACTGTTTGTTAAAGGAATTGCAGTTTTGCTTTCGCTTGCATTGATTTCATGTTCAAGTGAAGACAGTGATTCTGACGATTTTCCATCAGCTGCTGATGTAAATGCTCTTGTTGTTGATGTCTCTATCCCTGAAAGAAAAGGTGAAAATCCATTTAAGAATTTCATCGGTAAAAATCTTAAAAGGCAAGCTGGCTCTTTTTCGGGGGATTATTATGATGTTAAAGTTACAGACGATACGTTTACCGTAACAAGCTATAGTGCTCTTGAAGAAAAAACTGAAAAATATGAATATGAGTATTCTTATGATGAAAATGAGAAAAAACTTTTTGGAAAGGTAAAGTCATATTCTTCTACAGAAGAAGGTGAAACTATTTCTGCATCTAGTGCCGGAGAGTATTTTGAAAAGGAATTGAAAGGTTCGGATTGTCCTCCTGAGTATGCTGAAATATTTAAATATACTGATGCAAACTTTTTTAACTGTAATATTTCTTATAAGTATGAGATTCGTAATGGAAAATTGTACCTGCATGATTTTTTTAAGACTCTTATGGAATCTTCAAACGCTTCTTTAATGGATATTAATACAGGTATTTCTTTTGCAAATTGCTCATTTAATTCGATGGATTTCGCAAATGGAACAACACATCAATTTTTTATTACAAAAGATGACGGACAGAAGTTTTCTGGTGTGGTTCTTGTTATGCGTATGGTTATTTCTGAAATGAAACTTGATGGTGCTTTCGAAGGAACGTATGATGTGACTTCAAATGCTTCCGGTGACCAGACTGTGAAATGGAAGTTTACGAATCTTCCTTCAGATCTTGCATCATTTAAGAATGTTGAGTGTTCAAGTGATATTACCTATAATGCAAATTTTCCAAAAGTTATCATTGAGCTTGAATAGGCTTTAAGTGCATCTTTAAAAGCAGACTGCACGTTTTTGATTGCGCCGTCTTTCGAAAATATGCGTCTGCTTTTTTTTTTCGGGGCGATTTAAGATTATTCTGTCGCCAGTTTTTCCAATTTGCCTTCGTAATCAATGATTCCGCCGATTTCAATTATGTTTACGTAACCAAAGGCAGAAAGTTTTTGGCTTGACATCTTGCTTCTTCGACCAGACCTGCAATAACAGTAGATTTTCTGTTCCTTGTTTTTGATTGCTTTTGCGGCATCAGATTCTGTGAATGTTTCGTTTGTAAGCTGAACTGCGCCTGGAATGTGACCAGATGCAAATTCTTCTGGAGTTCTCACATCAAGAAGGATGTAGTCGCTGTCATTTTTCATCATTGCAAGACCTTCTTTCATGGAAACTGATTTGAATGCGTTCATTTTATCCTCGCTTTTTTTGCTTTCTTTTGCAAAACAGGAAACAAGCAGCAATATCAATGATGCTGAAAGCATGATGTTTTTTTTCATAACCGAACCTTTTTTTATGAAAATTTATTGCAGCAGCGTGCAAAGTTCTTCATGTGTGAGTGGAGTCGTTATAAGGCATCCGTCTTTTTCTCCAATGACATATTTGTTGCCGAAATCCGCAATCTTCCTGATTTTATCCAATCCTTCATAGTATTCAATAAAACCAAGCTGACAGTCTTTTGTGATGCTGAAAAAATATAATCTCCAGTCTGAAATCTTTTTGCCGTCGACAAGATAGTTTCCCGCAGGGTCTAAAGGCAATGCAGTGGCACAATCTTCTGTCAGTACGATGACTCCTATTAAGTTTCCTTCTTTGTCTTCGTAGATTTTTGGATTTGGAATGTATGGCTTTAATGGAACCATGTCTTCTTCTTTGGTCATGTTTTTTCCTTTAATTTTTATTTTCCGACTGTGTTGAAATCTGGTCAAAATTGTTTTCGACTTCAAAAACAATTTCTTTTCCGCCAACCGGTATTGTCAGTACGGAACTTACAAGCTGGAGCCTTTTGATGCCGCATAGTTTTTTCAAGGTTTTGTTGATTTTGAAGTTTCCGTGCTTGTCATCTCCTGCAATCGGAAAGCCTGCCTTTGCAAGATGAATGCGAATCTGGTGCATTCTGCCTGTGGCGATTACGAGGTGAATGTGCGAAAGCGAGCAGCCGTCTAGCTGATATGATTTTTTTACTTCGTAGTATGTGAGTGCTGATTTTTCTATTCCGTGGTCAATGATGGAAGATTTTAGCTGACCCTTTGATTTTTCTGGAATGCCAATGCAAAGTGCATCGTATTCTTTTTTGACAGATTTTTCGCCAATAAGTTTTGTCCATTTGTTTGCAGCTGCAGGATTTTTTGCAATTACCATCAAGCCTGATGTTTCCTGGTCAAGGCGATGAACAAGGAAAACTGGATATCCAAGCTGGAGAGGAAGTTCTTTGTCAAGCGGATGTGCGATATTCGGTCCGCCCTGGACTGCCACTCCCTGCGGTTTGTTGATGACTAATATTTCTGAATTTTCGTATAAAATTGGAATCTGGTTCATTCTTTTTACTATATTAAAAGAGGAAAAAAAAGACAACCGAAAGCCGCGGTTTTAGGAGAAATTTGCGATTTGTGGGGAATGATTGCAGAATTTGCGATTTGAAAGGGGGTGATAGCAGATTGGTTGCAAGAGTATGCATCGGTTTGCTTTTGAATGGGAAATTTGCGATTGGAAGGGTTTTGGTTGCGAATTTGCGTGAAGTATGCATAGGGATGCATTTGGGGCGGGTTTCGCAATTGGGTAGTTTTTGATTGCGGATGTGCGGCAAGTTATACATTGGTATGCATTTGGGGCCGACACTCAGCCCCATTTTTCAGCCATTTATTTCTGCCTTTATTCGCTCGACATCTTGAACGGTAAGGGACGTATATCCTGCAATTGTTTCCAAAGGAAGATTGTCTTTCAGCATGGAGATGACGAAGTTTTT
>JAZQMW010000101.1:0-27572 GCA_045627025.1 Treponema sp. | reverse complement strand
TTCAAGCTTCGTGAGGGTCAGGAAGTAGGTGCTATGGTAACACTTCGTGGAAACATCATGTATGAATTCCTCGATCGTCTTATCAACGTTGCACTTCCTCGCGTTAAGGATTTCCGCGGTATCAAGGCAACTGGCTTTGATGGACACGGAAACTTCTCTCTTGGTATTACAGAACAGATTATCTTCCCGGAAATCGACTTTGATAAAATTGTAAAGATTTCTGGTATGAACATCAGTATTGTAACTAGTGCTAGAACTGATAGTGAAGCTCGTGCTTTGCTCAACAAGTTCAACATGCCATTTAGAAAATAAGGAATTAGTTCATGGCTAAGAAATCAATGGTTATCAAAGCAAGTCGTACACCTAAATACTCAACACGTAAGTATAATAGATGTCAGATTTGTGGTCGTCCACATGGATATTTGCGCAAGTTCAAGATTTGTCGAATCTGCTTCCGCAAATTAGCAAGTGAAGGTCTTTTACCAGGCGTTACAAAATCATCTTGGTAGTGACAGGAGAATAAAATGGCAGCTTCAGACCCAATTGCAGATATGTTAGCAAAAGTCCAGAATGCGGCAAAAGCCGGTCATGAGAGAGTAGATGTACCTACTTCTAAGATGAAACTGGAAATTGTTAAAATCCTTAAGACAGAAGGATATATTAAGAACTTTAAGAAAGTACAGGATGACAATGCACACAGCGTTATCCGCATTTTCTTGAAGTATGATGATTCAAACAATGCTGTTATCCATGGTATGAAAAAAATTTCAACACCAGGTCGCCGTGTTTATTCCGGATATAAGGAATTGCCACGCATCCACAATGGATACGGAACATTGATCGTTTCAACATCAAGTGGTGTTACAACTGGCAAGAAAGCATCTGAAAAGATGGTTGGCGGCGAGTTGATTTGCACAGTATGGTAATAGGAGGAAGACATGGCATCTAAATTAGGTAAGCTTCCTGTAGCTATTCCTGCTGGTGTAACTGTAAAAGTTGCTCCAAACATGGTTTCTGTAAAGGGACCAAAGGGTGAACTCAAACAGGATATCAATAACTTGGTAAAAGTTGAAGTAAAAGACGCAGTTGTAATTGTTACTCCTGCTGATGAATCAAAGGCAGCAAGTGCAGCTCATGGTTTGTACCGCAACCTTATTTTCAATATGGTTAAAGGTGTAACTGAAGGTTATTCAAAGTCTTTGATTGTCAATGGTGTTGGTTACCGTGCTGAAGTTAAGGGAAATATTCTTGCAATGAATCTTGGTTATTCAAATGATTTCTTTGCAACAATTCCTGAAGGACTTACAGTAACTGCTGATAAAGATGGTAAGGTCACAATCTCTGGTACTTCAAAGCAGAAGGTTGGTGAATTTAGTGCTCAGATTCGTAAATTACGTGGTCCAGAACCTTATAAGGGAAAGGGAATCCGTTACGAAACAGAAGTTATCAGACGTAAAGTCGGAAAAACTGGTGTAAAATAAGGTGAATTGATATGTTCAAGAAACTTAATGATAAAAATAGAAAACGCTTGCACAGAAAGATTCATATTCGTAAGTCAATTTACGGAACTGCAGAACGTCCTCGCTTGACAGTGTTTTAGAGTGGTCGAAATCTTTATGCACAGGTAATTAACGATGATGAAGGCAAGACACTTGCTTCCATCTCAACTCTCGAAAAGGATTTTGCTGCACTCAAGGCAAATATCGACAGTGCAACAAAACTTGGTGAAGCATTGGGTGCACGCCTTAAGGAAAAGAATATTACAACTGTAGTATTTGACCGTAACGGTTATCTTTATCACGGTGTTGTTAAAGCCCTTGCAGACGCTACCCGCAGTGCCGGGATTGTATTCTAGGAGAGGCTATGGAACACCAGAAGAATTTTGATAAAAAGCCTGCTGAAGAATTCGTAGAAAAATTGGTAAAGCTTAACCGTACTGCAAAAACTGTAAAAGGTGGACGCAGGATGGCATTCTCTGCACTTACAGTTGTAGGTGACAGAAAGGGCAGAATCGGTTTTGGATTCGGTAAGGCAAATGATGTTACTGAAGCTATCAGAAAGAGCTTGGATAAGGCAAAAGCAAACCTTATCGTTCTTCCAATGAAGAATGGAACTATTCCTCATGATATCATTGGTAAGTACAAGAGCTCATCTGTATTGCTTAAACCTGCTTGCCCTGGTACTGGTATTATTGCCGGTGGTCCAGTTCGTGCAGTAATGGATGCAGCTGGAATTACAGACGTAATTTCAAAATCACAGGGATCACGCGCTTCTGTAAACGTTGTTCGTGCTACTTTTGATGCTGTTGCTAATCTCATGGATGCTCGTGCAGTTGCACAGAATCGTGGTAAGACACTTAAGGATTTGTGGGGTTAATCATGGCAAAAGTACGTGTTACACTTGTTAGAAGCGTTATCGGACAGAAACCTGAGAAAAAGGCAACTGTTCGTAGCCTTGGTCTTAGAAAGATTAATTCATCAAATGAATTCGAATTGAATGATGCTGTAAAAGGTATGATTCATTCCGTAGAGCATTTGGTAAAAGTAGAGGAGATCCAATAATGGCAGACTTTACTTTGAATGCACCTGAAGGTGCTAACAAAAAACCTAAGCGTGTTGGTCGCGGTTCTTCTTCAGGACTCGGTTCAACAGCTGGTAAAGGTAATAAAGGTCAGCAGTCACGTTCTGGCGGAAAAACATACGTAGGATTCGAAGGCGGTCAGATGCCTTTGTATCGTCGTATTGCTCAGCGTGGTTTTTCAAACTATCCTTTCAAGAAAGAATATGTTTGCTTCAATCTCGTTCAGCTTGAAGAGAAATTTGCTGATGGTGAAACAGTAAATCGTGAAACTTTGAAAGCAAAGGGTATGATTGGCAAAGTCGTTGAAGGAATTAAGATTCTCGGAAACGGTGATGTTACAAAGAAGCTCAATGTTGAAGTTGAAAAGATTTCTGCTTCTGCAAAGGAAAAAATCGAGAAGGCTGGCGGTTCAGTTAAACTTCTCGCCGTAGCAGAAGAAAAATAAACATTGGAGTGACTAAATGGCAAACAATCCAGTCGTAAATATGTTCAAAGTAAAAGAATTGCGATCTCGTATTTTCTTTACATTGCTCATTCTTGCTGTTTTCCGCTTGGGTAGTGTTTTAACTATTCCAGGTATCAATGCTACATTGCTTTTGCAGTACTTCGACAGTCTTGCTAGTGGTGCAGAAAGTGCGTTTGCCAGTTACATGGACTTTTTTGCGGGTGGTGCATTCGAAAGATTTTCTGTGTTTATGCTTGGTGTTATGCCTTACATCTCAACACAGATTATCTTGCAGCTCGCACTTGTTATTTTCCCTTCGCTCAAAAGGATTGCCCAGGAAGAGGGTGGTCAGCAGAAGGTGCAGGCTTGGACTAGAATCGGTACAATTTTTGTTTGTATCATTCAGTCTATAGCTATCACTGTATATGCTGACCAAATCAACCAGGCAGTTCCCGGTGCGATAATGTTTGAAAATAAAGTCTATTTTAATCTTCTTGCCATCCTTACGGTAACCACAGGTTCTATGGTTACTCTTTGGATTGGTAACCAGATTACAGCACACGGTATTGGTAATGGTATTTCCATGATTATCTTTGCCGGTATTGTAGCACGTCTTCCAAGTGCAGTTTGGGAATTAATTAAAAGTGTTAATGGTGATAGTGCGGCAATCATCCGTATTATTGTTGCATTGTTTTTCTTTATTGCAATTATCTGTCTTGTTGTATTTGAGCAGTCTGGCCAGCGTCAGATTCCGGTACATTATGCAAAACGTGTAGTTGGTCGCAAAATGTATGGTGGACAGAGTACATATATTCCTTTTAAAATTAATCCTTCGGGAGTTATCCCTATAATTTTTGCATCTGCATTCTTGACTTTCCCTCTTCAGATAGCAACAAGTCTTGCTTCAAAGGCAACTTGGCTTTCTAAAGTGGCTGCAGTTTTGAATCCACTTGGAGTTTGGTATAATCTTATTCAGGTTTTGCTGATTATTTTCTTCGCATATTTCTATACACAGGTTACTTTGAATCCTGTTGAGATTGCAAAGAATATCCGTGAAAACGGAGGTTCTATTCCTGGAATCAGAACAGACAAAACTGAAGAATACTTGCAGAAAGTATTAAACAGACTTATTCTTCCTGGTTCTTTGTATCTTGCAGTAATTGCAATTCTTCCTACAATCATTCAGATTGCATTCAAGTTCCCTCAGTCAATGTCTATGTTGATGGGTGGTACTTCATTGCTGATTCTTGTAGGTGTTGATATTGATACAATGGCACAGGTTGAAGCCCTTCTTAAAATGCATCATCATGACGGACTTACAAAGAAGGGATTAAAAGCACGAAATTTGTAAAGAATTCTGCTTTAAGGACTAGATTAAGTTAGGAAAACTCTGTATACTGGTACACTACTACTTCGGTAGTAGTGTTACTGAATTGTAGTTCATAGCGAACTGCCATGATTCAGTAAGTATAGGTTTTCTAAGGGGACTTTTATGAAAGTACGAACTAGCGTAAAGCCCATCTGCGACAAATGCAAGGTAATCAAGAGAAACGGAATTGTCCGCATCATCTGTGAGAACCCAAAGCACAAGCAGAGACAGGGTTGAGGAGTAACTGATGGCACGTATTTCGGGAGTTGACCTCCCAAACAAACACGTCAACATTGCATTGACTTATGTGTATGGTATTGGTCGTTCATCAGCTAATAAGATTTGTGAAGTTACTGGTGTAAATCCAGACGCTCTTCTGAATGATTTATCGGAAGATGATCTTAATAAGATTCGCAAATATATTGATGAAAATCTTAAGACTGAAGGACGTCTTCGTTCTGAAATTGGTCTTAATATCAAGCGTCTTATTGACATTGGCAGTTATCGTGGACTTCGTCACCGCAAAGGTTTGCCTTGTCGCGGTCAGCGCACACGCACTAATTCTCGCACACGCAAGGGTAAGAAAAAGACCGTTGCTAACAAGAAGAAGGCTTAAGAGGTAACATAATGGCAACTGTTAAAAAGAGAAAGGAAAAGAAGAGTGTATTTGAGGGTAACGTTTACATTCAGGCTACTTTCAACAACACTATTGTAACAATCACAGATCTTAGAGGAAATGCAATTTCTTGGGCTTCTTCTGGAGGACTGGGATTCCGCGGAGCAAAAAAATCAACTCCATTTGCAGCACAGTCAGTTGCAGAAACAGCTGTTCAGCGTGCAGCAAGTTACGGTTTGCGTGAAGTGCACGTATTCGTAAAAGGACCAGGAATGGGTCGTGAAAACGCTATCCGTGTTCTTGGAACTTTTGGATTGAAGGTAAAATCAATTTCTGATGTTACACCGATTCCACATAACGGATGTCGTCCACGTAAGACACGCCGCATGTAATTAAGATAACCGATTTCGTAAATAAGTCGGTTAATTGATATGCAAACCTGGAAAGTGGCAGATCTATCTTTCCAGGAAGTTAAAAAGGAGTTCTGATGGCTCGCAAAAATCTGCTTAAGGGTTTTAAAAAACCAAAAGGAATTACATTTGAGCATCAAGAGAACAATCCAAATTATGGAAAGTTCACAGCTTATCCCTTCGAACCGGGATTTGGTACAACTGTAGGAAATACTCTCAGACGTGTTTTGCTTTCGTCTATCCAAGGTTATGCAATTTCTTCAGTTCGTATTACATCATATGATGCTGATGGTGTTCCTCATGTTATTTCCAGCGAATTTGAGACAATTCCAAATATCTCTGAAGATACTTTGGAAGTTTTAAATAGCTTAAAACAGATTCGTTTGCGCCTCCCACGGGATGTTGAGCAGGATACAATTCTCTATGAATTCACAGGCCCAGGATCTGTGAAAAGTGATGACTTGGAGAAAGAAGGTCAGCTTGAAGTTATGAATAAAGGTCTTGAGATCTTTACAATGATGGAAGGTTGTCGTCTTGATCTTGAAATCCAGGTTGATCTGGGACGTGGATATGTTTCTGCTGAAGTAAATGAGCATTACATTGAGATTGTTGGTACAATTCCAATGGACTGTATCTTTACACCTGTACCAAAGGTTAAATATTCCATTGAGCCTTGCCGCGTAGGACAGCGTAACGATTACGATAAATTGATTCTTGAGATTTGGACTGACGGTTCAATTACTCCAGAAGATGCACTTGCCGAAGCTGCAAAGATTGCCAAAGACTACTTTGCTATTTTTGTTAACTTTAACGAGAGTGAGTATTCTTCAAGTGATGAACTCGAAGAAGGCGATGAAAAAGTTCGTCAGTTGTTGAACACATCTGTAGAAGAACTTGAGTTGTCTGTTAGAAGTTCAAATTGTCTTAAGAATGCAGGTATTAAAACAATCGGTGAATTAACTAAGAAATCTGAGGACGAGCTTTCTAAGACTCGCAATTTCGGTAAGAAGAGTCTTGAAGAAATTAAGGGAAAACTTGAAGAGCACGGACTTAAACTTGGCATGACAGAATACAGTCATGTAAATGTAGACTTGGTTAATATACATAAGGAAGAAAACGAATGAACCACAAGAATGGATTTAATCCGCTTTCACGTACAACAGCCCATAGACGTGCAATGTCACGCAACATGGTAACTTCTCTTTTCAGATATGAGAGAATTACTACAACAGAAGCAAAGGCTAAAGAAGTACGCAAAGCTGCTGAAAAATTGATAACACGTGCAAAAGTTGATTCTGTTCACAACAGAAGAATTGCCGCAAAGTTTATTGCTGATGAGAAAATCTTGAACAAATTGTTCACAGAAATCGGTCCTCGCATGAAGGATCGCAATGGTGGATATACACGTATTTTGAAGATCGGTTTCCGCCGTGGCGACGCTGCAGACACAGTAATTTTTGAATTGGTTGACTATAAGTTGCCTGAAGCATCTGCAGAAGATGAAAAAGACACAAAGAAGTCAGCAAAGAAAGCTGAAAAAGCTGAAGCATAAGGAGTAAGCCATGTCTAAAGCACATCGTGGAACTGGAATTCGTAAGGAACCTAATCATGGACGCGGAGTTTGTGCAATCTGTGGTAAAGAGCAGATTAAAACTTTGTATGATCAGGAAATTGACGGAAAAAAAGTAAAGATTTGCAAATTCTGTAAAGCACACCTTAAGAATAAGGCTCAGAAAGATGCAAGACTTGCTAAGAAAGCTGCAGCTGAAGCAGCTCCAACTGAAGCATAAAAAAATATCTTAAATGCTTCCAAGCCACTCTTTATCGCAGGAGTGGCTCTCTTTTTTTTAAATCAAATGTTTTGTTGCTTGCAATTTCCATTATTTGCGTTAGCATTTTGATAGAGTTTTGGGGCAATGTAAAATTTATTGCTGCGATAAAAACTTGTGCTTGTGGCGGATTTTTTCATAAGCTTTTCATGACAAAAAAAAACAAAATTTGACAAGAATTAAATCTTTAAATCCAATAGAATGAAAATGCTTTTAAGAGCTGTTTTGAAAACTGCAGGTTTCTCGATGGCTTTTATCTGACAAATCTTCTTTGGGGGAGAATATTATGGAATGGATCATGTCTATGAGTCGTGCGCTTGATTACATAGAAAATCATCTTCTTGATGAGGAACTTGATGTCGAATCGATTTCAAAAGAAGTTGCCATAAGTTCGTTCTATTTTCAGCGTGGTTTTTCGATTCTTACAGGTTATGGCGTTGGTGAATATATTAGGAACAGACGAATGTACAGGGCTGCGATTGATATTGCCGGTGGTGCCAAGGTGATAGATGTCGCTCTCAAATACTGTTATGAGACTCCTGAAAGTTTTACAAAATCTTTTTCCAGATTTCACGGAGTTACGCCTCAGCGTGTAAAAGGTGACGTGTCCAAGATAAAAGTGTTTCTTCCCTTAAAAATCAACATTTCCATTACTGGAGGTAGTAAAATGGATTTCAGAATTGAAAAAATGGACAGTTTTAAGGTTATTGGATTTAAGAAAATTTTTAATATGGATGACTGCCTGAAAAAAATTCCTGAATTTTGGTCTGAGCTTTATAAAAAATATTATCTTTCTTGGTGCGAAAAGGGAGAACCTTCAACACCTATTGAAAAATGCATGAAAAAAAATGGAATCGGTGATTATGGAATTTGCATGAAAGATTTTGAAAGTCATACGGAGTTCAGTTATATGGTTGCCGGAAAGTACACAGGCGGTGAATATCCATCGGAACTTGAGGTAAGCGATATTCCTGCACTTACTTGGGCAAAGTTTGAATGCATCGGACCTAATCCTGGAACATTGCAGAGTGTCAATAGGGAAATTTTCAACAACTGGCTTCCTACGAACGGAAAATACAAAATCAGTGCCGATTATAGCATTGAATGGTACAGTTCGGAAGGGGATCCTTGCAGTGACAATTACAGGAGTGAGATTTGGATTCCTGTAGAAGAGATATAATTTCTGCAAGATTTGAAATTTAAAACAGCCCGTGATAGAATTTGATAAACTTCATGCTATCATGGGCTGAATTTTTTAGAAAAAATCAGTTTGCATTGCATTCATGCTGCATCAGTCTTTAAAAAGTTCTTCCACTTCTCTGTTATATTTTCTTAATATCTTGGGCCTGATGATTTCCTGTTTTGCAGAAAGTTCATTACCTACAGTGAAAGATGTCGGAATTGTCTTAAATTTGTATATTTTTTCACAAATGCGGAATCCTTTCTGTATGTTAACTCTTTCTTCTATTTCTGAATGAATGAGGCTTTGTATTTCATGGGTTTCAAGAAGCTCTTCGTAGCTTGCAATTGTAAGTCCATTGTCTTTAGCGTAGTTTTCAATGCTTTCTTTGTGCGGAACAATAAGGGATGCAAGATATTTTTTATCCTGTCCGAAAAGAACTGCATTTTCTATGTATTCGCTTGAGCATATTGCACTTTCAATGCTTAAAGGCTCAATGTTTTCTCCATCAAGCAGAACGATTGTATCTTTTGCCCTTCCTGAAATTTTAAGCTCTCCGTCAAATGTAAGGACTCCGAGGTCTCCTGTGTTGAGCCAACCGTCACTGTCTATGGCTGCGTTTGTGAGATCTTTCCTTTTGTAATATCCTTTCATTATTTGAGGTCCACGTGCAAGTATGAGTCCTTGTTTTCCTGGGGCGAGAGGTGTACCGTCGATTATCTGATTGTCCTTTTCTTCGACAATTTTTATTTCCACGCTTGGATAAATTTCTCCGACACAACCTGATCTTGCTCTTCTCCAGTTTCTGAATGAAAGAACCGGTGCAGATTCCGTCATGCCGTATCCTTCAAGAATTCTGATTCTTGCCGTTCTGTAGAAAAGGTCTATCTCTGGCTGTAAGGCTCCTCCTCCTGCTACTGCCATTTGCAGTCTTCCGCCAAGTTTTTCACGAATTTTGCTGAATATGAGAATGTCTCCAATTTTTGCCCATCCCCACAAAAGTAAGAAAGGAATTATTCCTATCATGAAATCAAATATTCGAGGATAGTTTTTAAGTCTGCATATTTTTCCTGTGACATGTTCTTTTGCCCAGGTGTATTTTCTTCCAATATTGAAGAAGAAACGGAACATTGCATATTTTATGCCGCCCTGTTTTTTCATTGTGCGTGTTATTCCGCTAGAGAGTGCTTCCCAAAGCCTTGGAACTCCACATATGTATTGAGGCCTTATTTTTGCAAAGTCTGGAAGCATTATGGATGCTATTGGTTTTGAATATGCGATTCCACACTTTAGATAAATTGCGAAATATTGCACTACGCGTTCAAAGCTGTGCCAAACGGGAAGAACTGAAAGCCACCAATCACCCGGCTTGCATGGCAGCACATTTTTTACTACTCTTATCTGTGCCAGAAAATTTTCATGAGTGAGCATGACGCCTTTTGGAGTGCCTGTCGTTCCTGATGTAAAGATGATTGTGGCATTTGTGTCAGGTTCAATGGTCTCCATTTCATTTTCAATTGCCTTTATTTCTTCCGGATGATTTTTTGCATATTCAATGCTTTCTTTTTCAAGATTTGCAAAACTGTGTATTGTAATTCCTTTTGCTTTTGCAATTTGTACTGTATCTTTTGACACTTCATCAAATATGATTGCATCTTTGAGCTTTTTGGCATCCTCAATATTTTCAAGCACTTTTGAAATCTGTTTTTCATTTTCAAAAAAAGAAATCGTGCAGTCTGTAAAATCAAGAATGTATCTTATTTCTTTTCCCGTAGAATCACATCCTCGCGGAACATCGGCAGCACCAAGAGCAAGCAGTGCATTGTCCGTAATAAGCCATTCCCTTCTGTTGTCTGAAATGAGGCCGACGTTGTCATTTTTCTTTACGCCAAGTTTTTTGAGGGCAAGGGCAAATGCAAGCACTTCACCATAGAATTCATTGTACGTGACATAATTGAAATCTCCCTTTTTAGATGATTTGTATGCCTGGATATTGAAATTTCCAACCTCAGAAACTGTCTTCTTGAGCATTAACGGAAGATTTTTTGGAACATTTTCATCTCTGTAGATTTTGTATCTTTTCATTTTTCCCTCGCAATTGTGACAATAATAATCTTTTTGTTAAAATGTCATACTGACATTATATAGATATTTTGTCATTTATCAAGAGGAATTTTATCATGAATTTGCTGAATTTTGCTAATTTTATGGATGAAAAGCTTTTTGTTTTATAAAAAAATCAATCCTGATGGCGATGTTTGATTGTTTTCATGATACAAGTTTTTTTAATTCATGCGTCAGAATGTCAATGTCTATTGGCTTTGATATGTGTGCGTTCATGCCTTTTTCCCTTGATTTTTGAATGTCGTCGTAAAAGGCATTTGCCGTAACCGCAATGATTGGAATTGATTTTGCATCGTATCTGTCAAGTTTGCGGATTAGTTTTGTTGCATCATATCCGTTCATGACAGGCATCATTATGTCCATGAGGATAAAATCATAATATCCGTCTGGAGATGCGTTGAATTTTTCAAATGCAATCTTGCCGTTGTCTGCGAAATCTATTTTCATATCATATTTTTCGAGCATGTATTTTATTATTTCCTGATTTAAAAGAATGTCTTCCGCAATCAAAACCCGTTTGTTGTTCAGGATGGAATTGTCTGCATTGCCGCTTCCTTTTTCTTCTTCGATTGTAGAGGTTTTATCAAGTGCAAAGTTAAAACAAAGTGTGACTGTTGTGCCTTTGTCAGGTTCACTTTTTACTTTTATTGTGCCCCCCATTGTTTCTACAAGAGATTTTACGATTGCCATTCCGAGGCCTGAACCTGAATATTGTGTGCGTGCGTTGTTTTCTTCCTGTGCAAATGGTTCATAAATCTTTTTGAGGAATTCCTGGGACATGCCTTTTCCTGTGTCGGAAATTGCGTATTTTATGTTCAACATGTTGTTGGCGTCATTCAATGAATTTGTTTCGGAAATGGATATTCTTCCTCCGTCCGGGGTGAACTTTATTGCATTTGTAAATATGTTTATGAGGATTTGCCGCAAGCGAAGCGGATCTGCTATGACGTATGGATACTCAATCGGCTGGTTTTCAACAATGAATCTTAAATCTCTGTTTACGAGAAGACCTTTCATTAATGTTGTGCATTCTTCCTGCGTTTTTTCAATGTTGATAGTCATCATGTTGATGACTTGTGTACCGCTTTCTATTTTTGTTATGTCCAGGACATCGTTTACGAGAGCCGTAAGATGTTTCGTGGCTTTTGATATTTTTTCAAGGCAGTCTTCCACCCTTTTGGTATCGTTTATGTTTTCTTTTGCAATTTGTGTCATGCCGACTATGCTGTTGAGTGGGGTTCGTATGTCGTGCGACATGTGTGACAGGAATTTGCTTTTTGCACAGTTTGCGGAAAGAGCTTCCTGTGTGGCAAGAACGTTTGCATCACTTTGTATTGATATGTATATTATGAGTATTGAAAGTGCACTTGCAGGCGATATCAATGACAGTGTGTTGTTGAAGAATTGTATGATTAGGACAGCCAGTGGCGTAAATATGAACAGAAGCATTGCATAAAACACTTGTTTTGCGAGTTTTTTTCTGTTTGCAATTACATAGCCTTCTGACATCAGCATGTATGAAAGTGATGATATGTAGCAGAATGCGCTTAAAGGAAAACCTTCTCGTGAATAGGTGTTGTTTTCAAGAGTGTAAAGTATTGGATGGAATAGATTTATTACGGAAAATATGAAGCTCAGTGAAAGCGGTGCCATGTAGAACAATATTGATTTAGAGAGGATGTTTTTTTTCTCGGAAAGTTTGTAGTCTACATAAATACACCATGAAAATGCCATTACGTCTGGGATTCCGTTGTCTATGAAGTTGAATATGTGAAGAAGTAGTTTTGCTCCATAAAACTGTTTTCCATCAAGAATGTAGCACATTGAGTCTGATATTGAGCAAATTATGAATACGTAAAGCATGTCTTCAAAAATCTTGAAGTCAAGCGTTCTTTTTGCTGAATTTTTACTACCGTAAAGCAAGATTATGAAAAGAATGGTAGAAAAAAATCCAATAATCGTATTTACAAAGACCATATTATGAATTTTAATCTAATTTTTTTGTAAGTCAATATTAAAAAGCTTATCTGATATAAAAAAATAAAAAAATCATGAAGAAAATCTGTAAAATAAAGTTGCCTCAAAAAATTGCAATCTTTATGGGTAATCATTATAATGATGAAATGCCGGCTAATCATTTGCAGTTTAAAATGATATGCTGATGTGCAAATGGTGCATGGAGTGATAAAATGGAATTGATTAGAAAATCAGAAATCAAGGTTTTAAGCAACCCTGGCGTGGACTCTTGGCAGCTTTTAAATCCTGAAAATAGCAAATCAGAAAGAATTACAATTACGAGAGTTTTTGTTCAGCCGAATAAAGAGCAGCCTCGTCATAAACATGATTCTTCAGAACAGATATGGATTGCCGTTAAAGGCAAGGGAATTTTGTTGCTTGGGGATGATGAAGAAGAAAGTTTCGAGACCGGGGATGTCGTTCGTTTTTCTGATGGAGACATTCATGGTTTGAGAAATGAAAGTCAGGATGTGTTTGAATATATTTCCGTGACATCTCCGCCAATAAATTTTGGATACGCATACGGACAGTCACGTAAGGAAACAAAGTAAGGAGAAATATAGGGCATCTCTAAAAAACTATTTTTAGAGGTTCCCTACAGGTGTGACATGAAAAACAAATTTTATATTATTGCTTTTGCAATTTGTTTGGTTGCTTGTAAAAAAGAAATAAAGCCGCAAAATCCAGATTTTAAGCTTTCTCAAGAACATGGAAAAATGCTGAATCTTATTGTTAATCTTGTTGCCGTTTATGGCGATCACAATATTGGATTTGATACTTCAAGCGACAATTACGTTACATACGTTTATTATGATGATTTTGATTCAAAATCAGTAAAGTCGATAAGCCTTTATAATTTGAAATATTGTGACGGAATAATTACTGACATCAATAGTTACAGATATAATCATGGAACTACATATCACTATTCAAAGTTTGATACCCACATACGTTGGGATAAATCTTCAATCACTGTAACAAAATTTGATACTTCTGCAAAATATTATCTTTATGAAAAAAATGCACTTAAAACATCTTCTAAATACTGGACTGTAGCACCTGCCGCTGAAATCAGGAAAATAGATGACAACAATTATTTTTACAGGCAAAAAGCACCCGGAAAATATGATTCATTATTTGCAACTGCATACGATGGAGACAATATCATAGAATTTGATACATTGGAAGGTGAGAAAAAAGTTTTCGATATAATTAGAATATGGACTGCTGATGAAAGAAATGTTTGCAGATTTTATCTTGACGGCTGGATAAAGCAGGACAATCAGTATTCAAAAGGATATTTTTTTGAAAATACGGATTTGAAAAAAGGATATTACTATTACTTTGATGATGAAAAAGAGATTCACGATGATGTGACAAGAGAATATGATGATGCTGGTCGTTTGATTTATGAAGAGAAAATTTATGAAAACGGAAAAGCGACTGTTTCCATTTATTCTAAAACAATTCCAGATGTTGCATCTCTTTCACCTTCATTAACAAAGCAGATAGATTTGGAAAATGCAATTGACATGGAAGAATAGGGCATGACTGAAAAATAAATTGCAGCATTTCATTTTTGTGAGATTTTTTTTTGATTGAAATTCTGTCAGCTGAAAAAAAAACTGCAGTCGGAAATTAAACTCTGGCTGCAGCTCTTTGCTTTTATTGTGCGATACCGCGCATTTCTTCTATGGATTTGTAACCGTGGGTTTTCATGAAGTTTTCAAGCCCCTGGATAATTTCTATCATGGCATTTGGATTTGAGAATGTTGCACTTCCCACTTGAATTGCACAGGCTCCCGCCATGATGAATTCTACTGCATCCTGCCACTTGCTTATTCCTCCAAGACCAATTACCGGTATTGAAACTTCCTTGCAGACATCGTAAACCATTCTGAGTGCGATAGGTTTTACCGCAGGCCCACATAAACCGGCCTTGATGTTGTTGAAATATGGTTTTCCGGTTTCAATGTCTATGGCCACTGCCTGAATTGTGTTTATGAGGCTCAATGCATCGGCTCCAGCTTTTTCACAAGCTTTTGCAACCGCAACAAGATCCGGGGCATTTGGAGAAAGTTTGACGATGAGAGGTTTTTTAGTTGCCTTTCGAACTGCACTTACGCAGATTTTTGCCTGTTCTGGATTGATTCCCCATGCCATGCCACCTGCCTTGACGTTAGGGCAGCTTATGTTAAGCTCTATCATCGGAACGTCTGTCTTGTCCAAAAGTTCTGCACCTTTGACATATGAATCAAGATCGTGTCCTGCAAGATTGGCTATGGAAACTGTATCAAGCTTGAGCATTTCAGGAAGTTCATGTTCAATGAAGTGTGGTACTCCAGGATTTTCAAGACCAATTGAATTTATGTCGCCTGAAGAGACTTCTATTATGCGTTCACCTTCGTTGCCTGCTTTTGGTTCAAGAGTAAGTCCTTTTGAGCTTATTCCACCAAGAAGATTTACGTCAAAGAATTCCCTGTAGTTTTGTCCGAAACCAAATGTTCCGCTTGCTGCAATTACAGGATTTTTAAAACTTACTCCGCAGATATTTACGCTGAGATCTGGATTTTCGACAGGATTTTTTCTTGTTCTTTTTGTTTCAGGAAATTCCAGAATTGATGCATCGAAAATTGGTCCGTCCTTGCATACTCTTTTGTTTCCGCTTTTTGTTTTTATTGTGCATCCAAGACATGCTCCGACACCGCAGAGCATTTTCTTTTCAAGAGAAAGCCAGCATTTTACTCCGGCTTTTTTTGCTTCTGCCTGAACGTAAGCAAGCATTGGGGTTGGACCACAAGCATAGATTGTTTTGTATCCTTTTTCTTTTATTACGTCTGCTGTAAAAGCTGCACTGAGCATTCCGTGAATGCCGACGCTTCCGTCATCAGTTGTAATTGTAAGGTTTTTTGCATGAACATTTTTGAGTGCGTATGAGCCGCTTTTGAAACTTGCGTAAAAATCATAAGTGCCGTCCTTGAGTGTTGATGCAAGATTTGCCACTGGTGCGACACCGATTCCACCTCCGACAATTGCAATGTCTGCCTGATTTTCTACTGGCCATGAATTACCAAGAGGACCGATGAGCTTTATGTTGTCTCCTGCAATAAGATGGCAGAGTTCTTTTGTTCCTTCTCCTTTTTCGAGAATAAGAAACTGCACGTTCTGTGTGTTGCCTTTTCGTTCTGCGTGATAAACACTTATCGGCCTTCCGAACTGTACGTTTGACATGGCACTTTGTATCATGTAGAATTGTCCGGCTTTTGGTGAAACCTGGATGTCCGTTAACTCAGCTTGTACTTCAAGCATGTAGATTTCATTTCTTTGTTCAAAATTTCCGCATTTCAAGACCCTGGCGTTTCCGCAATAGAGTGTCTGTTTGATTTCATCATTCATTTCTGATTCACACATAATATTAATATAGAAAGTTTCCGTAAAAAAAGCAAATAGTTTTCCCTTATTGCTGTAGAAATGATTAAAGGCAGTTCTAAAAAAAAATACTTTTAAATGTTCCTTTAAGTCTACGTACATGCAGAATTGAAAAAAAATTATGGTAATCCTATGACTTGCCAGGCAACCGAGTTTTTCCCAACTGACAGACTAAAAGCGAACCGTGTATTGGAATGCAAACCAACTTATTGAAAAGCTGACCAAGGCACTTGATGCAGACTGTCGCAAGGGGGGCTGGATATCGGTATGCAAATAGATGCTTGGAACGCCGGCTGTGAATCTAAAAGCAAACCGTCGAAAGGGGGCCGCAAAGTATTTTGTCACAAACTAATGCCCTATTTGGAAACCGTGAATCTTGACGCAAACTGTCAAACAGGGAGACCGTGTATCGGAAAGGAAACTGACATACTGAACGCTAACTGTGGTACAAAATGCAGACCGCCAAACGGGGCGCCCCCAAAGGATACCCGTGTATATTTTTACGCAAATTCGCAAATGAAACCAATCCAGTTGCCAAACCGCCCCCAAATGCATTCCGATGTTTACTCTTACGACAAATCCGCAATCCAAACCCGCACAATTGCTATCAATCGCACTCCTATCCAATCCATGCTTAAATTTTTATTTCATTTGAAAAATCTTCTAGAATAGGGTAAAATATTTCCTTATGTACATCATTTAGTGAGGTTTTATGAAACTTCATGATTGAGTTGTTGCATTCAAAAAAAGTTTATGAAAAAAAACATATTTGGATTTATGTTCCTGCTAATTACAGAAGCTTTTTTCTCTCTTTATGCCGAACCTTATGTTGAGAATGTTCATCAGGTTATTGTTCCTCGTGATGTTTTTATTGGTGATTCGGCCCAAATCCAGTATTCTTTTTCTACATCGGTAGACCTTTTTGCAAATAGAGCTACACTGATAAAAAACGGTACCCTTAAAATCAAGCTGGATGAAAATCGAGTTCTTAAGGAACCTGAATCCTGTACGATTTTGGATGCCATATTGAGCATAAGTGGTGGAAATTATAGTTTGAGAATCAACTTCATTCCATGGAGAACCGGAAAAATTGCATTCAATCCTCTGAATGTTTCTGAATATACGGGGCTGAGTCAGGATTTTTATCTTGAGCTTAAGGATGTTGAAATTCTTTCGCTTGTGGAAAAACTTGATGTAAAAAATCTTCGACCGTCCATGCCTCCTGCAGTTTTGCCTGAAACAAACTATATCCTTTGGTTTTTGATAATTCTTGCACTTGCAGTATTTTCTGGATTTTGCATTCTTATAGTAAAATTTCCGTATTTCATTAGATATTTGAGAAAATTAAAAAAGCAGTTTGGATTTTATAAAAACGCACACATTACCCGAGTGAAGATGAATGCCCTTCTAAAGGATAAGAAAATAAGTGACAGTGATTTTGCATATAGATGGCAGATGATTGTAAGAAATTATCTTGAATACAGGTTCAGTACGTCTTTCTCTTCCGTTACTGCATCAAATATCGGTTCATGCATTTTATCCGTTACGGGTGGAATGACGACTGAAAAGATAGATGAGATGCTCGATCTTCTTGAATCGCATTTTGTAAGGACGAACTATATACGATTTGCATCTGGTTCCATTGATTCCATGCGCCTTCCTCGTGAAAAATATCAGGCATCTTTCCTTGAAGGTGAAAAACTTTCGCTTGTATCAAGTATGAGAAAAATAATTCTTGTGCTTGAAAAAGGAGATGTTGATGATTGAATTTGAAAATCCCGCATCATTTTGTTTTTTACTTTTCATCCCGGTTTTCTATATTTTAAGGTATGTGAAATTTTTTTCCAAAACTGCATTTCCCCTCAATTTGAGTGACTGGGGCGGAGATGATTTTAAATGGGAAAGCAAATCTCAAAAAATACTTTCCGGATTTTCAAAACTCCTTACAGTCTGTTTTTTTGTCTGTCTTGTGGCAGCTTTTGCAAATCCCGTAGTGCATGACATGCAGAAAGTATATTCTTCAAAAGGTGCATCCATAATGTTTGTCCTTGACGTAAGTCCTTCCATGGCTGCAAGGGATATAAGCGAGAACCAGCGAATAACGGCCGCCAAAAATGCAATTTCCTATATCCTGGAATCAGATGGCGGATGTGAGGCAGGTCTTGTTGAAATGGCAAAAAATGCAGCTGTCGTAATTCCTCCGACAATGGACAGAAATCTTTTTTTTGCAAGGCTCGATGCATTAAACATTGGTGAACTTGGTGACGGTACTGCCATCGGTGTGGGACTGAGTCATGCAGTGTTTCATTTAAAAAGCTCTTCTTCACCAAAAAAATGCATTGTCCTGATTACGGATGGAGAAAACAATGCCGGTGAAATCCATCCTCTTACAGCGGCCTCTTTTGTAAGGGAATGCGGAATAAATCTTTATGTGCTTGGCATCGGCTCAAAAGGAAACGTCCCTCTTGAATATGTTGATCCAAATACCGGCAAAGTTTATTCTGGATACCTTGCATCAGATTTTGACGTACAGTCGCTTGTGCAGCTTGCAAATGAAGCTGATGGCGTTTTCTTTGAAATAGAATCTCTTACAGCCCTCAGGCAGGCGATTACAGAAATTGAAAAGAATGAAACTGTCATTCAAAGCTATCATATCAAAAACAATGATACTTTCTATTTTGGATATTTTCTGAAAGCCGCTTTCTTTTTTATTTTGATTGCATGGATTGTAAGGCGGATAATTTTAAGGGAGGCATTATGATTTTTTCTGTCGCTCATCCCAAAGTTTTTCTTTTGACCATACCTCTTTTATTGTGCTTTTTTTACGTTGGAATGCATTTTGACGTAATGCAAAAAGCTCTTTTGAACACGGATCATGTTTCCGGTAAGATGGGAAAACTCAAGCGAATGAAAGCATGTTTTTGGACTAAAACAATTTTCCGTTTTCTTGCAGGATTAATGTTTATTGCGTCAATGTCAGACATATCTTTCGGAACGAAGGCAATCCCTGTACAAAAAGCAGGTTCTGCAGTTTGTCTGGTGTTTGACATTTCTTACAGCATGGAAACCCCGGACGGTCCAGACGGGCTTACAAGGCTTCAGGCAGCAGCTTCCTATGCGGAAAATCTTTTGCCTTATATGAAGAATACAAAAATTTCTGTCGTGCTTGCAAAGGGTGAAGGAATGGTTGCCGTTCCGCTTACGGAAGATGTTGAGAGCATACAGGGAATTCTTGAATGCCTTTCTCCGAAACTCATGACTTCTGCGGGAACAAGTCTTGGTGGTGGCATAAAATCAGCCATTTCATCTTTCCCAAATCAAATTTCAGAAAAATCTTCCATATGGGTGTTCACGGATTGTGAAGAAACAGACAAAACGTTGCAAAACGCACTTTCTGAATCTTTCAAGCATGGAATATCAGTTACAATGGTCGGTTTCGGCTCTGAAAATGAATCTGAAATTTTTACTGGAGACGGTTCTGAAAAAGTAAAAACAGCACTTCGGTCTACGGATGTTGAAAAAATAATTTCTGCAGTAAAGGGAAAACTTCTAAATCCTGGAAAAAGCAATGACCTTGAGCTTTTGAATTTCATAAAGGCATCTGATGCAGGTTCTGCGACAAGACTTTTAAAAACAATTTCAAATGGAAAGAAAAGAGAAGTATCCATGGCATATGAAATACAGACAGTAAGAAGATACAGGCTGTTCATAGGGCTTGCTCTAGTTTTTTTCATATTGTCATTTGTTTTTGGGGAACTTGACATTCAGGGCGGAATGAATCGTTTTCTTTCATCCATGGGAATTGTTCTGTGCCTTATTTCTTTTACGGGATGTACGCCAAGATTTAAAGACGGAACAAGACTTTTGGAATCAAAGATTTCATGGAGCAGAAACGAATATCAGGAATCTACAGTGCATCTTTTGCGTGTGCTTTCGTCATCTGAGGCAAGAAATGATTCTGTCATCGAATCTTATGCTCTTTACGGACTTGGTGCCACATATCTCATGCAGGGCGAAAAAGAGGCCGCAATGAAGAAGTTTACAAGAATTTATGATACGGCTCCCGATGAATTAAAATTTGCCATTTTGTATAACAGCGGGATAATTGCTCACAGAAATGGAGATTATGAAAGTGCGTCTGATTTTTTCAGGCAGGCTCTCCTGATAGACGACAGCAATACGAATGCAAAAATCAATCTTGAACTTTCTTTGCGGGAAGAAAATGAACATGCAAGGGAAAATGTTCAGGATTTTATACCGATTTCGGAAGACAGGGACCAGACTTTGGAAAATGAGTTGTTTTCAATTATAAAAGAGGGTGAACAAAATCAATGGAAAAGCAGACAGAAAGAATCAGAAAGAACATCGCAGGATTATTGATATTGCTCTGTGTTTGCATTTTCGTGCCTATAAATGCAGAGGTTCCATCGTGGACTGAAATAAATCGGCTCAGGTTTAATCCGTCACAGGAATTGGTATTTTCTCATATAGATAATTCATTTGAAGTAGACATACCAGGAATTACGCCCGACATGGTTCAGGTTGCGGTAAATTCTCTTCCAAATAATGTCAGTTTTGTCTCTTCCAAAAAAGAATCTGTTGTGATTCCGGGAAAAAACGGTGATGGAAAATTTTCTACGGGAACAAAGATTATAATATGGCTTAAATTCATGTCTGCTGGAGAATATTCTATAAGTCCAGTTGATTTGCGGATAGCTGACATGCAGTATAAGCTTCCTTTTGAAAACATAAAGGTTCTTGCAAATCCCAGATTCATAAAACCGGAAGTATCGGTTGAATTTAAAAAATCAATTTCTGAAATTCATGAAGGCGATCATGTTGAATTTATTGTCAGCGTAAAATATGCAGCTGGAATAAGAGACGTGTATTGGGAAATCCCGATTGATTCCATTTTCCGAAAAGTCCAGAGTTTTGACCTTTCCGCATATAATATGAATCCTGTTTTTACGACAAAAGAAATTCCTGTGGCATCATTTGATTGGCAGCCTTTAAAAAGCGGAACATATTCATTTCCGGAGATTTTCATTAAAGTTGATACGTTTGAGGGAACGTCTACTGAACTTAAGTGCATCAATGACAGTTTCAATATCAAGCCGAGCACAAAAAAGAATACCGTAAAGGAAAGAATGAATCATTATGCAGAGGCTTTTTCAAAGATTGAAGATGATGAAAAGTATGAAGAGCTAAAAAGTTATGAAATCATACAACTTGTGGAATTTTATGAAAAAGAACGCATGTCTATTCCTTGGATTTCAGAATCTTCAAGAAACAGAAGAAATCTTGAAGCGGAATTTGGGCTTTCTCAGGATTCTGCATCACCAAGCATACCTCTGTTTGTACTTATGGCATCTGCTGCGGCCGTATTTATGATTTTGATGATAATCCAGTCTTGCATGAAGAGAAAAACACAGTCGTTTTTATGTTTCGTGATGTTTGTCATGCTTTCAGTTTTTTCTTCAATATATGGATATAAGCTGTCTGTGAAAAAAGGCGTATACAGGGGAGGTTCATTAAATCCTATTCCTGAAATATCAGTGTCTTCTGGAGTAAGGGTTCCGAGCGGAAGTCTTGTGACTATAGAAAATGAAGCCGGAGAATGGATGTATATTCGCCATGGAAACACATATGGATGGGTTCTTGAAAAAAATATTGTCCCGTTGCGGAACATCATAAAAAAATAGAGGTTCAATTTCAATCTTAATTGCAATCAAAACCTACACAATCGCAAAACCGCATTGGCATGCAAACCGACAAGCAGAACGCTGACCGTGGCACTTGACGCAAACCGTCGCGATGGGCAAATCGGGTGTCGTTTTCCAGACTGACGACTTGGAAGCAAACGAGCCTCATGACGCAAACCGCCAAAGGGCGCCCCCAATGCATGCCGATGTTTATTCTTCCGGCAAATCCGCAATCAAGACCTTATCAATCGCAAAACCCACACAATCGCAACTCCTCATTCATCATGTTAAAAATAAACCCGACATTCAGCCTATGAGTTGGAAGCTTTAGGAAATACCGATTCTGAAGTCATCTTTAAAAATCAATTTTTTCCCATTTTGTTGATTTTTTTATAAAAAGTTATGTATTTTCGTGTCTTATTGAAAGTTTTTAAATTGCGTATTATATTATAGATGCTGACATAAATTCAGTTATAGTCAAGAATTCCCGTTCTGTCGTTGATGGGGCGGAGAAAACTTTATATGCGGTACCATCCGCTTGGCAAGAACTATCAGAAGCATGAAGGCTTTGTGATAGATTCTATTAACAATACAAGAGGTTTTATTATGATCCAGAAAGAAGAATGGAACGGATTTGAAGGACGCAAATGGCGCGATGAAGTAAATGTTCGCGACTTTATCCAGAACAACTACACACCTTATGAGGGAGACAACAGCTTCCTTGCAGGACCAACATCAGCAACAAACAAGCTGTTTGATGAGCTCCAGAAACTCCAGAGAGCAGAATTTACAAAGAAGTGCGTAGGTCTTGATGGAAAGGAAAGATCCGGTGTTCTTGATATGGATACAGATATTGTATCAGGACTCACATCTCATGATGCAGGATACATCTGCGCTGAGGGAAAAGATTTGGAACAGGTTGTAGGTCTCCAGACTGACAAACCTTTGAAGCGTGCATTCATGCCATTTGGTGGAATCAAGATGGCAGAACAGTCTACACAGATGTATGGCTATGATTCAAACAAAGACTTGCACAAAATCTTTACAGAATATCACAAGACACATTCTGATGCTGTATTTGATGTTTACTCACCAGAAATTCGCAAGGCTCGTAAGGCACACATCCTTACTGGTTTGCCAGACACATACGGACGTGGACGCATTGTAGGTGACTATCGCCGAATTGCTCTTTACGGTATCGATTTCCTTATTGAGCAGAAGCAGAAAGACTTTGCAAACATCGGTGACGGAACAATGACTGATGAAGTTATTCGTCTCCGTGAAGAAGTTGCAGAGCAGGTAAAGGCTCTCAAGGGAATGAAAGCAATGGCTGCAAAGTATGGCTTTGACATTTCTAAGCCTGCAAAGACAGCAAAAGAAGCTTTCCAGTGGCTCTATTTCGGATATCTTGCTGCAATCAAGACACAGAACGGTGCAGCTATGTCTGTTGGACGTATTTCTACATTCCTCGACATCTATATCGAGCGTGATATAAAGAATGGCGTTCTTACAGAAGAAAAGGCACAGGAACTCGTTGACCACATGGTTATGAAGTTCCGCATGGTTCGCTTTGCACGTATCGAAAGCTACAACCAGCTCTTCTCTGGTGACCCAATTTGGGCTACTCTTGAAGTCGGCGGTCTCGGACAGGATGGACGCTCAATGGTAACAAAGAACGACTATCGTTTCCTCCATACACTCGAGAACATGGGACCATCTCCAGAGCCTAACCTCACAGTTCTCTACTCAAAGCGTCTTCCAAAGAACTTCCGCAAGTACGCATCATTCATTTCTGTAACAACATCTTCAATCCAGTATGAAAATGATGATGTAATGCGCCCAATCTGGGGTGACGATTACTCAATCTGCTGTTGTGTTTCTGCAACACAGACAGGTAAGGAAATGCAGTTCTTCGGTGCACGTGCAAACCTTGCAAAGGCACTCCTTTACGCAATCAACGGTGGAAAGGACGAAGGTGCAGGTCTTACACCATATGTACAGGTTGGACCTGAGATGCAGCCTATAACATCAGAATATCTCGACTACGATGAAGTTCTTTCAAAGTACGATGTAATGCTTGACTGGCTTGCAGACCTTTACGTAAACACACTCAACCTCATCCACTACATGCACGACAAGTACTACTACGAAGCAGCAGAACTTGCTCTTATCGATACAAACCTTCGCCGCACATTCGCTACTGGTATTGCAGGTTTCAGCCACGTTGTTGATTCCCTTTCTGCAATCAAGTATGCAAAGGTAAAGGTTATCCGTGATGAAAAGGGTCTTGCAAAGGACTTCGTTCCAGAAGGAGACTTCCCACGCTATGGTAATGATGATGACCGTGCTGATGATATCGCAGTATGGCTTTTGAAGACATTCATGGGAAAAATCCGCAAGCACCACACATACCGCAATGCAGAACCAACTTGCTCTATCCTTACAATTACTTCAAACGTTGTATACGGAAAGGCTACAGGATCTCTTCCTAACGGACGTCCAGCTGGTGCTCCATTCTCTCCAGGTGCTTCTCCATCATACGGTGCAGAAAAGAACGGTCTCCTTGCATCTTTGAACTCAGTTGCAAAGGTTCCTTATGAGTATGCTCTCGACGGTATTTCTAATACACAGACAATGAACCCAGCTGCACTCGGACACACAGACGAAGAAAGGGCAGAAAAGCTTGTAACTATCCTCGACGGATATTTCGAGCAGAATGCACACCACTTGAACGTTAACGTATTCGGTGTAGAGAAGCTCAAGGACTGCCAGGCACATCCTGACAAGCCAGAATATGCAAACTTCACAGTTCGCGTTTCAGGATATGCAGTTCGCTTCATCAACCTTACAAAAGAGCAGCAGGACGATGTTATTGCACGTACTTGCCACTCAGAACTCTAATTTGTTCTTTAATGTCGTGTAACGCATGATAGTGCAGGCAATGGACTTCGGTCTGTTGCCTGTTTTTTTTTGCCATGATGCTTTAGCCGCTTTTAATTGAAAAGATTTGGAAGTTACATCCTGTTTAGCCTTTGAATTTTATCATGATAGTGACTATACTGTTATTCATGAAAAACTTAGTAGAAGATTATAAGAATTTTTTGGACAACGGAAAAACAGAGCGTGAGTGTGTTGAGCAGATTGTTATGCTTGCAGAGAAAAACGGTTATAAAAACATGCTTGACTGCGATACACTCAAAAGCGGAGACAAGGCATATTTTGTAAAATGCGGCAAGGCCATAGCTCTTTTTAAACTCGGAAGTGACGACATTCAAAGTGGCATGAACATACTTGGTGCGCACATAGATTCCCCTCGTCTTGATGTAAAACAGGTGCCTTTATATGAAAAGGATTTCATTGTTTACTTTAACACACATTATTATGGAGGAATAAAAAAATACCAGTGGGTTACGATTCCTCTTGCCCTTCACGGCGTAGTTTGTCTCAAGGACGGCAAAACTTTGAAAATTTCCATAGGAGAAGATGAAAAAGATCCTGTTTTCTGCATATCTGATATTCTTCCGCATCTTGCTCAAAAACAGTACGAAAAGAATGCAAAAGATTTCATTTCCGGTGAAGATTTGGACGTGATAGTCGGAAGTGGCATTCCGTCTGTAGACTCTGATAAAAAAAGTGATGCAAAGAAAAACATCCTGCAGCTTTTAAAGGAAAAATACGGAATAGATGAAAAAGATTTCAGTTCCGCAGAAATAGAAATTGTTCCGGCAGGAAAATCTCGCGACCTTGGATTTGACAGATCCATGATACTTGGTTATGGACAGGATGACAGAAGTTGTGCGTATACATCAGTAAAGGCCATGCTTGATGATGAAAATTCTGTTCCTTCAAGAACGATGTGTTGTATTTGCGTTGACAAGGAAGAAATTGGCAGTGTCGGTGCAACGGGAATGGCAAGTCATTTCTTTGAGAATTGTGTTGCAGAACTTATAGACAGATGTACTGAATATTCTGAAATAAAGCTTAGAAGATGTCTTTCAAACAGTAATATGCTTTCAAGTGATGTAAATAGTGCATATGACCCGCTGAATGCAGATCTTTTTGACAGGGAGAATGCTTCATTTTTGGGAGGCGGCATTGTTTTCCAAAAATATACGGGCGCACGCGGCAAATCCGGGGCAAATGACTGCAATCCTGAATTCATTGCACGGCTCAGAAAAGTTTTGGATGACGCTTCCGTAAAATATCAGATGGCTGAACTTGGAAAAGTAGATCAGGGTGGAAGTGGAACAATCGCTTATCATTCTGCAAAATATGGCATGAATGTACTTGATGCAGGAGTTCCTGTATTGAGCATGCATGCACCGTGGGAAATCACGAACAGTTCTGACATTCTGCAAGCTTATAATGCATATCGTGCATTTTTGAAAATATCATAACGAAATTTAAGGTATTTTTAAGCATGACAAAAGAGTTTCAAGCCTTGGAATTGCAAGGTTTGGAACATCGCATTTTAAAAATCTCCCATAAGGAAACTTTATATGTTTAATTACATTTTTTTTGATTTTGACGGAACCCTCATGGATACATCAAAAGGTGTATTCAATTCTTTTGATAAAGTCGTGGAACATTACGGTCTTGATGTGGACAAAAGCGTGTACAGCACAATGATAGGTCCTCCTCTCCTTGAAAGTTTTAAAAATACGCTTGGATTGCCTGACGAAGAAATTCAGAATGCTATGAAAGTGTACAGGGACTATTATTCTGTAAAAGGCATGTTTGAGGCTGATGTGTATGACGGTGTTGTGGAGCTGATAAAAAAACTTCGAAGTGACGGCAAGAAAATATATGTGGCTACGAGCAAGCCGCAGGTGTATGCTGAAAAAATCCTTGAAAAAAAAGGAATGCTTGAGCTTTTTGATTTTGTAGGCGGTGCTGATCTTGAAGAGAAGCTTAGGGTCAATAAAGTTGAAATAATAGATTATGTGCTTTATAATCAAAATATAACCGATAAGAAAAACGAGTGCCTCATGATAGGAGACAGATTTTATGATGTGAATGGTGCTCATAAAGCGGGATTAAAGTGTGCCGGTATTCTGTGGGGTTTTGGCAGTGAAAGTGAATTTAAGGATGCCGAGGCTGACTTTATATTGAAGGGGACGGAGGATGTTTATAATCTGATTTCCTGTAAATAGATGTTGGAGTGCGTCAGTCTATAATTTATGGTATTTAAAATAGTTTTTATATTGCTGTCTGTATATTTTCTGGTTTCTTGTGTGATTTTTTTTATTCATCGCATTAGAAAAAATTCGAAACTAAAGACTCCGTTGAAGGATAATCCATTGTCGCTTGACAAGATGATGTCAAAGACAATAATGGCGTTGAGTTCCGCAATAGAGGCAAAAGACAGCTATACGGAAGGACATTCCAAAAGGGTTGCGGAATATTCGAGGGAGATTGCAAAAAAACTTGGGCTTTCCGAATATGAGCAGCAGGAGATATATTATGCGGGGCTTCTGCATGATGTTGGAAAAATAAGGATTCCTGAAAAAATCATAAAAAAGCAGGGTAAGCTTTCTGATATGGAATATTCGTGTCTAAAACTTCATCCTGTCATGTCGTACAACATGCTAAAAGGAATTACTGACAACAAGAAGATTGAGAATGCCGTAAAATATCATCATGAGCGGTTTGATGGTCGAGGGTATCCTGAGGGGCTAAAAGAAGAAAACATACCTCTTTATGCACGTATTCTATGCGTTGCAGACTCTTATGATGCCATGACGTCAGACAGAAGATACAAGAATATCTTTCCGCAGTCATTTGTCAGGGCTGAAATGGAAATGGAGATAGGAACTCAGTTTGATTCTGAAGTTGCAAAAGCCCTGCTTGAGATTATTGATGAAGACAAGAA
>JAZQMW010000100.1:0-27950 GCA_045627025.1 Treponema sp. | reverse complement strand
TTTTGATTTTGGTGAACAAACATTATTTTTCATACTGCCCTTCCTTGTAATTTATTTTGATTATGCTTTAACTACCTTAGCAAGCCACTTAGCATCATCTGCTTCGATTTCTACTGCTCCGTCGAATGAATCTTTCCATTCAGCAGAAACAGCAAGTGTTTCGTTCTTTATGAAATCTGCAAATGCTTCGTAAGATGCCTTTAATTCAGCATTTCCGCCTACAGTAAGGTTGATTCTGTCTGTAATTTCGAAGCCGCTTTCCTTTCTTAAGTTCTGGATGCCGCGTACCAAATCACGAACATAGCCTTCCTGCTTCAATGCTTCTGTAATCTTTGTGTCGAGGGCTACTGTAATTGTACCTTCGTTGATGATCTTCAAGTCTTCCTTTTCAATGCGTTCTACGATGATGTTTTCTGCATTGAGTTCAACTGACTGACCGTCAACGTCAAGAGCAATGTTCTGACCGTCTACAATCTTTGCAATTTCTTCGTTCTTAAGTTCTGCAATCTTTCCGGCTGCAAGCTTCATCTTTGGTCCAAGAACTTTTCCGAGTATCTTGAAGTTAGCCTTTGCCTTATATTCTACAAGTTCTGCTTCGTTATCGAGGATGTCTACCTGTTTAACGTTAAGTTCTTCCTTGATTGTTTCTTCTTCTGCCTTAAGGACTTTCTGTTCTTCTGCATTCTTTGTTACGAGTTCAACTTTTGCCAACGGCTGGCGGTTCTTTAAGTTGTACTGGTTACGTAGGCTTCTTCCCATAGAGATTGCCTTCTGAACGATTGCTACGTTTGCTTCAAGAACTTCGTCACGCTTAGCTGCATCGTATTCAGGGTAATCGCAAAGGTGTACTGAATCCTTGTCTTCTGCCGTCTTAAGGTTCTGCCACATTTCTTCTGTAAGGAACGGAATGAATGGAGCTGCTACTTTTGTGAAGTTCTTGAGTGCGTAATAAAGTGTTCCGTATGCTTCAATCTTGTCTGTATCGTTGCCTGCTTTCCAGAAACGTCTTCTGTTGCGGCGGATGTACCAGTTGTTAACCTGATCAATGAATACAAGCAGAGGATCAATTGCTGCGTTAAGGTCGTAGTCTTCGAGTGCTACTGTTACGTCATTGATTAGCTTTTGTGTTACTGAAATAAGCCAGCGGTCAATTGCTTTTTCCGGAAGCTTAGAGTCAAATTCGTGACCTGTACATGTAACGCCGTCGATGTTAGCATACTGAACGAAGAAGCTGTAACTGTTCCACAAAGGAAGGATAATGCTCTTGATAACGTCGCGTACACCGTCGTCACTGTAGCGGATTTCATCTGCCTTAACTACAGCTGAGTGCATTAAGAACAGACGGATTGCATCTGCACCAAACTTGTTGATTGCTTCAACAGGATCTGTGTAGTTGCGCAAAGACTTACTCATTTTTCTTCCGTCTTCTGCAAGAACGATGCCGTTTACGATACAGTTAGTAAATGCAGGCTTCTTGAACAGGTGTGAAGAAAGTACTGTAAGTGTATAGAACCAGCCGCGTGTCTGGTCGAGACCTTCTGAAATGAATTCAGCAGGGAAATGATTTTCAAAATATTCCTTGTTTTCAAAAGGATAATGCTGCTGTGCATAAGGCATTGAACCGCTTTCGAACCAGCAGTCAAATACTTCTGGAATACGGTGCATTGTTCCGCCGCATTTCTTACATGGAATTGTGATTTTGTCTACAAACTGCTTGTGGAGGTCTTCCGGATAAGTTCCGCTTAATTCCTTGAGTTCATCTCTTGAGCCTACACAGATTGTATTCTTACAGTCAGGGTCATCACATCTCCAGATTGGGATTGGGTTACCCCAGTAGCGGTTACGGCTGACTGCCCAGTCTCGTGCACCGGCGAGCCACTTACCGAAGCGGCCTTCCTTGATGTGATTTGGCTGCCATTTAATCTGGCTGTTAACTTCAAGAAGTGTGTCGTGGTGGTCTGCAACCTTTACGAACCAGCTTCCGATACCGCGGTAGATTAATGGTGAACCACAACGCCAGCAGTGTGGATAAGAGTGAACGATTGAGTCTCTCTTAACGAGTTTGCATTCTGCCTTTAAGCGTGCAATTATGTCTTTGTCGCATTCCTTTACGAATCGACCTTCATAGTCAGGAACCTTTGAGGTGAACTTGCATTCTGCGTCAAGCGGTGAAATGAAAGGAACTCCTGAACCCTGGAAAACCTTGGAGTCGTCTTCACCGAATCCCGGTGCCGTGTGAACTATGCCGGTACCGTCTTCCGTAGAAACAAAGTCTGCGTTGAATACCCTGAATGCGCCTTTTTCACATTTCTGCTTTGATTCTTCCGAACATTTTGCAGGATCTGCAAGATATGCGAAATAGTTGAAGAGAGGTTCGTATGTGGAACCTGAAAATTCCGTTCCTTTCTTTTCATATATGATTTTGTAACCGTTTTCATCCTTATAATATGAAGAAAGCCGTGCCTTTGCGAGGATGAAGAATTCTTTTGTTTCGTTGTCCTGAATCTTTACGTAGTCAATGTCCGGTCCCATCGTAAGGCCGAGGTTTGACGGAAGCGTCCAAGGTGTTGTTGTCCATGCAAGGAAATATGTGTTTTCTGTGTCGGAATCACATGTTATGGTCTTTGCCTTGAATCTGATTGTGATTGCAGGATCGTTTACGTCCTTGTATCCCTGTGCAAGCTCATGTGTTGAAAGTACTGTGGAACTTCTTGGACAATATGGGAGAATGTATTTTCCTTCATAGATGAGGCCTTTGTCCCAAAGTGTCTTTGCAACCCACCATATTGACTCCATGAACTCAGGATTCATTGTCTTGTAGTCATGCTTGAAGTCTACCCAGCGTCCCATGCGTGTTATTGTTTTCTGCCATTCTGCAGTATAGCGGAGTACTGATGCACGGCATGCCTCGTTGAACTTGTCTACTCCAAGTTCTTCTATTTCATGCTTTGAGTTGATTCCGAGTTCCTTTTCAATGAGGTTTTCTACCGGAAGTCCGTGGCAGTCCCATCCGAAACGGCGCTCTACCTTTTTACCCCTCATTGTCTGGTAGCGGGGAATGATATCTTTTATTGTAGAAGGAATAAAGTGTCCGAAGTGCGGAAGTCCTGTGGCAAACGGTGGTCCGTCATAGAATACGTATTCTTCAGCGCCTTCCCGCTGGCTCAATGATTTTTTGAAAGTTTCGTTTTTTTCCCAAAACTGTAAGACTTCCTCTTCCTGTTTTGCGAAGTCTGCTTTTGGATTTACTGATTTGTACATAAATTTATTCCTTAAAAAATAGCAAAATTTTATATATTCTATCAGAAAATGATATTAGTTTCAAGAAAGGATTTGACAGAATGCATTTGGCATGCAATCTTGTTTTCAGTTTGTTTTTTGGTTCGCCCTGTTTTTGATTGGGAGCGAGGTCCTGTTTTTCCCCACGTCATGAAATCCCTTTTTTGCGCAATTCCCCACGTGAAATTTTTTCCTAAAAAAGGTGACTGTTTTCAAATTTTTTGTTGAACAAGCTCATTTAATCTGATAATGTTGGCTCATGAGAATGTTGGTAAGTGCATGTCTGCTTGGTGAAAACTGCAAGTATAACGGATCGAACAATAAAAATGAAAAGGTGATTCGGTTTCTGGAAAATCATGAAGTGATTCCCGTATGTCCTGAAGTGCTTGGTGGCCTTCCTGTTCCAAGGTCTCCCGCGGAAATCGTGAACGGCATGGTCATGAATGCAGAAGGCGTGTCTGTTGATTGTGAGTTTCGTGCCGGTGCCATGCGAGCTTTCGATGTTGCCCTTGGAAATCATGTCGATGCGGCAATTCTTCAAAGCAGAAGCCCGAGCTGTGGCGTAAAGCAGATTTATGACGGCTCTTTTTCCGGGAAAAAAATAGAAGGGCAGGGAATCTTTGCAAAATTGCTTTCTTCGAACGGAATAAAAGTCATTGATGCAGAAGATGTTTTGTGAGGTTTCGATGCATGGTGCATTTTTTTTTTGCCTTCATGAATGTTTTGTCATTTTTCCCAAATGATTTCTTCGTTTCTGCTTCATTTTGCTTGTAATGAGGCACAATGTTTTCCGCAAGAATTTTTGTTCATCAGGAATTTGGATTTTGAACTTTTGGCCTTGAAAAAAATCCAGTCTTTTTTTTGCATGTTTTTTCGGACGAAAAATTGTGTTTCTAAAAAAAAAACGGCTCCCTCTCCTGCAAACGTAACCGGCGTCTTTTTTTGATTAGACTGCCACATCTCCCTGTCGAAGGATTTTCCATGAAGATTCAGATTCCATAAGGACAAGAGTCGAAGGTTTTGCGCCTTTTTTTTCACCGTCATCCACAATTATGTCAGCCTTGTCCCCAAACGTGCATAGTATTTCCTCAAATGTTTCAAGATTTGGTTTTCCGCTCAGGTTTACGCTTGTGCTGTAAATCGGTTCTCCGCATTTTTCTATTATCGACCTGAGCCATTTGTCTCCAGGACATCGGAATGCGACTGTCTTGAGGCCAAGAAGTTCCTCGAACTGCTTTTTCACAGGCACGATTATCGTGAGCGCACCCGGCCATTTCGACGTAAGTTTTTCCGGAATGGAAAAGTCCGAGTATTTTCGGATGTCATCTGGAGATGATATGAGCTGTATGAGAGGTTTTTTTTCATCGCGGCCCTTTATGTCCTTGATTTTTGAATCCGTGTTGAGCTTGAGGCCGCTTTTGTAGTCAACAATTCCCGAAAATCCGTACACTGTATCAGTCGGAAGAATTGCGATTCCTCCTTTTTTCAGTGTTGACGATATTAGTTCTGCTGATTTTTCATTTTTAAGGCATGTCATATACTAACGTCTCTTTCTTTTTGCACAGTGAAGGAAAAAGTGCATGTCCCTTCTGTATGTCTGCCATGACAAGAAGCACATAAACGACTATTACGACAAAAAGTCCTATGGCCTTGCAAAGACTTTCCGGAATGTACTTTACTTCCGTGTGCTTGAGTATTGTTCCCGGGTCGAATATGTGGGTCTCCCTTAGCGGAAGTCCCGTCACTTTTATCAGCCGTTCGCTTTCTGAAACAAATCCAAGCTTTTTTGCATACGATGCAATGACGTCCAGATCTTTTTCAAGAGCAATTTTTTCTATAGAAAGCTCGCTGTTGATTTTTTCTATGGATACTGTATGCGTGCTCAGGTACTGCTTTTGTTTTTGAAGCTGCTTTGACGCCCATATACTGTCCCTGCCGCCGCAAAGCGATATCAGCACGTAAAATAATGTTCCGGTGAATACTGCAAATAAAAATCTGTAACGTTCCATGATATCTATATTTCGGCATAATACTGGAAAAAATTATTGGAAATTTTTGGATATATAGATTAAAATAGAAGTGTAGAATTTGGTCGATAATTCCGATAATGAAAGTGGGGTATCGTACGTTTGAACATTGTTCTTTTGTACATGGCCTGCAAGGGGATTTTATGAACGATAGTGCAGATATAAATGGCAATGAACTGGATCAGTATGGTGTATGGGTGAAAACTCCTCCTTTAGGCAGTGAGAAAGGCAACCAGCAGAAGGATTCCGAGTCGTCTGATGTTTTGGAAGATGACGGAAAAGGCCTTCCTGAAGTATCTTCTGAAAATGCCGCGGAGCAAAAAGAAGCTGAGATAGAGGAAAGTGTCGTTGAAAATGAGATTCCTTTTGAGGATGAAGAAAAAACAGAGGAAATAGATGTTCCGGTATTTGAGGAAAACTCAGAAAATGAAAATCGCGAAGATTCGTTTTTGACGGATGATATTGATGAAGATGCCGATCTTTCCGATTTTGATTCCCCTGATGCAAGTTCTCCTGAAGCAGAAGCCCCTCTTGATGCAGATTCTGAGAGTGAAGTTTCTCTTGATGAATTCATGGATAATCCTGATGCCGCAAGTTCTGACGTTGACGTTTCCGAATTTATGGATGATGCGGATTCAGAAAGTTCTGACGTTGACGTGTCGGAATTCATGGATTCAGGGTCGTCTGATGAATTTGGTGACGGAGACATCGACCTTGACGCCTTTATGGATGGAGAATCGTTTTCAGCGGAAAAAGAAGAGCAGGCTGAGATTGAGGAAAATGAGCCTCTTGACATTGACCTTGAGTTTGACAATTCGGTTTCTCCTGAAGTAAATGAAGAAAGCGTTGATGATGATGCAGAGTCTGTGTTTGAGAATGCTGTTGATGAAACTGCTTCTGAAGAAGTTTCCCTTGATGACTTTGATCCTGTCTTGAAAAGCGGCACGGGTGCAGATGGTTCTGAAGAAATTTCCCTTGATGATTTCGGTTTTTCTGATGATTCGGACAATGTAAATCCTACGATTGGAAATGAAGGCGAGGTAAAAAAGGAAGAAGGTCCTGTCGATTATGAAATGACTGTGGACATTGATGATGAAAATTCAAGACGCGAAGATGAAGGCGTTGAATCTTCTTCTGAAAATGCATCCGAGGAAGATTTTGACGTTGACATTACGCAGGATTCTTCGGAAGCCGAGCAGGTGGAGCAGAAAACGGATCTTTCATCTCCTGATGACGATTTTGACGTTGATTCCATACTCAACAATGTTGAAAATGAAGGTGATGACGCAGAGCCTTGTGAAAATGTTCAGAACGAAGTGCAGGATGATGCCGGTTCTGAAGATGTCAGCCTGGATTCTTTTATGGATGACGAAAAAAGCGAAGACACAACTTCTTCTGTAAATGAAGAAGAAATCGATATGCCGTCATCTGAATCTTCTTTCAATGATGAAGAAATTGGAAGCGACATTCAGGATGACGTGGAAAGTTTTGAAAAAAACGAAGAAATAGAATCTGATGATATACCGGACACGCTTCCTGATGATATTAGGTCGGAGGATGTTGTGGAGGAAGAAAATTCTTCTTTTGAAGTTGAAGAAGAGGAGGTGGAAGACAAGGACACCTTTCTCGATGACGAAAACGAAATACCCGACACTTTGCCGGAAGAACGGGAATCAATTCCTGAAGAAAGCAAAGACGATTCTGATGAAGACATTTCGCTTGACTCATTCATGGGAGAAGAAGGATTTACCGACGGAGGACCTGGAGTTACGGGACCATATAACGAGGACGGAACCTTGATAGACAGAAGTGGATCCAATGCGGAAGATGCATGTGAAGGCGAAGAGACTTCGGATACGGAATCTGTTTCTGAAGACTTTGCGGAAACTCCTGATTTTGAAAGTGACGATGGCATTTCGGATGAGGAAAGCGACGGTTCTGCATCTGATGAATCTGGTTCCGATGCTGACAAAGAGGATGGAGAGCCTTCAATTGCTGACGTGAGTGCGTTCCTTGACAAGGCACCTGAATATGACATGACGGGCGTTTCCGTAACCCTTGATGATTTGGATGACGTTCCTTCGGAGCCTGTTTTTAAGGAAGAAGCTGTTGAAGAGGATTCTCTTGAAGACGATGATGATGTCGACATTCCTTCTGGCGAGAAACAGGTTTATAGCGTTTTCGTTAAAACGGAAAGCGAAGAAAGTGCTGATACTGCTTTTGAAAATGCAGTTGCTGATGAAGGTGAAAATGCAGCCGAACCTGAGATTTCTGATTCGGATGTTGCATGTTTGCAGGAGAGTGCAGATAATGCCAGTGATGAAAGTTCAGAAGATGTGGAGGAAACAATGGCTAGTTCTGATGATGTAATTGATAATTCTGAAATTCTAAAAAAGATTGCAGATGAGCTTGAAAATCTGAAATCGGAAATAAATGGGCTTAAAACTGAATTTGAGACATTGAAAAACGGAGATGTTAATCCTTGCCGTGATGCGGAAAGAAGCGATGTTCCTGTATCTTCGGAAAATGATGTTGCTTCGGATTCATCTTGTGAAGAAGAAGACACGGGCTTTTTCTCAGATTCTGATGACGATGATACTATTGCATTGAGCGGAAATGAGCTTTCGAACATTCTCAATTCTGCCGAGTTTTCTACACAGGATGGAGAAAACCTTGAAAGCGGCGTAACTGGTGAAGAAGATGGAAATGAAGCTCCTGAAGTTTCTTGCGAGCGTGAAGCGGAAGAAGACGAATCTTGCGATTTTTCGTCTGAGCCTGATGAGGATACGGGATTCTTCTCGGATTCTGATGACGATGACACTATTGCCTTGAGTACAAATGAGCTTTCGAACATTCTTAATTCCGCAGAGTTTTCTACTGAGGAAAGTGAATCTTTGAATTATGACGACCATATTGAGGAGCCTGTTTTTGATGAGGAATCTTCCGAGGATGTTGAGGAAGAGACAGAAGTTCCTACTGTAGATGACATAATTGTTGAATCTTCTGCTTCTGGCGATTTGATAGAAAATTCAATTTCAACTCCTGATGATTCTAGCGTTGTCACAGATGGTGACATTCCTGACGTGACCCTCGAATCCCTTGAATTGGGAGATGATTCTGAAAATGAAGAGCCTTTGACTGAAAGCAATATCGAATATCTTTCTGAAGGGGCAAATCTTTCTGAGGAAGAGGAAGAAGAGCTTGAGACGGGAATCAGCGAGCATCCTGTAGAGCAGGTGTTCAACAAGTGGGATTCTTCTGATGATGAAGCCGGAAAGGAAAAAGAAGCCGAGGCACCTGTTTCTGAAAAATCAAAGGATGACGGTTCAATTCCTTCTGACATGAAAGAAGAGATAAAGTCTGTCCTGTCATATATGGATCAGCTTTTGGAAAATCTTCCTGAAGACAAGATTGAGGAATTTGCCAAGTCTGAGCAGTTTGAGACATACAAGAAGCTGTTTTCCGAACTTGGCCTTTCGTGACAAGTCTTCTTTCAGGAACTGTTTGTTCTTGAAGTTTTGGGACTTGAAATCCGCATAAGGCAAATGCAAGGGACCATGTTTTCATGTGAAAATATGGTCTTTTTTTTAGAAAAAAAACATGGAAAAAAATATGGACATTGTATTTTCAACATCATCCGACGGACATAAAATTTGCTCATCCGGCAAAATCATGCTTCATTCAAAATATAATCCCCTGAAGGAAGCGGAACGTTTTGTTTCTGCCGCCACATCTCCCTTTGAGCCATCCTACGTTGTCGTTACGGAACCTGCCCTTTCTTATTGCGCGGAATATCTTCGTGAAAAGTATCATGGAGCCGTTATTGTCTGCATAAGGTATTTGGGGAATTTTGAAGAAACCGATTGCTTGTGGGACAAAGTTTTTTATTTGCACGGAAAAAAAAGTTCGGAAAAATCCATTCCGCTTTCCGAAAGTCTTTATGATTTCATGGGAGAGGACGGAATTTCTTCGTGTCTTTTTCTGTCATGGAAACCTGGTGACGCAGCTTTTCCTTCCGAATCTTCATTTTGCTGGAGTGAAATAAAAAAGGCAGTGCTTAAAAGCCGGGACGTTCTTTCGACGAGAACTTTTTTTTCAAAAAGATGGACAAAAAATGCATTGCGGTTTTCAATGTTCCTGAAAAATGCGGCGGAAATTGCAAGTGGAAAATCAGATGTCCTTGTTTGCGCAAGCGGGCCAAGCCTTGAGTCAAGTTTTGAAATGATAAAAAAAAATCGTGATAAATTCTATCTTGTAGCTGTTTCTTCAGCCCTTTCTCCGTTGATAAATAATGGAATCATTCCCGATTTGTGCATTTCAACCGACGGAGGGTATTGGGCGAAGCTTCATCTTGCATGCAATTTTGAAAAATATGGAATTCCTCTTGCTCTTCCTGGTGAAGGTGCGTGTTTTGGAGAGGTTTTTTCAAAAACTCAAGTCGTACCCCTTTGTTACGGTGACGGAATATCCAGGGACGTGATGCTGAAATCAGGCATTCCTTGCATGAAAGCCTTGAGAAACGGAAGCGTTTCCGGCACGGCCCTTCAATTTGCCCTTTCTATTACAAGCGGTGATGTCTACATGCTTGGCCTTGACCTTTGCTTTGCAAAAGGATTTACGCATTCGAGGCCAAATGAACTCGAGAAAAGAAACAGCATTTCAGATTCCAGGACATGCAATCTTGAGACACGCATACTGAACTCTTCGTTTGCAAGTTCTTCCATAGACGTTTACTATTCATGGTTTTCATGCCAGGATTTTGGAAAAAGGGTTTACAGGCTGAGTAACGGATATGATTATGAAAGGCATCTTGACGGAATAATGGATGTTGACTGGAGTTTTTTTATTAAGAAAAATGAAAAGTCCTCAAGGGAAAAACCTGAGCTATGCATGATTGAAGGAAAACGTGACGAAAATCATGTGCTTGAACTTCTGAAAAAAACTGTTGCCGAAAACTGCCACCGTACGGAATGGATATGTGATGCATTTCCTGCAGATGCAATATCGGCAAGAAGAAGCGGTGGTGTCAAAGATGATGTTCTTCAAAAGATGGATTCATTTGCAGTCGACATCATCAAGTCTGTAAGCCGGGAGGATGACTGATGGTCTATTCTGACGTGATAAAGGCCAAAAATGGGGATGACGTCCCTCTTTTTTCTGACGGAAAGCCCGTGCATTCAAGATACAATCCCCGTGGTGAAAAAATCTGCATTCAGGATGATTTTGAAGGATGTGCGGTAGTCGTTGGCATAGGTGCAGGTTATCATCTTGAAAGTCTGCTTTCTGACAGCAGGATTTCGCTGCTCATATGTGTTGAAAGGGATGAGGAAAGCCTTGAATTCTGCAAAAAGATAGGATTTGTAAATCATCTTGCTGAAAATGACAAAATCAGGCTGTGCACGTTTGACAGTTTCAAAAGTGTTTTCATGGAAAGCTACATGCCCGTGCTTCATAGAAATCTTACTGTCGCATACCTAAATTCATGGCGCCTTCATAACGAGGATGCTTCAGTCATGTTTTCAGAGATTTTCCGTGAATCTGTCAGCCTTGTCTCTTCTGATTTTTCCGTTCAAAGCCATTTTGGCCGCTTGTGGCACAGAAATATTTTCATGAACCTGAAAAAAAATGTAAAGATTGATTTTCATGCGGATGCATCTCTTTGTGCCGCTGTTGTTGCCGCAGGACCGACTCTTGATTCTTCTGTCCAAAAAATCAAGTCCCGCAGAAATCATTATTTCGTCATTTCGACAGATACGTCGTACGGAACCCTCATCCTTAACGGAATCCTTCCTGATGTCGTGGTGTCCATAGATGCGCAGCATGTTTCATGTGAGCATTTCCTTTCTGTGGAAAACAGGAAAGATGGCGAAAACACACTTTTTGTATTTGATGTCGCCTCAAGTCCTGAAGCAGTGGATCATGTCATGGAAAAAGGCTGGGATGTGTTTTTTGTCCGCTCGAACCATCCGCTTTCTGCAATTTTGTCGGAATATGCAGAAATTCCCCTTGTGGAATCGGGATCCGGAACCGTTACGATAGCGGCGTGTGATTTTGCAAGACTTGCAGGATTTCGTGAAATTGAGCTTTTCGGCGCAGATTTTTCATACTCGGGCGGAAAACCCTATGCAAAGGGAAATTATCTTGAAAAAAAATTCAATTCCGTGTCTGGCAGAATGCAGAATGGAGAAACCCTTTTTGCATCCCTCATGTACAGGACTGAGCTTTTCAAAAATGACAAAATGGTCTTTTCTGATTTCAACGGGTGCTCGTATGCAAGCCGTGTGTTGAAATCCTATGAAAGAACAATGCTTGAATGGGCAGAAAAACATTCCTTTTCATTGAAAAAGAACAACCTGTGCAATGCATGCAACAGAAAAAGCCTTTTGTCAGAAAATCTTGACTCTTGTGCGCGGGAAAGGTTTGTCGCAGATTATGTGAGTGAACTCGGAAAGCTTGTCGATGTCATGAAAAGCGGAAAGATTCCTTTTGGAAACAGTTTCTTTTTTTCCGTTCTTCCATACATTTCCGCAAGGAAAAACTGTTCATTTTTTGATGCATTAAAACTTGCATACAATGATACTCTACGTTATAATGGGATATTATGAAAGGAAGAAAAAACATATTGTTTGTGGCTGTCGTAAGTGCCATCTATGCGGTTGCTTTTTTTAGTTTTGTTTTACCGCTTGCTTTTGAATTCAATAATGGTAAGAATTTTCGTTCTGAGAGCAGATTCAATATTATTACAAGGGATTTTACGAGAATCAGCAAAAACTATCCTGTAAAGAGCAAGGATTTTTATGATGAGCTTCTTGCATCACTTGGAAACGTGTCTGACATTGCCGGCATTCAGTTAAAATATGGAAACGAGCTTATTTTTTCGTATCCGCGTGATGTTGCGTCGGAAGGTGATGTCAACGGACCCCTCGTAAAGAATTTCAACACTTTCGTAAATGTGGATGAAGACATTTCGCTCGAGCTTTTGGCTTCGATATATCTTTTAAAGCCTTCAAGCATTTTTTATAAGGCAAGGGCATCTTTTTTCGTGATGCTTGGAACAACGATATTTGTTCTCCTTTATATTCTTTTTTCCCCTGTTCCATGTGCATATAGGGAGGAAAAGGAAAATGACGTCCATGACTTGAAAAAAGATGATTCTGAATCGAATTCAGAATTTGGTGCAGGGCAGAATGATGATGTCGGTGAAATGACTGTTGTTGATGATGCTGAGCTTGAGATGAATGATGTGGAAAATGCTGTTTCTGAAAGTTCTGATGAAAATGGCAGTCAGGAAAGCCTTGAAAATCCGTCTGCAGTAGATGAAGAAAAACAGCAGGATGAAAAAGATCCGTTTGCGGATGATGATCCTTTCGCTGAAGAAAAAGACCCTTTTGCAGATGATGAAGATTCGTTTGCAGATAAAAAAGATGAATCTGATGAATTGAAGACGGCTGAGATTACTGATACGGAAATGTCAGCACTTCAGAGTGAGCTTAAAAAAGTAAAAAATGACAGTGAGGATGAAGACGTGCTTGCATTTTTGAATGATGAAAAAGAAAAGGATGAGGTGGATGCTGCAGAAAACGATGTTCGGGATGACGCTGACGCTCCAAAGGGCTTGTACAATCCTGATACAGGTTTTGGATGGGAAGAGTATCTCATAAAAAGACTTGACGGTGAACTTGTGAGGGCTGCATCTGGAGAACAGGATCTTTCCATTTTTACGCTTCGCATTCCGGAAATTGATTGGAAAAGTGATTCCGGAAAAGCAGTGTCTGAACATATCAGGCATATTGCGCGTCTTGCAGACTTGGTGTTTGACTATAATGAAGACGGCGCGACAATAGTTCTTCCTGGATTGAATACAGACCAGGCTCTTGTTATGGCAGAAACGGTTCATTCTGAACTCAAGAAAATAATTTCTGATAAAGGACTTGATTATCCAGTTGCCATTGGAATATCCACTCGTTCTTTGCGTCTTATTTCTGCTTCCAGGCTTGCAAATGAGAGTCAGGAGGCCTTGAAGAGGGCAATGGAGGATTTGGATTCTCCAATAATTGCTTTCCGTGTTGATCCTGCAAAATATAAGGATTTTCTTGCCTCTGAGCTTCTTGGAACATCTGTAGACGAAGCCAAGAAGGATGTGTGATGAAAAGTCTGAAGGAAAATGAAAAAAAACTTAAAAAGAAGCAGATGTTGGATGTCATTACCCATACGGCTTTGTGGTTCGGGTCTAAGCTTTTTGTTCTTCACGACAAATATAGCAAAATTATTTTCCTGAGGCACCAGAACTCTACGTGTATTTCAGCAACAGCTCGGATGCAGTCAACCGCATTGTGTAATACGGTCAGCTGGGAAAGAGAAATCATCCATCAAAGACCCATTAGATAGCTCATTCTGTGCTCATAAATATTCTGATGCTTATGGGAATTAGTCATGGAGAGAAAGATAATTTTTCATATATTTTTAGGAATATTTTTTTGTTTTTTACTAAATGGAAAGTGCCATGATGTTCCAAAAATTGTTTTAATTAGAGAAGAAAGTAATGGAACAATGAATGTGCTTTATTGTGATATCCAGATAGAAAAAGAAGAAGAGGGAATGTACAAAAAATATACAGAATATGATATTTCAGGATTTGAAATTTTAGATAAACCTTATCAATATGATAAAAACGAGTTGTCACTTGCAGGTGGTGAAAAGCTTGTTTTGAATATGCAGCCTGGGCAATATCGAATAAAGTGTTTTACCCCACCATCAAGGCAGAATGATTATTTAAATAAGGACTGTATCTGGGAATCTGATTTCATATATTTGGATTTAAAATACTCTGACATACCATCTGTTGTTATAAATCCTATGGTTGACGATACCGGTTATACTGGAAATTGGAAATTAAGTTTAAAGGAAAAAAAGTAAGGGAAGTCAGGCCAATCCATTTTGTTCATTCGGGAGCCTAGCTTTTGCAGTCTATTTGACAATTTTTTTAGCCTGTTTTAACAAGTATTCTTGTATTAATTTTTCTACATCTTTCATTTTATAAAGCCGACATTCTTTCTTTTCTTTAGAATTGGAAGATGGTTCATATGAAACCAAAAGACAAGAGCCATATTTCGGATGTTCAATAAAACTTGTGTTTTTTAGACAAGAAATGTCTACATAATCTTCTGATACAATAAGAGGACTTGTAAAAGTTGGATATTCATCAGATATTTTCATGAAGCCAATTTTGTATAGAGTCTCACCATGCAAACCAGTGTAATAGCTGATAAGTACAAAGAGCCATTTGCAATCATCAGACACACTCCATATTTTCAACTTTTTTTCCTTTGGAGCTGGTAAGTTAAGGGGATATACCTTAACATTTTCATAATTATCATCCCACATGACCACAATTGGACAATTGTCCAATAATGAGGAATAATCAGATATCAGTTTCCTGTGCTTAAAAGAAAAACCCTTTATGTGAAGTTTGATATTTGCATTAAAAAGGTTCTTTGATAATGCTTCTGTAAGTTCATTTTTTGTTTTTTCTTTTGTATTCAGGTTGAAAAAATAAAACTTTTCATATTTATGATTTTCATCTGCTGCATAATATTCATACGCTAAGAAACAGTTGCGTCGTGATTCTAACTGTTTCCATAAAAAAACTTCGTTAAAATCTCCATCCTCATATTTTTCTAGTTTTTGTGTTGCCATATTATATTTATAGTTTTTTATGCATTTTATTCCTTCTGAATGCTGACTGTCATGACAATATGAAAACAATAAATCTTCGTTAGAAAAACTGTTTACAAATTCAATCCAGCAGCTCCACGATACAACAGGTATAAAGTCACATGCTTTTTCCATATCAACACTATAGCATAAAAATTTCATAGATGCCTGTGCCCATATCAGTCCTGTTTGAGGCTGGGCATAAAAATAGCCGGGAGATATTCTCTGAGAAGGGAATTTTGCAATCTCCTTTAATTCTAGCTTGTCCCCTTCATCCCCAGGGTTGTTTGACCATTCTAAAGTTGCAAAATTACCCCATCCGTCTATAGTTATGTATTTATTGTCCCTCCACGGAAGACATTTTTCAAAAACACTATATGGAAGTGAAATGTATGGAATATTTGTCATTCCATAGTTGCCGGCTGAATCAGTGTTTTTTTCGCTATCGACGCATGCTTTTGCAATTCCTGAATTATCATCAATGGAAAAATCTTTTCTTGTTGCTTTGATTTGCATGGAAGAATTTGCACTTTTTCTTACATCTGTTTTGCTTTCCGTAAAACCGTTCGCTATTTCTGTACTTTGGGACAAATCATTTCCTTGAGGAGATGTTGGTCTTGTTCCGGAATCTGAACCGAAACTGAATGTTGTAAGCAAAAGTGTAAATGCAAAAAATGATATAAACTGTTTTTTCATTTTATTAACCCATAAATGTTGCATTCCAGATTATACCATAGTTTCAAGGTTTATGATTATTTTTTTTCCACCGCCTGTTTGTATGGGTTGTAATCGACTCCTGTCTTACAACAAGGTTCCTCTTCATACTGTACCTTGCAAGCCGTTTGCTTCAGTAAGGTTTTGTTAGGAAACGATAGAAGTGTCTTTTTTTTTCCAGTTGCGTTTTTATCTTATTGGGCACCTCTAATTTTTTTAGAGATGCCTACAGATATTTCAAAAAAACATCTATTTCTGCTCGAACCCTTTTTAGAAAATCTTCCTCGATTCTGAGCATGTATCCGTCTGGAAAGTGCAGGTACAGGTATTCTTTTTTTGACAAAAGGTTTTGCAGTTCTTCTTTTAATGAAAAATCCCTGTTTCTTTCAGGTGAGTTTTCTCCGTTTGCCAACAGTGATTTTATTTTTTCAAGTTCTTTTTTTTCCTTTTCCAAATATTCGGTTACGTTTTTTGCCCTGTTTTGAGGAAATGCAACCTTGTCTTTGTTTTCCCCATGAAGGAGAATCCTGTCAGAATGTTTTAGGCTCAGGTCAATTCCATGTTTTCTTGCATCAAAAAGATTTTTTTTCATTGAAAAAAATTGTATGAATTGGCTGGCATATGAAAGAAGAATTTTTGTCGTGCATGCAGATTCACCGTTGATTGCAGGCATGAATGTCGAAGATGGTGCATATGACGCATCAAGATTTTCTATGGAGGCCAATCTTGTGGCACTTGAAAGCCTGGTTTTGTGCGGAAATGTGCTTCTTGCATGTGTTTTTCCGACACTGTATGAAAAATCAAGGCCTGTTATGTATACGGGTATTTTTTCCGATGCACGTAATTCCAGTGCAACATGAACTGCTGTGAGCCCTACAGATCCCATGGGTTTTACGTAGGAACTTACAATGCCGCTTTCCTTTAGCCCGTCAAGAAATGAGGCGTCAGAAAACTTTGTTGAAAGGAAAACTGTTTTTGAAAACATTCTCGCTATATCGGGTCTTGAAGTTATGTCCGTAAAGAATGTCATTCCTGCATTTTGCGTGCCGACATATGCTTTTAGGATTACGCTTTGGCTTTCTATTCCTACTGCCGCATCAGGAGTGATTCCCCTGGACATCAATGCATTGATGTATGCGTCCACGGCAATAATGTATAGTGAATTCCTGTTTTCCCTGATGAAATCGAAATCCATTGAGTCGGAGCTTTCTCCTGCACCAAAAACAATGATTGTCTTTGATATGGTTTTCCTCATGTCATCAAGCTGCAGTGCATTTTTCAATGCCGGAAGGTTTCTGAAAATGTTTTTTGAAAAAAGCCTTCCCATTTTAAGCAATGTTATCCTGTTTTTCCAAAACTGTGATGTCATTTGCTGCATGGCATCAATGATTCTTTCATATTTCTCTTTTGAAAACTGAACACCTGCACTGAAGTCAATTTTCATTATGCGTTTTACAAGACCCCTGTTTATCAGAGAGTTTACATGGGATTCTAGCGCGTCAATATCTTCCAGACTGAAAAGATCGATGTTTGAAGTGTTGCTTTTTTTTGCAAGCTCGTATAGCTTCCTGTCATCTTCTATTGCGATTATGTGGCTTTGTCCGTTTGTCTTGGACATGAGCCTGTCAGCACCATACCAAAGAACAGGTGAGCATGCGACAACAAGAGTTCCCGGCATTATCTCGGCCGCATCCAGAAAAGATTCTATGGCTCGTTTGGGGTTGTATTTTGAATAGAGAAACCTTTTTTTGTATTCGACTGTGTTTAAAACAGAAAAGCCCTGGCCAGTCGGAACCAGACGGGGCTTCTCTTCTTGAAATGACTGATTCAAGATTAGTCCTTGGAAATCATCGAAATATATGTCGGGAAGAAATTGTCTACAACTTTGTCTGACTCAAATACTCTTGTCTGTATGTTGTAAGAATCGAGGTTTACAATGCCTTTTGACGTATCGTCAACCTTTTCTGCCACGTCATCTTTCTGAATGCCTGTGCACTTGAATACTACAACTTTTGAATCAATTACAATAGGTTCTGAAAGTTCTTCCATCTTGAGGTTGAAAATCTTGCCGTATGAATCAAATTTGCTTGCAAGACTCTCTATTATGCTGTTGTCTGCAGGAACGTCATAAAGCTGCACGTTCTTGAAGTTGATTGGAAATGCTGGAACTTCAACTCTTTCAAGATTCATTTTTGCTGCAACTTCTTCAAATGACATCATCGTGTTTTGTGAAATGAAGCTGTTTGCAAGGTCAATGTAGTACTTCTCGATATAGCTTTTTTCGTTTGCTTTCATGTAAGTGAGTACTGCGTTTACCGTATCCTTGTTTTCGAAGTCTGGTGCCTCAGAATCACCTGTGCACTTGAAGATTGAGAAACCTTTTTTTGTCTTGATTACGCTTGATAATTCGTCTTTCTTGAGGGCAACGATTTCGTTCATTGAATCTTCACTGTCAAGAATGTCAAGAATCTGATAGCGAAGTGGTGACAAAAGATCTCCCTCGCTTTTTGAATAGTATTTTTTTGATTTTTCGCTTACTGCGTCTTCAAATGTAATCTCATTTCCGGATATCTGCTTGAGCACCGTTTTTGCAGAAGATTCGTCTTCAATCGTTATTATGGAAAGATTGTATTTTATGAACTTTTCTGCATCGTTTTTGCCGTATGAAACAGCTTCCTCTTCTGGGAAATCTTCCGTATTGAAAGCAACCATGTCGAACGAATGTTTTTCAGCACCCATTTCGGCACAGAATTTTGCTTCTTCGGAACTCTGCTTGAGGCCGTAGAGGGACTGTCCGTTGAATCTGTTTGTTTCAGGTGTTCCAAAATAGTCGTCTACAAAGCGTGAGAAAATAAGTGTTCCCTCGGCATTTGACTTCATTGAGGCAAGTGTTGCATCATCAACCTGATTGTACATTCTCTGTGAGAAATTTCCGTTTTCATCAGTAAATGCTGGAAGTATTGCCCTGTTTATTGCTTCTTTAGGAACCTGATAGCCTGTCTTCTTTACTGCACTTGAAAAAGCCATGTCAAGAATTGTCTGCTTGAATGCCTGGTTGAGCACGTAGTAGAAATTGTTGTTGTCAATCTCTTCGCCCATGTTCTTGCGTGTCTGTGCAATGTTTGCGGCTGCCTTATAGAATTTTGTGCCAGGTTCATAGATAATCTGCTTGCCGTCATAGGAACCGAAGCTGTTTTTTTTCTGACCGTTGAAGAAAGACTGGTATACTGCAGCTCCTCCTGCTGGAAGGAATACGATTGCCGATATGATGAGAATGATCACGGCACCGATTTTTGCCTGTCCCTTCTTTTCTTTTTTAAATTTAATTTCGTTGTTTTCAATTTCTTGAGCCATAGGAGTAATCCTCATTTAATAAATTTGTAGTAAATATTTTATCATTCAATATGGATAAAGTCAATGTTTGTTTTGCAATCGCCATAAAAAACATGATTTCAGATTAATTTAAACAATGTCGTGATTAATTGAATATTTGCATTCAATGTTATATAATTTCCTTATGGGGTAGTGGTCCTGGAATTTGTTTTCAGGTGTTTTTGCCGCGGTATTGTCCCTGTTTATCAAATTGTGAGGTGATTATGATAGTTAAGACCATCAAGGAAGCTCTTTCCGGAAACGAATATCCAGGAAGGGGAATTATTGTAGGAAAATCAGCAGACTCAAAGTATGCTGTTGCCGCCTATTGGATTATGGGAAGAAGCGAGAACAGCAGGAACCGAGTCTTTGTTGAGGATGGCGACGGCATCAGGACACAGGCGTTTGATCCGTCAAAGCTTGTTGATCCGAGTCTTATCATTTACGCTCCTGTACGCGTGCTTGGAAATAAGACCGTGGTTACAAACGGCGATCAGACTGACACTGTCTATGATGGCCTTGGCAAGGGACTTACTTTCGAGCAGTCTCTCCGTGCAAGAAAATTTGAACCTGATTCTCCGAATTTCACCCCGAGAATTTCTTCAGTCCTTGATGTCGGAAACAAGGAATTCAATTTTGACCTTTCCATTTTGAAAAGCGATGATGGAAATGACGAGAACACAAACCGCTATACTTTCTCTTATGAAAACCCTCGTCCTGGAATCGGAAGGTACATCCACACCTACATGCAGAATGGAAATCCACTTCCAAGTTTTGAAGGCGAGCCTGAAATCGTTGAGCTTGCAGGAAGCATAGATGAGCTTACGGAAACAATCTGGTCTAACCTCAATGAGGACAACAAGGTTTCGCTTTTTGTAAGGTTCATTGAAATCAATTCCGGAAAGACAGAGACAAGAATCGTCAATAAAAACAAATAGGGTTTTTGAATGAATCATTTGGGCATGCTGAAATGTCGGCATGCTTTTTTTTGTCCGAATGGATTTTAGCAGGCAGGCGGCCCTGAAATTTGATTTTTTGAGCCGCCCTTGATGAAATTGCAGGAAACTCTGGCTCTTTGGGGGTTCCCGCATCTTTTTAGGATTTGCCTAGTTTCCTTTTATGATGGAACATGCTTCACTGTATGTGATGTCTGCTTTTTGTTCCCTTGTCTTTAGGTTTTTGAGCGTGAGGATGTTTTTTTCTGCCTGTTCAGGACTTACGAGAATTCCCCATTCCATTCCCTTTTTTTCTGTTACGGCATATTGCTTGTTCATTTTTACCGCATCTGGGAATACCTCTACTTTTACGCCGTTTTTTCTGAGTTCTGAGGCAATTTTCTGATAGTGTGCCGAGAGATTTTTTTCTGTATTGAAAATCTCAACATCAAGGTAGCTTCCCTTTTTCTGAAGTTTTCCAAGCTGTTCAAGTGCCGCTATGAGCCTGTCAAGTCCTATTGAGCCGCCTACGCCGCTTACTTTTTCTTTCATGTAAAGGCCCGTGAGGTTGTCGTATCGGCCTCCTGAACATACGGAACCGATTGACGGAAGCTCATTGAGCGTGGTTTCGTAAACAACGCCCGTGTAATAGTCAAGCCCTCGTGTTATGCTCGGGTCAAGAACATATGTGCTTTCTATTCCCGCAGCCTGCATCATCTCGTAAATTTCCCTCATGCGCCTTGATTCGTCGCATTCTCCTCCAGCCATGTTTTCAAGCTTTGAGAGCACTTCAAGAAATGAACCGTTTGATGTGATGTACTTTAGGATCTGGTCTGCTTTTGACTCGTCGTTCGTGAATTCCACAAGTTCCTTTCTTACTTCTGTATCTCCTATTTTGGCAATTTTATCGACAGAACGGAGTATGTCTTCGGATTTTTCCATGCATCCAATTTTTTCAAGGAATCTGTTGAATATGCCTCTGTGGTTGACCCTTATCGTAATGTCAGTGACGCCGATTGCCGCAAAAGCGCTTTTCATTACGCTTAAAATCTCAAAGTCGCTGAATGCGCTGTCGGAGCCAACCATGTCTATGTCACATTGTACGAATTCCCTGTATCTTCCTGCCTGAGGTTTTTCACCCCTCCAAACTTTTGCAATGTGGTATCTTTTAAATGGAACATACAGCTCTGAAAAATGTTCTGCCGTAAATCTTGCGAATGGAACTGTAAGGTCAAACCGGAGCGCCACATCACGACCTCCGTTGTCTTCAAAGCGGAAAACCTGCTTTTCTGTTTCTCCGTTGCTTTTCCTTAAGAGGATGTCCGCATACTCAAGTACAGGCGTGTCAATAGGAACAAAGCCATAGCTCCTGTATACTTCTGTTATTTTCTCTATGAGACTGCTTCTTGTAATCTCTGCTTCAGGCAAAAAATCCCGAAAACCTTTCAAAATACGTGGTTGAATTATTTCACTCATAATGAATGAGTATAAAGTATTGTGGAAAATTAGACAAGAGATTTGCATTCTGCAAGTCTTTTTGCAATAACATGGAACTTTGGATGCGTTGTTTTGCGTGAAGCTTGCAGTTTTGCTGCACCGTCAGCAGTTTTGCTGCTACCGGTGCATTTGTTTTTTTTCGTGCGTTTGCTTTAGACCTGGAATTGGTCGATTTGTCCTGCAATTGCTGCGATGGATGAAGACACCTTTTCAGATATCTCGGTGAGATCCGTTTCGTTTTCATGCATTCTGGCTGCTCGCTGTGCCATTTCGTCCGCACTTGACTTTATGGAAGCTGATGCATCCTGAAGCTCTTTCATTTCTCCAAGAATCATTCTGTTTATGCTTGACATATGCTCTGATGCAGATACGACGTTTTGTGTCGTCTTGTTGATGCTTTCAAGTACATTGCCTATCTCGTGAGACGATGATCTTTGTGCATTCATGAGGTTTTTGATTTCTGATACCTGGATTTCTGTCTCCGTGATTTTGTCATAGACGCTGCTGAAAGCTTTCTTTGAGATTTCAGAAGATTCTACTACAGAGTTTATGGAGTTCTTGATGTTTGTAAGCTGATCTCCGATTGTCTTTGATTGTGCCGTTGACGTTTCCGAAAGCTTTCTGATTTCCGCCGCAACGACACTGAATCCTTTTCCGGCTTCTCCTGCATGTGCGGCTTCTATTGCCGCATTCATGGCAAGCAGGTTTGTCTGGCTTGCAATCGATGCTATCGCAAGGTTTGCGTCCTGCAGCATCTTCGACTGTTCTTCAATTTGCCTGAGCTGCTCGTTTACGGCATTCTGCTTTGTGGAACCTATCTTTGTTTCCGACAGGAGACCCTTGAACGAATTGACCATCTTTTCTACGGATGCATTTACAATTTCTATGTTCTGGATCATTGTTCCTATGTTGGTTGATGCCTGGGAAACACCTGTTTTCTGCGTGGAGACCATTTCTGCAAGTGAAAGTATTCCGTCAGAAATCTTCTGGAGTGATATTTCTGTCTCAGAAACGTTCTTTACCTGACTTTGGGCCTTTGTCTGCGTTTCATCGATGTCCGTGTTGATTTTCTGTATTGAATCCGTCGTGTCCTCTATTATGCTCCTGAGGCTTGTTCCTGCGTTCGAAAGCGAATCCTTTGAGATTTTTACTTCAGCAATAATCTGTCTGAGCTTGTCCGTAAACCTGTTGAAACTCATCACCATCTTGCCGATTTCATCTTCCTTTCCGACATGAAGTTTCTTTGCAAGGTCGGCTTCTCCTTTTTCAATAAGTTCCACAGAGTTGTCAAGTTCCACAAGAATCTGCCTTACGCGTGTGTTCGTCTTGTGTATGAAGAACCTGAATATGCAGATTATTACCGCGGATATTATTATGAGAATGGTGCACATGAGTGTTGTCGGATTTTTAAGCGACATCAGATTCATTTCATATGGACTGTATAGTATCATTGTCCAGCCTACATCCTTTATCGGGCTCAGAAGGTAAACTCCGGCTGAAGTCTTTATGAACGTGTTTTCCGAAACCAGTCCGACTGGAATGTCTATGCCTGAAAAAACTGACGAAATAAGCTCTTTTTTTTCAAGATGCCTTTTGTCTTTTGATGCTGTGATTTCTCCCTTTGCGTTGTACATGTACATCTGGTAGTTTCCGCCAAGGTCTGCGTAAAGCTCATCTATGAAATCTGTGAGGTTTATTCCGGTTCCTGAAAGACCTATCTTCCTTGAACCGTCCTTGACTACTGCATTGACCCAAAGCATTGTCTTGCCAAGAGCCTTTTCATAGTTTATGTTGAAGTTGTATACGTCCGTGTTGTTGAGTACAGAATTGTACCAGCTGTTTTCCGAAAGTGAAGGATCGAGCGTGTACGAATACTTGCAGTTTGTGTAGTATTTTTTGTCAATGTCTGAAATCCAGAAACTCAGTTTGCTTCTGAAAGATTTTTCATAGGCTTCAAGCTCCCGTGTTCCTGCGTTAAAAAACACAGGATCTGAAGGGTTTTTCATATATTCCACTATTACGGGAGATTTTGCCATCTGCAATGCCAGCGCGATTTCATTTTTAAGATTGGATGAGAAAATGACTGCTTCTTTTTCTCCTACCTGCTCCAGCGTTGAAACTGTTTTTTCACTGAATGATTTTCTTGATGACAGAGTGCACATCGGTATTGTGAACAGGATTACGACACTGAAAAAGACAGCTGAAAAGAACGTGCTTTTCATGCTCATAGAACGCTTGTTAAACATAATAATTACCTTCCCCAAACATTTGTAAGAAACCCCTTGGAAAACAAAGGCAAAGAATGATTCTTTACTATATTGTAATACTGTTTCTCCAAAATGCAAGGAAAATAAAGTTCCGTCAAGCTCTTATCGTGATGTCTTCAATCTTAAGTCCTTTTCCTGATGCAACGTCATGCGCGAGGACGCATCCTGTGACTTCTTCCAGAAAGTCGGGTGATATTCCGGGTTCGAGTATTTTTTCCGTACGCAGGACTGCAATGTCTTCCGTCTTGATTACATCGCCTTTTTTCATGTCATGCATGAAGTGTATGCTTCTGTTTGTCCGTCCGTAATTTGCCTCTTCGCTTGGCGCAAGTTTTTTTACTCCGTTCCCAAGAATGGCCTTGATTTTTTCCCTTTCGTATTCATGTTCAAGCTGTCTGTAAACTTCGCTCTTTCCGTATTTTTTGAGGATGGCTTCTGTCTGCCTTACAGAATGAACCATGAGCGCAAACTGTTCGGTTTCAAGAGCCACGGGATCGTCAAGACCCGATGTTTTTTTGCTTAGGGTAATGTGTTTTTCGATTGTGGTACCGCCACATGCAGCAGTAAGGACAGGAACAAGAACCGGATCGAGTGAGTGGTCGCTTATTCCTGTCGGAAGCCCGAATATTCCGGCGAGCGTTTCAACACACCGTACGTTGTATTCGTGTTCTGGAGCAGGATAGCTTGTTATGCAGTGGAGCAGAGTAAGGTCATCTTCATGCGCGCATTTTCTTCCGCCCGTGATTGTTGATATTGCCTTTTCTATGTCACCAAGCCTTGAGACACCGCTTGAAAGTATTATTGGAATTTTCCCAAAGTATTTTGAGCATGCCTTAAGAAGAGGCGTGTGATTTACTTCGGGACTTGCAATTTTGATGGCGTCTGGATTTATTGCCGCAAGCTCTTCAAGTGACCTGAGCCCAAATGGGGAACATGCAAATCTGATTCCTTTTTCATGCGCGTATTCGAGACATGATTTGTAGAACGCAGCATCGGTTTCAAGATTTTTGAATACATCATAAAGAGGTGTCAATCCGCCCGGAAGCTCAACCATTCCTGTAGCCGGATGAAGAATTTCATCTGCATACACCCACTGGAATTTTACGGTTGTGGCCCCGGCATCCTTTGATGCATCAATCATCCTGAATGCTTTTTCAAGACTTCCTCCGTGGGAAGTTCCGATTTCTGCGATAATGTCCATAGACAGTTCCCTAGAAGTATTTCGTAAGAAGCTTTATGAGCTTTATCTTGTCATGATAAGGAGGATAGCAAAATTTCAGGTCGAATTTCGTATATTGCCTCAAGATGCTCTTTTTGTTGGAAAGAGACTCGAAACCGAACCTTCCGTGATATCTTCCGTATCCGCTTTTCCCGACACCGCCAAAAGGAATGTTTGGATTCGATGTGTGCAAGACGACACTGTTTATGGAAATGCTTCCCGATGATATGTTTTCAATGACATATTTCTGGTTTTGCTTGCTTTCTGAGAAGATGTATGCCGAGAGTGGTTTTTCTAGTCTGCATACATTTTCAACAATGTCTTCAAGGCTTGAATATGATATTACCGGAAGAATCGGTCCGAAAATTTCTTCCTGCATTACCCTGTCGCTGAAATCCACATCTTTCATGATTGTAGGACCTATGTAAAGTTCCTTGAAGTCACTGTCTCCGCCAAAGGCCACCTTGTCCTTGTCAATGAGGCTCTTGAGCCTGAGGAAATTCTTGTTGTTGATTATCCTTGGAAAGTCAGGTGAAGATTTTGCGTCATCTCCAAAGAATTCCTTTATGTTTTTCTGCACCAAGTCCAAAAGTTCGTCTTTTTTGCTTTCGTGTACAAGAACATAGTCTGGTGCAACGCATGTTTGTCCTGCATTGAGGAATTTTCCCCATGTGATGCGTTTTGCCGCAAGCTCCATGTTTGCGGTTTCGTCAACGATGCATGGACTTTTGCCTCCAAGTTCAAGAATGACAGGCGTAAGATTTTTGCTTGCTTCCTGCGACACGATTTTTCCGACCTTTGTGCTTCCCGTGTAGAATATGAAGTCAAAGTTTTTCCTTAGAAGCTCTGTGGTTTCCTGGACTCCTCCTTCCACTACGGCACAGTATTTTTCGTCGAATGTTTCTTCTATGATTTCCCTTATCAATGCTGAGGAATTCGGTGCAAGTTCAGACGGCTTCAATACGGCACAATTTCCTGCAGCAAGAGCATTTGCAAGACTTAGGAGCGAAATGTAAAACGGATAGTTCCATGCAGAGATTATCAGGACGGATCCGTATGGCTCATATTGATATTTGCTTGATGTGTTGGAAAGATATGGAGGAGTGAAAACCTTTCTCGGTTTTGCCCATTTTTTTAAGTTTCTTTCAAACATCCTTATTTCCGAAACGAGCGGAAAAATGTCTGTTTCGTATGTTTCGAATTCTGATTTGTGCAAATCTTTTGCGAGTGATTCAACTATTTTTTCCTGATTGTCAAGAATTGCCTGCTTGAGTTTTTTTAGCTGTCCAATCCTGAAGCTTACGGACTTTGTTTCGTTTGTTTTTAAATAGTTTTTTTGCTTTTCAATTATTTGTGATATGTCCTGCATTTTGTTTCCCTAATGTGGAGTCTCTAAAAAAGCTTTGTTCCAGAGACCAATCTTGATGATACATCTATTTTATAAGGATTTGAAAAGTTGTCAAGTGTTTTGTCTCAAACAGGCACTTGTGAAATTGTAGGTAAGGAAACTGGCCGTAACAGTTGTCTTGCTTCAGCCAGTTTCGGTTTTTTTTGGTTTTTAAAGTAGATTTTCTGAAGAGTTTTACCTCCGTATTAAATTTCTTACCTACATGAAAAAAGTTTACCATGTTTTTTTCCTATTACAATAAAAAATGGTTTTATATTAACGCATATTTACTTGTTTTTTTTCATGGATTTTTGATTTTTTAATGTTTCTGTCAAATGAACAGGATATATAATAGGTAGAAAATTACAATTTGAAAAAAAAATATTAGCCCTAATATCAAAAAGAAAACTGTCGATAATTTTGTTATGATGAAAAATAGATTATTTATTTTACATGCTTTCATGTTTTTGACATCTTCCTTGCTCTTTGCTGATGTTGCATTTAAGCAGAATGTCCAGGCATCATACTACGGAGATGATTTCAACGGAAGGCTTACTGCAAATGGTGAGACCTTTAACATGAATGACTATACTTGCGCACACAAGACACTTCCTTTCAATACAGTCCTCAAGGTTACGAATACTGCAAACGGCAAGTCTGTCAATGTGCGGGTAAATGACAGGGGACCTTTTGTAGAGGGTAGGGAAATTGACGTTTCCAAGGCTGCCGCAATTGCCCTTGACATGATTGGTGCTGGAACTGCAACTGTCAACATTGACCTTTTGGATGGAAGCGCTCCAAAAGAAGTTTCCGTTGAGACACCGGTAATGCCTGCGGAAAGTTTCACTGAATCCACGGCATTTCAGAATGTTCCAAAAAAAGATGTCGTATACAGCATTCAGCTTGGCGCATATTCGCAGAAAGAAAATGCGGATGTTCTTGCACAGAAGCTTCTTGCAGATGGTTTTACGAATGTCGTGTACCAGACAAACGGAAGAATTACCCGTGTCGTAATCAAGGACATAAAGGAAGCCGATATTGAGTCGGTGAAAGAAAGGCTCAACATGAAAGGCTACAAGGACTATCTTGTGAAAAAGAGGTAGTTTTTCGTTTTCATGCTTTAATGATAAAAAAATACAGGAGATAAATAAGGCATTTTGGAAGTCGCACGGCTTTTGAAATGCCTTTTTTTATTTTCCATGTTGCATTCTGTCTGTGTGAATTGTCTTGGAAATAATTTCATGAAGCGATTAGTGGAAAAAAAGGGGCCTCTGTGATTGCGTGGGGGAAAGCGAGACTTTAAACATGGCTTTACATGTTGAACATGAATGTCAAAATGAGTATACTCTATCATGCATTCTTTTGCAGGCTGTTTTTTTTTGATGGCGGTTTGCATTGTGCTGAAACGGGACTTGATTTTCAGGAAACGGGACATCAGGCGGAAGCATGGAAAGTGGCGGAAAACATTTTGCTTGAGGCCTTTTGTCATGCATTGCAAAATCCGGTTGCATTTCTTCAATCAAGTCGGAGGCCAAGCGG
>JAZQMW010000099.1:0-21090 GCA_045627025.1 Treponema sp. | reverse complement strand
TTCATATTTTAATGGGAGTAAAGTAATAATCATGTTTGATAAAATATTGACCTTCGTTTTTGGTTCTGCCAACGAAAGGGCCGTAAAGGAACTGAAACCAACAGTAGAAGCTATTGAAAAGCGTGAGGAATGGGCAAAATCTTTTTCTGACGACCAGTTTCCGGAGCAGACGAAAATTCTGAAAGAGCGGCTTTCCAAGGGAGAAACCCTTGATGACATTCTCGTAGATGCATTTGCACTTGCACGTGAAGCTGCATATCGTGTCCTTGGGGAACGCGCATATCCATGCCAGCTCATGGGATCTCTTGTTTTGAATTCCGGCCGCATTACTGAAATGAAGACTGGAGAAGGTAAGACGCTCATGTGCGTTTGCGCCGCATATCTCAATTCCCTTACAGGAAAAGGCGTTCACATAATCACCGTAAACGATTATCTTGCAGAGCGAGACAGCCAGTGGATGGGCCGCGTATATAGGTTCCTCGGTCAGTCTGTCGGATGCATTCTTGCAAACATGGACAACCAGGCTAGAAAGGAAGCTTACGCATGTGACCTTACTTATGGCACGAACAATGAATTCGGATTCGACTATCTTCGTGACAACATGCAGATTGAGATGAGCCAGAAAGTTCAGAGGGGATTCAATTTCTGCATTGTCGATGAAATCGACTCAATTCTTATTGATGAAGCCCGCACGCCTCTCATCATTTCAGGTCAGGGAGAGGATGATACTTTCAAATTCCATGAAGTTGACAAGTACGTCGGAATGTTTGAGGAAGTGAAGAAAGACCCGAAGACGAATGACTATCCTGATGAAGTCGACATGACTCCAGAGGAAAGAAATGCCGTTGCAGGTGATTATAAGCTTGATGAGAAAAGCAGACGCGTTTCGTTTACGGACAAGGGAATGAACAAGATAAATGACATTCTCCTTTCAAACCATCTCATTGAAGAGGGAACGACTGTTTTTGACGAGCAGAATTTTGAATATGTGCATTATTTTACGCAGGCACTCCGCGCGCATACTTTGTATCACGCAGATGTTGATTATGTCGTAAAGGAAGGCCAGGTTCAGATAGTTGATGAATTTACAGGCCGCATTCTTGACGGAAGGCGCTATGGTGATGGTCTCCATCAGGCTATTGAGGCAAAGGAACATTTAAAGATTGCCCAGAAGAGCCGTACTCTTGCAACAATTACGTTCCAGAATTTCTTCCGAATGTATGAAAAGCTTTCCGGCATGACTGGTACAGCACAGACGGAAGCTGTTGAATTCAGCAAGATATATGAGCTTGATGTTGTTGCCATACCGACAAACAGGCCTGTAGCCCGCAAGGATGAGGATGACGAGGTATATCTTAATGAAAAGGACAAGTGGGAAGCCATCGTAAAGGAAGTCAGGGAAGCTCATTCCAAGGGACAGCCTGTGTTGATAGGTACTGTTTCTGTAGAAAAGTCTGAGGTTCTTTCCGCATATCTTACAAGGGCCGGAATCAGGCATGAGGTTTTGAATGCAAAGAATCATGCCCGTGAAGCTGCGATTGTTGCCGAGGCTGGAGCAAAGGGAGCCGTTACTGTTGCCACAAACATGGCTGGACGCGGTACGGACATTAAGCTTGGCGGAAGCCCTGAGATGCGTGCAAGAAAAAGGGTTGGCACGGAAGCTACGCAGGAAGAATTTGACAAGGCGCTGGAGATTGAAAGGGAAAACTGGAAGAAAGACTGCGAGGAAGTAAAGAGTCTTGGCGGACTTTACGTAATCGGTAGCGAACGTCATGAAAGCCGACGCATTGACAATCAGCTTCGTGGTCGATCTGGACGTCAGGGAGACCCTGGAAGAAGCAAATTCTACATATCGATGGATGATGACCTCATGAGGCTTTTCGGTGGAGAACGCATGAAAAACCTCATGACAAGAATCGGAATGCAGCCTGGAGAACCTATAAACCATCCTATGCTCAACAAATCAATTGAGAGGGCACAGAAGAAGGTTGAGGAAAGAAACTTCGAGATTCGAAAGAATCTTCTTGATTATGACGATGTCTTGAATCAGCAGCGAAAGTTTGTCTATGACCAGAGGGATGCAATTCTTGTTGACGAGGATTTGAGTACCCGTGTCATGGATAATGCCCAGTATGCCGTTGAGGAAATTTTCAATGAATTTTCACACATGAAGGGAAATGCAAAGAGTGCTCTTGTAGACAAAATTTACAATACTTTTGGACAGCAGGTATCTTATGACCAGCTGACCGTAGATGGCGTATGTGCAGTTCTTCAGGATGACATAACTCAGAAGGAGCTTATTGCAGGAAAGGAAAACCTCAATATGTTCATCCGCTATCAGTATGTCCAGCTCATCGACAAGAAATGGCTTGACCAGCTTGAATTCCTTGATGGACTTCGTGAGGCAGTTCATCTTCGCGGTTATGGACAGAAAAATCCGCTTACGGAATACAAGATTGACGGTTTCAACCAGTTTGACAGAATGCTTGATGATATCCGTGATTCCGTTACAAGCCGCGTGTTCAAGGTAAGAATCCAGCTTGCAAACGGTGAGGAGCCTAGGCGTGTAAATTCTGCACCAAGAGAAATGAATGCCCAGCATCAGGAAGCTGAGAGCATGGCAAGGCAGGCTCAGGCAGGTGCAAGAGATTCTGCCATGAAATCCGGAAGGCAGGGGCAGGGTGTCACTCTCGTTCGTGCTCATGCAAAAGTTGGAAGAAACGACCCATGTCCTTGTGGCAGTGGAAAAAAGTACAAGAACTGTCACGGCCGAAATGAATAGCTTTTGAGCTGGCTTTTTTGAGCTTTGATTTTAATTTGGCTGCATGAAAGTCTTTGTTGGTTTTCATGTTGCCTTCAGGCGGAATGCTTCATGTGTTCCGCTTTTTTTTGCAGGAAAACATAAAAAAAACGCCCGATTTCCAAAAGAAAACCAGGCGTTTGATTAATTCAAGATGGATTAAAATCTCAAGAATGCACCGATATTGATGGCCCTTGATTGATTGCAACCAGACAGAATCATGAAGTCGGATTGGATTCCCAAGTGCGAATTTAAGAGAAGTCTTGCCGTCGAATCGAATCCACTGAAGTTTGAAGTGACATCTTCGGGATTATAAACGTATGAGTAATTATACCAGCCGTAAATACCGCCAATGCCCAATTCAAAATGCTTAGTCCTGATCATCTTGAGTTGGATGCTTCCTGAATATAGATGACTTGTTTTAAGACCAGAATAATAATCTATATCGTATTTGCATGTCATATATTTTGTATCAAGAGCAATTTCACAAAACTTGACTCCAAAATCATCCAGTTTTGTGTAACCGTAACTTACGGAAAGATGATTGTTTCTACTTTTTTTTGATTCAGAAAACCAGGATGCGTCGCTGATAAAATCCGAAGTCAATCCTTCAAAAGAAAAAGCAGAGGTTACGGAAATCAGCATTGCTCCCAAAATAGCAAGCAGTTTTTTCATTTTCTGCTCCTATCGGTTGTATTTGATGACGAGGGCTGACATTATGTAATACGTGTATCCGCCTTTTGTTTTTTTTATCAATAAGAAGATTTACGATATCGTCTGCTTCCGGATATTCTTCTTTTGCTTCTTTGAAAAGATTTGTAAATGCCGTGTTTTTTAAATTAAATTCCCTTTCAATGCGTCCGAGAACCTTAAAATCTTCCTTGGCAGGTCTGTTGTTTGTTCCGGCCATTGGACCATAAGTTGCACAGCCGAAAGATGTAGCCACTGCCAAAGAAATTGCAATGGAACTTAAGATTTTTGTGATTTTCTTCATTTTAAAACTCCTAAAATAAAATGTAAAACCACTATACAAAAAAAAAGTAAAATTTCAAGTGGCTGCTCAGTTTTAAGAATGTCATATTCCAAAGTTCATGAAAATGCATGAATTGCAGAGTTTTAGGCTGTGGGGATGAATCTGCAGGCTGCTGAGCATCGTGAGGGTCGTAATTTTTTCTGAAACTGGAATGTGGATGGGGTGTGGTGCTTGCATGCAGAATGAAATTGAAGAGCTTGCAAAACTTGCCGAAATGGCGCAAAAGCAATAAAAAAACACCGATTTGATGATTTAAAACCATGCAAAACGGTGTTTCCTGATTATGGTGCAAAAATCCTTTTTAGGGGAATTCTGCATGAAACAAGTCTTTCTAGAACTTGATTTTTTTGTCTATTCCCTTGTAGTATTCCTTTCTGAGTTCCCTTACCTGTTCATCCTTGAGGTAATCATCGAAATTCATCATCCTGTCTATTATTCCGTTTGGAGTGATTTCGATTATCCTGTTTGCTATTGTTGATATGAACTCATGGTCGTGGCTTGAGAAAAGTACGACTCCCTGGAATTTCGTAAGTCCCTGGTTGAGGCTTTCAATTGATTCAAGGTCGAGGTGATTTGTAGGGTCGTCAAGGATAAGCACGTTTGCCCCCGAAAGCATCATTTTTGAGAGCATGCATCGAACCTTTTCTCCTCCGGAAAGAACTTTTACCTTCTTGAGGCCGTCATCGCCTGAGAAAAGCATTCTGCCGAGGAATCCCCTTACGTATGCATCATCCTGGTCAGGCGAGTACTGCTTGAGCCAGTCTGTAATGTTCAGGTCATTTGAAAAGTATGATGAATTGTCGCGTCCCATGTATGTATGCTTTGTTGTCTGTCCCCAGTTGTATGAACCGTCATCTGCCTTTTTTGTTTCAGAAACTATGTCGAAGAATGACGTTATGCTGTTGTGTTCCATTCCGACAAATGCAACTTTTTCTCCAGGATGTATCGTGATGCTGAAATCCTTGAGAAGGACATTTCCCTCTTCATCTTTTGAATTGATTTTTTCTGCAGTGAGGACAAAGTTTCCGATTTCACGTTCCGGCTGGAATGCAACATAAGGAAATTTTCTGCTTGTAACAGGAAGCTCTTCAAGTTCAAGCTTTTCAAGCATCTTTTTTCGGCTTGATGCCTGTCCTGCCTTTGAAACGTTTGAAGCAAACCTCTGGATGAACTGCTTGAGGTCGGCCATTTTGTCTTCGCGTTTTTTCTGCTGGTCCTACTGCTGCTTCTGGAGAATCTGGCTCATGTGGTACCAGAAATCATAGTTTCCGGTAAACTGGGTGATTTTTCCGAAATCAATGTCGCATGTAAACGTACAGATTGTATTTAAAAAGTGTCTGTCATGGCTTACGACAATGACGCAGTTTTCAAAGTCAAGCAAAAAGTTTTCAAGCCATGCTATTGACTCAAGGTCAAGACCGTTTGTCGGCTCATCGAGAATAAGGTAATCTGGATTTCCGAAAAGCGACTGTGCAAGGAGTACCCTGACTTTCTGTCCTTCGTCAAGATCTGCCATCATCTTGTCGTGATGCTCTTCCTCAAGACCAAGTCCTGAAAGCATCTGCTCAATCTGATGTTCTGCATCATATCCTCCGAGTTCTCCGAATTCAGCCTGCATGTCGGCAGCCTTCATTCCGTCTTCGTCAGAAAAATCTTCCTTCGCATATATTGCGTCAATATCCTTCTCAAGCTTGTAAAGCTTTGGAAAACCCATCTTTACTGTTTCCTTAACGGAGAAGTCGTCATACTTGAAGTGATCCTGGCTCAATACTGCCATTCGTTCACCTGGAGTCATGGATATTGTGCCTGTGTCATGCTCAATTTCTCCTGAAAGAATTTTCAGGAATGTTGATTTTCCTGCACCGTTTGCACCTATAATTCCATAACAATTGCCTTTTATGAACTTGAGGTTCACATCTTTGAATAAAGGTTTCTCACTGAATTTTAAACTCAAATCACTGACTGTAATCATTTTCTTTCCTTAATAGGGGTGTTGATAATTCGCCATTACGGGCATCATTAAAATTAGATATTTTGGCTCTCATTATATATGATTTTGCACATGTGTTCAATAAAAATGACGAAAGAGTTTATCTGTCATATTTATAGAAGTTCACGATTGACCTTCCGTATATCCTCTGGTCCGTGAGAACAAGGTTTCCTATTATTTCCGGAAGCTTGTCTTCTGCAGGATAATGGATCATCACTGTTCCGTCTTCCGTTATCATTTCCTTTTTTCCTATTGTTTCCAAAAGTTCAAGTCGGAATTTGTATGGAAACGGGGGATCAAGAAATATGAAATCAAATTTTTCCTTGCATCGTTTTAAAAAAAGTTCCACTGCCATGAAATGACATTTTACCCTTACTCCGACTTCTTCCGCCATCTTTACATTCTTGAATATGATGGGTGCCTTTGTCCTGTCCATTTCACAGAGTGTTACATTTGCCGCACCGTGGCTGACTGCTTCAAGTGCAATTGTTCCGGAACCTGAAAAAAGATCGAGGAATGATTTCCCGTCAAGTTTTTGTGAAAGAATGCTGAATACAGATTCCCTCATTTTGTCCATGGCAGGTCTGATTGCCATTTTCCCATATGGAGTTTCCGTTACCCTTCCTTTAAGTTTTCCGCCTGTTATCCTCATATGTGTTGTCTCCGAATCACTTTGTTTCCGTTGAATTCAACGACCAGTATATGTCGTCATGTGCAAGACCCCTGTTGATTTTTGCATAGTCGAATGCTGTTTTTCCGTTTTCATCCTGTATGCGCGTGTTTGCACCTGCGTCAATGAGCTGCTTTATGATAGCCGTGTCCTGACCGTATTGGCATGCATACATAAGTGCGGTCTTGCCGTTCCAAAGTCTGTTGACCGGGATTTCCTTGTTTATGAAAAGCTGCACCTTTGCATTTCTTACGTATGGGCTTGAAGAATTTTCCGTGATTGCAAATATGAAAGCCTTGAATACTTCATTTTCCGAACCGGACCTGTTTTTCAGGAGCACATTCAGGATTTCCGGGTTTTGGGAATAATTTGCCGCAAGAAGGAGGGGAGTTGCGTTGAATTTGTTTCTTACGCGAATAAGGGCACCCCTTTCTATGAGCATGTTCACTATGTTAAGGTTGTTTTGATATTTGCATGCGTACATGAGTGCTGTCCATCCGTCTTTGTCACGAAGCTGGACATCTGCATTGTTTTCAAGAAGTTTTCTTACATCCCAGTCATTGCCCAGCCGGCATGCCTTCATGAGAATTGTTACTTTGTTTTCATCAGTCTCATTTGGATTTTCTATGACTTGTTTATTTCCTTCTTCTTTTCTGATTTTTTCATGTTCGCTTTCTGCATAGTCATATAGAAATGTTTTTGCATACTGTTTTATTTCGGTTTTCTTGTCAAGTACAGGTTCCTGAATGAATTCCTCTTTTGGCATGTTTGTTTCATCCTCTTGCTGGGGCTGAACTGGAACTGCCGCAACTTCCGGCATGATTTCAATTTGTTCCGGTGCCGGGGAATTGACCTGGGCTTTTTCTGCAATCTGTTCTGAAGGTTTTTCTTCCTGAACGGGACTTTCAACGGCAACTGGTACTGGAAGTGGGACAGGAGGCACTGGAGCTGCAGGAGGTATTGGTGCTACCGGAGGAACTGGTGCTTCTGCAGGTACTACAGGAACTTCTTCTGCATTGACTGGCTGTTCTTGCAAAGATTCCGCAACTTCTGCCTGTTCTCCTGCCTCTTCACCCGTGGCCTCATCTTCTTTTTTTTCTACGGATGGGTCGTCTGCATATTCGCATAGTGTCTCATAAATTGCGGCTTCCTTGTTTTTCTTTGCATAGTCAAAGGAATTGAAGCCATCTTTGTCTTTTTTCAAGATTTTTCTTCTTTTTGAACCTCTTGTGAGGGAATTTGTTTTCAAGATGAGCTTTATGGTTTCCGTGTCAGTTACGTGTTCTGCCGCAAACATGAGGGGAGTTCGTCCGTCCTTTGCCTTTGCCCTTACGTCAGACTCAAAATACAGGCACAGTTTTACGATTTTATATTCGCGGTCGTTCGAAAGAACCATCATCAGGAATGTTTCCTTGTTTTTTCCGAACTTTCTTACATTCAATGAACGCGTTTTCCTGAATTCCTTTTTTATTTCCTTATATTCGCCATTTTTTGCGAGATCTTCATAATCAACTTTTCTTGCATAAAGCGATGCCGATGCAAAAAACATGGCCAAAAAGCAAAAGAATATTTTTTTCATAAGAGAATTATATATGATATGTCCAAAAATAACAAGGATGATATTGCGCTGTGATGCATGAAAATCTGAGGAGATTGCATGCAGTCTGGCCGTCATGCAATCTGTCTTGCCTAGAAGTGCAGTCCAAGACCAAAATAGATTTCAAGTCCGCCGCCGTCACGCCATGAACTGTCAAATTTGCTTTTGCCGTTGAGGATTTTTTTCGAGATGTCAACTCCTGCGCTTCCCCTTATGACAAAGCTTTTCCATTTTGCAGGATAAACAAGAACTTCAAGTCCTCCCGTATAGATTGCCTGGTTCAAGTCGAAATTCGTGCCTGTCTTCCTGTTTTTTATAAGTCCTATGTCTACAAACGGATTTATCTGCATCTCAAAGTCAAGGTATCTCATGAGTGCCCTTGGAACGCAGGATACGGCCCTTACGAATGTCGGTTTTGTCTCATACGGGCCAAAAAGCGCGAAGCTCCAGTCAAGCCAGTGTGTCGTAATCACGTGTATCGGCATGTCAAAGTTGAATGTAATTGCGGCTGGTGTTTCGAGAGCGTAATTGTCGTCGTCAATTCCAGGTTCCCCGTTTTCAAATTCGAATGTCTGGTTGTTCGTGGCTCCCCTTAAGTCTTCTCCGATGTTCTTGTTGTTGTTCAAGGCTGCATAACCCTTGACTCTTACTGCAATGCCTATGTATTTGAGGCTGTAATACATTTCAAGGGACCCGTCTACAGAGGGCATGAATTTTTCCTGAAGGCTGTCTCCGTTGAAATTCCATCCGATTTTTTGCGTTGCAGATACGCTGTATCCCTGCCTGAAGTTGTTCGGTCCTATCCAGTCCACCTTGTTGATGCTGAATCCCTGTCCTGGAGATACGAGAGGTGTCTTGTTAAGGTGCCTGTTCTTGCTGTTGATGCCGTCTTTGTCCCAGTTGTACGTAAAATCTACAAACGGCTTGTATTTGACTGGCGTCGTGTTTCCTATGTATGCGATTTTGAGAGGCAGTGACAGTTCTGCATTTTCGATGTAATAAAGACCGTCATCATATTTGTCGTATTCATGATCTTTTACAATTGACTGATTTAAGCTTAAATCAAGTTCATAGTCGTCTGTCAGCGGAATTCCGATTGACAGTCCTGTCGTATAGTTGAATTCCGGTGACTCGCCATCGATTTCCCAGTCGAACTCAAAGTCATTGCTCCATGTATTCTTGAGCTTGCCGACATAAAAAGGGTAGTCGTATGCGAAATTGAAGCCGGCGGTAACTTTTGAATAGTCATCCGGGTAATCCTCATTTCCGAAGTTCATGTTCACGTCTATGTTCAAGTCATTCATGAGGCCCAGAAAATTGTTGTCCTTAAGCTTGAATTTCACCTCGATTCCGCTGTTTGTGTCGAATTTTGGCTTCGGGAACACAATCATGGATTTGGAATCGTGGAACGTATATGTCGCAGAAACGATATTTATGCCGTCATCTGAAGTTTCCGTAATTTCATATTCATATTCAATGTCTTTTAAAAGCCTTGTATTCTCAAGTTCCTGATAAATTTCCGCCAGATATTTTTCAAAGTCAGATTTTGACTCAAAGACAGTATCGTACTTGATGTTTTCAATTTTGTTTTTTAGAACATACGTCTTTGTATTGTCCCTGGAATCGAAGTTCACAGTTTTCAGCTGGTATTTATCCTGTGCAGAAAGAGTGTTTGAAATAGCTGCAGACAACAAAATAGTGGTTAGACATGTAAAAATTCTCTTTTGCATGGTGTTAATATGCCCCTTTACCCCTCAGTACGATTCCGACTGTTTTTATGATGATCCAAATGTCAAGCCATATTGACCAGTTCTGGATGTAATATGTATCAAGATTTATTCTCTCTTCGTATCCTGTGTCGCTTCTTCCCGAAATCTGCCACATTCCGCTGAGACCGGGTTTTACGGAAAGCACGTAGTCTGCAAAGTCTCCGTATTTTGCAAGTTCCGGTTCCGTTACCGGACGAGGACCTACAAGCGACATTTCTCCGACAAAAATGTTTATGAGTTGCGGAAGTTCGTCAAGGCTTGATTTCCTCAAGAATTTGCCGAATTTGGTGACTCTAGGATCGTCCGTGAATTTCCTGTCTTTTTCCCATTCTGCGGCCCGGACAGGATCTGTCTCGAGTATATGCTTGAGTTTTTCTTCGGCATCAACGCACATTGACCTGAATTTCCAGCATTTGAGTACGCTTCTGTCTTTTCCGACCCTTTTGTGTCCGTAGAAAATAGGACCCGGCGACGTGATTTTCTGCACGATGATAATTACGACTGATACGGGAATTACAACAGGAGCCGCACAAAAACAAAACATGAGGTCGATGAACCTCTTGAATGCAAGGTAACTTGGTTTCGTCAGGTTGTTTGTCGATGAGAATCCGAGCATTCCTCCAAAATCTTTCATGTGAAGGGACATTGTCGTCGCAAGCTGATTTTTCGGAACCCTTATCATGTACCTGTAGCTTGTCTGTATTTTTTCAAGCTGATGGTCATATTCGCAGATTATCGCAGCCTTTATGTTGAGTTCCCTTATCGTTTCTATGACATCCTGCGTTCTTTCAACAATCTGCACGCCCATGAATTCATCATCGTGAACCGGTGTGTCTGTTATTATGAGTATCGGCTTGTATCCAAGGTGCTTTCTGCCCAAAAGCCTTTCCACGACCGTGTTGCAAGAAGAGCCTTTGCTGTATACGACTGCCGGAACACCCCACCAGTCAAAGTTGCTGAAAAGCCTTCGTGCAAGTTCTCGGCCAAAAGGAAGCAGTATTGTCGCAAAAGGCCATGCAAGCATGAGGGCTGCCGCAATAGGTATGAAATCCATTGTGGCCTTTATTGTCGTAAGTGCTATCGATTCTCCCATGAGGCACAGAAAAGATGCCGTTGAGAATTTTCTTATTTCCTCTTCGGGAGCGAGAAGAATGCCAGGGTATAGTCCCGAAACATAGAATACAATGAAAACTCCCGGCATGAATATGACGTATTTTATGAATGAGCTGAAATCAATCCAGCTTCTGTCAATGATGTTGATTATGAAAAATCCACCGCAAATGGAAATCATGAACATGACGGTATCAACAAGACACAGTGAAATTCCCGTGAAAAATGAGCTTGTGTGAGCATATTGGTTTTCTAATGATTGTTTGAATTCTTGTTTTGACATCTTTTTCTCATTGTATACGAATTTTGTTTTTTTGTCTACCAAACGGAGCTTCGTGAAAAAGCATGTCCCGATAAGTTTTTTTCTTTTTGCATGGAGCGAAAACTCCTGTTTTGGCTTGAAGTCATGATTGCCTTCATCCGGTGCCTCTTTTTTGATTTCTGGTTGATTCAGAAAACACATTGAAAAAATATTGCTTCTTCTGTATAATTGAACACATGAAATTAAGAAAAAATGCACTTTTACTTTTATCAGTTCCACTTTCTTTATTTTTTTCATGTAAAAAAGGCACAATAGCAAATTCCGTTCACAGGGAGGATCTTTTCAGCCTGAATTATGGAATTTTTGAAGATGAAATAAACGTTTACGATTTGAGTTCCCCAAGCGTCATAAATACGAAAATCAAGATGAACGACGGTTTCTTTTACGTGCTTAACGGAGAGTCGAAAAAAATCATGGAGTTGAACAGCTACGGCGATCTTCTTTCCCTGTATTATAATTCCGATGCGAATCCTGTGCCGTCTTTCCTTAACGAGAGTTCGGAGGATGATGTGTCGACATCGACAAAAGGTGCCATTCAGTATCCTTTTAACGAGCTTTCCCTTCTTGCAGTCGATTCAAGGAAATATCTTTATGCAGTTGAAAAGCTTCCTCTTGAAAGGCAGGAATATGATGAAAAATACGGGCAGACGGTAAACCATGTAGTCCTGTGCTTTGACGAAAACAAGAAATTCGTAAAATATATCGGTCAGCAGGGGCCTGGAGGTTCTCCGTTCCCCTACATAAAGAACATTTACGCTACGGACAGAAACGAACTTGTCGTTATTTCCGCGACTTCCCAGGGAACATGCGCATACTGGTTTTCTCCAGACGGTTTCCTCATGTATACGGTTCCTATAGACGGAAGCAGCATTCCGAATCCGTATGCCGATGACAAGACTGAGGTGTATTTCAACCTTGACAATGTTGTTCCCGACTACAGGGACAGAAAGCTTTACATGAAGGTTGATTATTACAGCAGCTATATTGATGAGTCGAGCCATGTCCAGTCTGGAATCCAGTATATTTCCACTCTTATCCATGTTTTCAACATTGAGAAGGCGGAATACGAGAGGACTGTAGTGATTCCACCGTGCACGGAATCCGTGGCGGAAGGTTTTTCGAAAGAGAGCCATGATTATCCGTATGATTTTCTCGGGGTCACTGAAAATGGATGGATGTTTTTCATTCTGAGCATCGATGACGGTTTCAGCATTCAGATGGTGCAGGCTGACGGACAGAAAATCCTTCAGAGAAAACTTCAGCTTAACAGGGAAGAAAATTTCTACTATACCTTCGATTTAAGCCGAACGGGAATCATATCCGCGATGCTTGTCCAAAAGGATAAGGCTTATGTGTCTTGGTGGCGAATCGATTCCCTCATACAGGCGGTGATTAGAAAATGAATGATGAAATCTCAGACAACGAGGAGGAACTTGTCTTTCATTACAAGAAAGGTTCTTTCAGAAATCGCGAGCAAAGCGTGTACAGCGACATTGCAACTGGAAAATCCGGACCTGCAAAGGGGTTTTTCAAGGTTCTCGTATCCACAAAGGGAAACAAGATGATGCTTTTTACGATGCTCATGTGCATGGCGCTTTTCGTGTTTCTTTCCTTTTTCAGGGAAAAGGCAAATGCCAAGACGATTCATGACGTGAACTGTGTGCTTTCATCTTTTTCGTTTGACGGAAGCATATATACAAGCCTTGAGTTCAAGAAGCTTTCAAAAAGCCATGACAATCGGCCTGCAAGGTTTTCCATCCTTTTCGAGTGTCTTGATTTTGATGGAAATGTCGTTGACAAATTAGAGACTTTTTCTGAAATCAACTTGTCCGGATCATCTCCAGTGCATGCCGTTTTTTCTGATTTTGACATAAAAAAGATACGTTGCAGCGTTTCCTGCGGCAATGATGAGGTTTCCCTTGAATCCGTGGTGGTGGTGAAGTAATGGATTCTGTTGTCCATGACGGGCGTGCTGATTCTGAGTCTGTTCCCGAAAGAAATCTTGAAATTGAAAATGCGTCCTATTATTTAAGTTCAGAAGGCCCGTTCGCGAAAAAATCTGAAAACTATGAAGAGCGTCCATGCCAGATTGAACTTGCGGAAAAAATTGCCGAAAGCTTCAATGACGGTTTGATTGGCGTATTTGAGGCCGGAACCGGTGTCGGTAAAAGTTTTGCATATCTTATACCGTCGATTTTGTGGGCGTCAAGGAACAGGGAAAAGATTGTTGTTTCAACAGGCACCATAAATCTTCAGCAGCAGATTTTTGAAAAGGACATTCCTTTTGCACAGCAGATAACTGGAATAAAGGTAAAGTCGGTACTCATAAAAGGCAGGCAGAATTATGTATGCCTGAGGAAAATGCATGAGGCAGAATTTGAGCAGGATCTTTTTTCAGAGGATGCCGAGTCGCTCAAAGCCATAGGCGAGTGGGCAGAAAAAACAAAAAACGGCAACAGAAGCGAACTTTCCTTTATGCCGTCAGAGCAGGTATGGGCGAGAATATGTTCCGAAAGCGACGGATGCATGGGCGGAAGGTGCGAATACAGGGAAGAATGCTTCATAATGAAACTCAGGAAGGAGGCAAATGATTCTGACATAATTGTCGTGAACCATCATCTTCTTTTTGCAGACATTGAAAGCAGGATGAACGGTGCGGGGTATGATGATGCCGTTGTCCTGCCTCCATTTAAAAGGCTTGTGCTTGATGAAGCTCATGGCATTGAAGACAGTGCCACGAGTTTTTTTAGTGAAAGCTTTACAAGATTCAAGCTCATGAAGCAGGTCGGGCTTCTTTTCAGGTCATGGAAAAAGACCCACGCAGGATTTCTTGTCCAGGCTGCGGTTTTTTCTGATTGCGACGACTTTATGGAAAAGACGGCTGAAGCTGTGGAGAACATAAAGAATGCATTGCTGTATCTGGATCAGGTGGCCATGTTGCATCTTGGTGACAGTCAGACAGCGCGCATCAATGATTCCAATTCAGAAAGTTTTTCTGAAGTCCTTGACGGAATCGCGAAGCTGAAGGTATCCGTGGCAGTTTTTTCAGATCTTGTAAAGGAAGTCCTTGAGCATATAGATGAAGAAGACGAAGATGTGCCTTGTGCCTGGGAATGTAAGACCGTACTTCACAGGCTTGAGTCCTATGCCGTATTGTGCACTAATTTCTGCCATTGGGATGAGCATCCTGAGACTGTGTTCTGGATGCAGAAGGTAAAAATTCCTCCCAAGAATCCTGGAGAAGAATTTCTTGTTTTCGTACAGTTCGTCCAGACTCCTCTTGATATTGCACCCATGATGAACCGTGGGGTTTTTGAGCCTCTTGAGACCGTGATATGCACGAGCGCCACACTCCGCATAGAAAACAGCTTTGATTACTGGCTGAGGAGGGTTGGAATATCGTTTGTCCCAAAGGAGCGTGTTTCTCTTGCAAGTTACGATTCTCCGTTCCCGTACAGGAAGAATGTTCTTTTTGCGGTTCCGTCAGACGCTCCTTTTCCTGACAGCCAGTATTTTCAATCGTATGTAGAGGAAACTGTTCCGAAACTCATAATTGCGACAAAGGGAAGGGCATTGGTGCTTTTTACGTCATATGAAAGCCTGAAATATACATACAGGTCATGTGAGGCAATGCTTTCAAGCCACGGAATAACACTTTACAGGCAGGGCGATGACGACAGGTTCCGTCTTCTTGAGTCATTCAAGAAGGATGTGCACAGTGTGCTTTTTGCAACAGACAGTTTCTGGGAAGGTGTGGACGTCCCTGGTGACAGCCTGTGCAACGTAATAATCGTAAAACTTCCTTTTTCTGTTCCGAATGATCCTGTTTTTGCATCACGTGCAGAGGATCTTGAGAAGAAAGGCCTTTCATCATTCATGCAGCTGAGCGTTCCCCTTGCAGTTGTGAAATTCAGGCAGGGATTCGGCAGGCTTATCAGGCGTGGGGATGACAGGGGAGTGATAGTCGTGCTTGACAGACGTATTGTGGAAAAGCAGTATGGCAAGATGTTTACGAAAAGCGTACCGATGACGAGAAGAATGTACAATTCCCTTGAGTACATCATTTCAGAAATTGGCAAGTTTGTTTAATGCAGGTTCTGTTTGTTTTCGGCAAATTTTGCATCCGAATTTCCTGCGTTTTTTGCATTGAAACTGAAAGGCCCTGAAAACAGCAATTTTCAGGGCCTCGATAAATGATTTGTTTTTTTTGTTTCTCAGGTGAATGCACGATAGTGAAAAACTTTTGCGCATTTCTTCATTTCCTGGGCAGAATTCAGTCTCTTCCCCTTCCGAAAAGCCTCAGCAGGGCAAGGAATATGTTTATGAAGTCAAGATACAGCTCAAGTGCTCCTATTACCGCAACTTTTTTGAAATCATCAGAATCCTGTGCGTGAGATGCGGCCCTGAGGATTTTCTGGCTGTCATATGCGGTAAGTCCCGTGAACACAACAACCGTTGCAATTGAAATAATCCAGTCAAATCTTCCAGAAGGTGAATGCGTGAAAAACCTAATCGCATGGTTGAAAAGCGATACGATGACGATTCCCAAGAGTGCCATCATCAGGTAATGAGCTGCCTTTGTGAGGTCCTGTTTTGTCACAGCTCCATATACGGCCATCATGAGGAACAGGACTGAAGTTCCCGCAAAAGCCCCTGCTATTGAGCCAAGCTGGTAAATGAAGAAAATCGATGAAAGTGTCATTCCGTTGAGCACGGAATACAGCAGGAACATGATGCGTGCCGTTGAGACGCCGATTTTCCTTATGTTTGCGCTGAGTGCCATTACAAGGCCTATTTCTGCGAGTGCAAGAATCAGATATCCGAACCTTGATGAGAAAATCATCATGAGCAGTGTCTGGCTTGATGCCGTGTAAAAGGCGGATGCAGCTGTCACAAACAGTGCAAGTGCCATCCAGAGATAGGTCTTCACAAGAAATTTTTGCTTTTCAGATTGTGAGATGTTGTAGAAACCGGAAGTTTCAGTCATTTTTTTTATTCCCCTTCCTTAAATAAGAATATGTCCTTGATTTTCACGCTGTACGTAGAGTCAAGTTCCCGTACGGAGTGTTTTTCACTTGTCAAAGGTATCGTAAACAAATATGTCACAGGCTCATATCCGTCTTTCTGCACTTCCACGGAAAAATTGAATTTTTTGTTCATGCCTTCAGAAACAGCTTCCTGTGGAGCAAGCCAAAACGAATAGCTTCCTTTTGTCGCATTGTATGTCATGCACGGATTTGGCCATGTCTGGTCCATCATCTCGACTTTTTCACCGTTAAGTTTCAGGACTATGATTGCATCTGCAAGCGGTTCGAATGTCTGGCCGTCGAAAACATTTCCAGTGAACGTCGGAAAGTTGAATTCTGCCACGGAGGCATGCATGTCGATGAATGCATTCTTTTTCACGCCGTCATGGTTTGGCCTTTTTGCAGAGTTTACAAGCCTCATGCCTTCAATGCAAAGCTTGTCGATGTCAACAGTAATCTGTGAGTTTTCCTTGATGTAATTGCTGTTATGCGTTACGCCCCTTCCTCCTGAGACGTAATGCGGGGGAATCCTGTTCAATGCATAGCATATTGTGTCCATGCGGCAGTTTTTGCAGTCGCATGTAAGCCACATCGATTTGCTTTCCTTAACCTGATCGTAGAGAGAATTTACATGCTCTGAAATGATTTCTTCCATTATGTTATGAATGTTTTGCACTTTTTACCTCAACATGAAATTTTATACAGCCTAAACGAGACCCATAATAAGTATAACCATAATGTGATGAAAAAGCAAACGAAAATGCCCGTGATTTGGCGAAAATGTTTTCCCTGAATTATTTTTCTTGCAATAATCATAATATTGGCTTAAAATTTGAAGTTGAGAAGGATCAACTTTTTTTCAAAATCTTAGGAGGCAGGAAAATGAAAAAAATGATTGGGATTTTACTTTCTGCAATGCTTGCAACATCTGTTTTTGCCGAGAAAGTAAATTCATGGGCTGCGTTAACGGATGCCAATGACAAAGGTTCGTCGACAGCAGAACTTACGGTTTCCGATGAAACGATAGACGGAAAAAAATACGAGGGGGTTGCTACCTTGAAGGGAACCGTAACGACAAAGTTCCAGTACGGATACGCCGGCATGTATTCCGTTGACGGGGCACCGCTTGAAAAACTTTTGCAAAACGGTTCAGGCATTGAGCTTGCTGTTTCAGGTGACGGGGCAATGTATGATGTTCGAATCGAGACTTCTGACAGAAAGGATTACTGTTACCACAAGTTTACGTTCCAGGCTCCAAAAGGAAAAGTAAAGAAATATACTATTCCGTATTCAAAGCTCAAGCAGGATTCTTGGGGTGTGCCGAAGAAATTCGACAAATCCCTCATAAAGAATGTTTCTTTCCAGACAATCGGCCAGCCAATCAAATCGTATGAACTCAAGGTCATCAACGTTGAAGTGATGCCATGATGGTTTTCTGATATTTCTGGGTGGGAAAGCTTGCCGCGTCATTTTGGCGATAACGGCAGGCTATTTTTTTTTGCCTTGCAGGCATCTTTTTTTCTTCCGTCCCTAAAAAAAAAGCTTTATTGCCCGTTTAGAGGTTCCATTATGCTTGAATTTGTGATAAAATCGGTTGCATGAAAAGCGATATGATACTTCCGGAAGATTTTAACGGAGTCAAGATACATTTTGTCGGCATAAAGGGGACCGGAATGGTTGCCCTTGTTGAAATATTAAGGGCACGCGGTGCCATCATTACCGGAAGCGATGTTCCCGAAAGGTTTTATACGGATGAGATTCTTGAAAAGCTTGGCATAAAGGCTTTGCCTTTCAGTGAGCAAAACGTGACAAAAGATACTCGGTATGTTATATATTCGTCTGCATATTCTCCTGAAAAAAATCCTGACTTGAAGAAGGCTTCTGAACTTTCCGTACCAATGATGCTTTACAGCGAAGCCCTTGGCGCATACAGCAGAACGTGCAGAAGTTCTGGAATTTGCGGCGTACATGGAAAAACCACAACGACAGGTCTTGCCGGCACAATCTTGAAATCACTTCCATTGAGTACTCAGGTTCTTGCAGGCAGCGTAATATCATCGTTTGGCAATTCCTGCACATGCACTTCAAATCAGGATAAAGGCGAAAAGAAATATTTTGTTGCGGAAACATGCGAATATCAACGCCATTTCATGAGTTTTTGTCCAAAAAGCATAATACTCACGTCTGTTGAAAGCGACCATCAGGATTATTATCCTACGTTCAATGACATACAGAATGCATTTGTTGATTATATATTAAAATTGCCTGAAAACGGGACCCTTATTTATTGTGCGGATGACAAGGGTGCCGTTGAGACTGCTGGAATTGCAAAATCAAGGCGAAATGATTTGATTTTGGTTCCTTATGGTGAAAATGCCACAGGCGAATACAGGATATCTGACTGCAGTGTCGAGAACGGAATGCAGTACTTTAATCTCGGGTGCATTGGCAAATGTGCCCTTTCAGTTCCTGGATTCCATAATGTAAGGAATGCGGCAGCTGCAGTTGCGCTTTCTGTTGAACTTTTGAAAGATTCAGGACTTGATGAGAAGGAATGCTTTGATTCAATCAGGCAGTCCCTGAAGTCTTTTGCAGGCGGCAAGAGGCGAAGTGAAATCATTGCCCGTAAAAAGACAAAATATGGTGATGATGTTATAATTGTTGATGATTATGGGCATCATCCTACAGCAATTAAGACGACTTTAAAAGGATATAAAGATTTTTATAAGGATTATCGCATAGTTGTTGATTTCATGAGCCATACGTATTCTAGAACTGAAAGTCTTCTTGAAGAGTTTGCGTCAAGTTTTGAAAGTGCGGATTTTGTAATCATAAATAAGATTTATGGCAGTGCCAGGGAACGTGCTTCAGACCATACTGTTACCGGTAAAATTCTTGCAGACAGGGCTGTTTTTTATTCGGAAAAATACGGAAACAGTGTTGTTTACGCCGAGGAATTTGACGATGCGTTTGAAGAGGTGAAGCGCATGCTTGACACGAAGCTTGAAGAATCTTGCAAAGGCTGGCTTTTTGTCTCGATGGGAGCCGGTGACAACTGGAAGGTCGGAAAAAAACTTGCTGAATATTTGTGTTGAGATGCATGATTGTTTGCCGAGTTTCTGACGGACAAAAGAAATGCTTCGGGAAGAAGTGAGCGTAGGAACAATCATTTTCAAGGAAGGTATATATGAACAGCATGACAGGATATGGATTTAAGGAAGCCATAGTGGACAATACCCAGATTAGTGTTGAAATAAAGTCCGTGAATTCAAGGTTTCTTGACCTGAATGTAAGTCTTCCTCCATTTTTGAATCCTCTTGAGTCTAGAATAAGGAAAGCTGTAGGTGAAAGAGTAGTTCGCGGAAAAATAGACCTTACGATAAGGGTTCATGATGGAAATTCCACTGCAAAAGTGACGGCTGATACTGCTGCCGCAAAAATGTATTATGATTCAATCCTTGACATTGCCCATGCATTGGGAAAAGATGACTGTGATGTTCCGCTTTCACTCATAATTTCACAGGAAGGCGTTTTGAACGTTTCTCATGAATATGATGCCGAGCTTTACTGGAAAAAGATTTCGAAGGTTTTTGACGAAGTGCTTGACTTGTATGTCGAGGATAGAAGGAGGGAAGGCGAGAATCTTAAAAAGGATCTTCTTGAGAAACTTTCCGTGCTTGATGATTGTGCGCTTTTTTTCAAGAAATTCCAGCCTCTTATGGAATCAAAATTTCGGGAACAGATATCGGCAAAATTTCATGAGCTTCTTGGAGATCATGTTGATGAAAACAGGATAATGACGGAAACTGCCGCATTGCTTGTAAAATATACAATAAATGAGGAAATCATAAGGCTTAAAAGCCATCTTGATGCATTGCGTTCGGAAATTGAGAAGAATCCCGTGCCGGGAAAGAAAATCGACTTCATATGCCAGGAAGCAAACCGCGAGATAAATACGATTGGAAGCAAGAATCAGTTTACCGAGGTTGGCGAAAAGGTTATCGATGCGAAGGATGCCATGGAAAATATCCGTGAGCAGGCAAAAAATGTGGAGTGACGGATGCATTTTCAAGTGCATTGATTGTTTCCGGACAGTCATGAAAACTTTCAATTGAACTTTTTATTCAGGAGATGGATATGAAACTTAATAAAGAACTGAGAATTGCGATAAGTGGAAAATCTGGTTGCGGAAATACGACCGTAAGTACTCTTCTTTCTGAAAAACTTGGAGTGAAGCTTATTAATTTTACATTCCGCCAGCTTGCGGCCGAGAAAAACATGACTTTGGCCGAGGTCATAGAGAATGCCAAGACAGACGACAGCTATGACACGGAAGTTGATACCCGTCAGGTTGAGCTTGCAAGAAAGGAATCGTGCGTGCTTGGAAGCCGACTTGCCGTATGGATGCTGAAGGAAGCTGACCTCAAGGTTTATCTTCTTGCAAGTGATGATGTACGCGCAAAGAGAATACTCAATCGTGAGGGCGGTGACATCAATGAAATAAAGGCCTTTACCGCAATGAGGGACAGTGAGGACAGCCGACGCTACAAAAAGCTTTACAATATCGACAATACGGACACATCCCTGTGTGACCTCATAATCGATACTGCAAGCCATAATCCGGAGCAGATTGTCGAACAGATTCTTTCAGAACTTACAAAGAGAGGACTTGTATCCTAGCATTAGTTTTTTTGCTTTCTCCGTCATCATTGTACAGTTCATAGGATGTGCCTTCATTGCTTATGAGCGTGTGCTGTTCGGCATCTATGTCG
>JAZQMW010000098.1:0-3139 GCA_045627025.1 Treponema sp. | reverse complement strand
CTGAAAAGCAGTCCGTTCACGATGTCTGCAAAAACGTCGTTGTACGATTCAAGTGTTTTTTCAGAAATATCTTTTTCTGCCATAAAACCTCCTGTATTATTGTTATCGAAAAAAAATTAAAAACGTCACGTTTAAGGGGTGTTTTTTTGAAAAAAGATGAAAAAATTGCGGATTGTCATCAGGAATGCATTTTTTAGAATTTTGATGCTGGTTGATGTATGAAAAGCAGACCGGGATTCTGTTTCCTGACTGACAAAAAAAACGCTGACCGTGAACTGGATTGCAAACTGCCAAAAGGGGCTGGATGTGGATTGGTTTCCAAACTGATGCCTAAAAAAGCTAACCGTGAATTGGCATGCGAACTGTCGCAAAGGGCGGCTGACTGAATGTCGGTTCCCAAACCGTCATATTGGAAGGCTGACCGTGCATCGATTTCCTGACCGTCAAAAGAGGCGTGCAAAACATTTTTATGCGAACAGATGCCAAGTTTGAAAGCCAAGGCTCGGAATGCAAACTGTCGCAGGGGCGCCCCAAAGGCATACCGATGTCTAGCTTGACGCAAATTTGCAAATGAAACCCATCCAATTGCAAAATCTCCCCCAAAATGCATTCCAATGCATACTCTTCCAGCAAATTTGCACTCAAGACCTTTCCAATCGCAAACCGCCACCCCCCAACGCATTCCAATGCATACTCTTCCGACAAATCCGCAATCAAACCTTTTCCAATTGCAAATCCACGCTCCAAAAAAGCATGCCGATGTTTACTCTTCCGACAAATCCGCAATCAAGACCTTTCCAATTGCAAATTCTCGCCCCCAAAAAAAGCATATCAATGTATACCTTCCTGCAAATCTGCAGTTAAAACCTTTTAAATCGCAAATCCATCCCCATCCTCCACCCAATTGCAAATCCCTTCACCAAATCGCAATCTGTTCTTCATGACAAAGTTTTTTTGCACCCTCTAGATTTTTTTTATGAAAGTCATTATAGTATACGTATATCCTCTTTTCGGAAAGATTTCTTTTTTCCAAATTATCTAGGGCCATTTAATCAAGTTCATCTCTAAAAGCTTTTTTTAGAGGCTAAATCAATGTATAAGCAATCGTCTCAGGAGTCTTTATGCGCAAATTTTTTGTTTTTGTAATGGTATTGGTTTCTTTTTTGTGTTTTTCTTGTTCAAAGGCAAGCTATGCAAAAAAGGTATTGACTGTATGGGATTACACGGATGAGTCTGACATTTTCATGAAATCTGCCATAGAGCAGTATTGCAAAATCAATCCTGATGTAGAGATAGAGTTTTGCAAAATAGATAAAGATTCAATGATATCCGATATCATTGAGCTTTCTAAAACCAAACAGGCACCAGATTTGTTTGTTGCATCAAATGACAAGGTAAGTGTTCTCGTTAACGAAAAAATCGTTATTCCTGCCGTAAATCAGGATTTGATAGCAACTCAGACTGTAAAATCTTGTTTCGCTGCATTGAAGTCTGGGGACACGCTTTATGGATATCCTCTTTCTACGGAAACATATGCCCTTTTATACAATAAAAAGTATGTTCCTGAGTATGAAGTACCTTCTTCATGGGACCAGCTGTCGCTTTTTGTAAAAAATTTCAATGGAAGAAATCAGGGATTGCAGGGATTTTTGATGCCTGTAGATGGCTACTATACAGTTTTGTTTACTACTGGCAAGGGAAACAGGCTCTTTGGACCGAATGGAAACAATGCAAAAGTTCCAAACATGTGCACTGGAGAAGCTTTGCATGGCATGGATTTTTTCAAGTCTCTTCGCACATATATAGACATTCCTGCTGAAACTCTCACACCTTCATATTGTCTTGACATGTTTGCATCTGGAAAAGCTGCAATGATAATCGCAGATCCTTCTGCACTTAAAAAACTTGAGGGTCTTGCCATTGATTATGATGTTGCAAGTCTTCCTATTTTGGGAGCAGGTTCGAATCCGGCAGTTTCATTTTGCAGAACAAAGGGTCTTTTTGTAAGCACTTCTTCACGCCATCCAAAAACGGCCGCCGATTTTGCAGAGTTTATGATATCTCCGTCAATCCAGCAGCTTCGATATGATTTTACCGGTGAGTTCTCATGCATCCAGAGTGCAGTTGTTGGAGGAAAGCATACATTGGGTTTTGTAAGGCAGCTTCAGTATTCGTTCCCTATACCTTCAATTCCTGAAATAGAAAGGTATTGGCCTGCCATGAATGAAGCATCGGCAAATATCTGGAATGGTGCCGGTTTTGAAGCAGAAATGAAAAAGTGCAACCAGAAGATTCTTGGAAAATAATATGGATGTGGAAGAATCGCAGTTTACAAGGACAAAAGCCCTTTATGGGGAAGATTCTGTAGAAATCCTTAAATCGAAGCATGTTATTGTTTTTGGGCTTGGCGGTGTAGGAGGTTATGCCGTTGAGTCTTTTGCACGCTGCGGTATAGGTCATCTTTCGCTTGTTGATAATGACATCGTCAATGTTACCAATTTGAACAGGCAGATTATTGCTACGCGCGATACTGTCGGAATGTACAAGACTGATGTCATGGAAAAGCGCATAAAATCTATCAATCCTGAAACAGAAGTGTTTTTGCATAGAACTTTTTTCCTCCCGGAGACAAAGGATGAGTTTGATTTTTCAAAATATGATTTCATTGTTGATGCAATAGATACTGTTTCGGGAAAGATTTCTCTTGTTGAATGTGCGGCAGAATTTTCAGTTCCGATTATTTCCAGCATGGGAACCGCAAACAAGAAACATCCTGAGCTTTTGGAGCTTGATGATATATACAATACGTCTGTATGTCCATTGGCTCGCGTAATGAGAAGGGAGCTTAAATCCCGCGGCATAAAGAAACTACCTGTTGTATATTCAAAAGAAAATCCCGTAAAGTCAGAAGTGCTTGGAAGCAGTTCATTTGTGCCTCCTGCAGCAGGACTTCTCATAGGTTCTTACGTCGTAAATTATTTCGTGTCAAAATAATGCATTCAGGGCAAACGCATTTTAAAGACTTTTAAAATGTATAGTATTTAAAAACTTCAAAAAACATTAGAATTCTTTCTGGTGGTGAAAAATGACATTGAAAGAATCACTAATGACAATCAAGGATTTCAGAATTGACCGATGT
>JAZQMW010000097.1:0-3795 GCA_045627025.1 Treponema sp. | reverse complement strand
AGAAAGGATACCTTATGGGAAGAACGCGAAGAACTTTTACGGCAGAAGAAAAACTTAAAGTTGTGATGGCTGTGATTCAGGATGGAAAGGCCGTCAGCGATGTGGCAAACGAAAACAACATTCATCCAAACATGATTTTGATCTGGATGTTAAAATTGATCTTGGCTGGAACAAAACTTTGACATCCGGTCTTGTGCTTCAGGAAAATTTCGACAAAATTGCTTTTTTTGAAAAATCAAAAATAATTCAAAAATCTTATTGCATGGAGCTTTATTTTGATACGGAAGATTTTGACGGTTTTCTTGAAAGGCTTGAAAAACATCCGGAAGTAGAAAAACTTCATGAAGCAGAAACATTTCCATGGCATCAGCGTGGCATTCGAATTTTTGACCCGGACGGAAACATCATTGAAGTATCAGAAGACATGTATGTTGTCGCATCAAGGTTTTTTGATGAAGGAAAATCTGTTGGAGAAGTTTCTGAACTTACCCAGCATCCCCTTGATGAGGTGGAAAAATGGCATGAAAAATACAATGAAAAGTTTATGAGCGTATGCGGCACTGACTGCGGCAAATGCGAATTTTGGGGTTCCATGTGCAAAGGATGCAATGAGCTTTGTGGCAAGGTGTTCCATTCTCCTGGCGGATGTGCAATTTATTTATGCTGCCGTGAAAAAAGAGGATTGAAGTCATGCGGAAAGTGCGGTGATTTTCCGTGCAATGTCTGGCAGAAAACTAGAGCCCCTTCCTATTCTGATGAAGAATTCAAGAAAAGCATGGAAGAAAGAGTCAGAAATCTTAAAGACTTATGATGGCGCAAAATCATTTGCCGTAGGATGATTTTTTCTGAAAGCCTTGGATTTATCGATGGTCTTGCAATTTTTTCTTATTGACTTGATTGTTTAATATTTGCATAATTATTTTATGGGAACTGTCACTCAGAATGATGTTGCAAGGGAAGCCGGTGTTACGAGAAGCATGGTAAGCTATGTGATAAGCGGAAATAGCGGGCGTTCTGTTGCTCCTGAAACACGAAAACGCATACTCGATGCCATTAAGAAGCTTGGATACAGGCCAAACAAGGCTGCCCAGGCACTCCAGCTTGGAGATGTTGCTTTTGCATCAAAAAAAATAGGAGTCGTCCTTTGTTCCGAAGATTTTTTTCTCCGTCCGTATTATGCGGAAATCATATCCGGCATATATTCCCGTGCACATGAACTTAACTACAGCATAAGTTTCATGCGTTTTTTTGGGGAACTGAAAAATCCTGTCCTTTTTAATGAGCTTATTCATGAGGAAGAAATCGGGGGGATAATTCTGGTTGCTCTCGATCAGGTGATTTCGTCTCCTGAGGATGAAAAAATAATTGAGGACATAAAAAAAAGGCTTTCAAGGGTCATTTGCGTCGAGTGGAAATTTGTAGGCTTGAGTTCCGTCATGTTTGACAGGATGGAAGCTGCAAAAAAAGCTGCCGAATATTTATATGATGCAGGCCACAGGAAAATAGTGTATATGGGGGAAAATGATGAGCGTGTGGAAGGCGTTTCTTGCATTCTTTCCCTTCATGATCTTCCGTCCGGCAGAAATGATTTTTTCTTTGCGGAAGGATTTGATGCAAAGTTTGGTTTTGGCGCAATTGATTCCTGCATGACAGAAAATCTTCCCGAAGCGATTGTATGCGGCTCTGATGAAGTTGCGATTGGTGTTTTAAGCGCACTCAGCAAAAAAAATGTTGATGTTCCTTCCAGGGTTGCAGTCATCAGCATTGACAACATAGAAAACTCCGAGTTTACGAATCCGCCTCTTACAACCATGAATGTGCCTAAAAAACAGATGGGAATCAAGGCCGTGGAAATGGTTGCTCTTGGAAAATCACTGACTGGAGATGATGCCGTATGTGTCATGCTTCCGACAGACATTGTCATTCGCTCATCGTGCTAGCATTTTTTGTAATGTCAAATTCTTCCCTTGATTTTGCAGAATATACGCATCCGCAATACTGCTGCCTGAAAAGGTTGTATTCGCGGCTTATTTCAAGACTCCTTAAAAAACCGCCGTTTTTTTTGAAATCAGAATAAAGCCATTTAGGTCCTGCAGGATTTTTTTCTGCAATTTCTTTTCCGATTATGTTTATCTTTTCTGAATCTTTGAATGGACTTATTGAAAGTGTTGTGCAAAAGTAGTCGAAGTTGTTTTGGCTTGCAAATTCATATGCTTTTTTGAGCCTGAATTCATAACACCTTCTGCATCTTTCGCCTTTTTCTTTTTCTCGTGCAAGTTCTGGATTTTCCCTGATTTTGATTGCATCGTAAAAATCATCAGTTGTATAGCCTGCTTTTATGAGTTTTACGTTGTGCTTTATTGCTTCAGGAAATTCCGGAAGAAAACGTTCCAGTTCTGAAAGTCGCCTTGAATATTCTTCTTCCGGATATATGTTCGGGTTGTAGTAAAAAATCGTGATGTCAAAATATTTTGCAATGTATTCTATGACATATGAAGAACAAGGTCCGCAGCATGCATGCAAAAGCAGTTTCGGCTTTGTGTTCCCGTCAAGAGAATCGATGATTTTCTTAAACTCAACCTGGTATTTTTTCAATCTATTGCTCTCATGTCCGTGACTTCTTTTTCGTAGTCGATTCCATCTACGTCAAAACCGTTTATTGCCATGAAATCATGCCTGATTCCTTCAAGGTCAACAAGCTCGCATACATTTTCTTCCGTAACCTTTGTCATGATTTCTGAAATCTTTTTTTGCATTTCATCATTCATTTCAAGGTCATCTATGCGTATTCTGTTTTCTGAATCTACAGGAACTTTTTTGTCTGCCGTATAGAGTCGTTCCGCAAACATGCGTTCCATTTGTTCTATGCATCCTTCATGTGTTCCGCTCTTTTTCATTTCCTTGAAAAGGACTCCAAGATACTGCGTTATGATTGGAATTACCGATGATGAGCGTGTAATCAGTCCCTTGTTTACGCTTACAAAAGCTCCTCCGTTTATTGCCTTAAGCTTTTGGTCAAGATCACGTGCCGTCTTTTCAAGGTGTTTTTTTGCTTCTCCGATAGTTCCGTCCCTGTATATTGGATGTGAAAGTTCAGGACCAATGTATGAATATGCTACAGTCCTGCATCCTTCTGCAAGCACTCCGGAATCCATAAGTTTTGAAATCCATCTTTCCCAGTCTTCGCCGCCCATTACTTTTACGGTGTTTGCAATTTCCTCGTCTGTTGCAGGCTCAGCTTCCATATAGCCGATTTTTCCTGTCATCATGTCGAGGCTAGGTCCTCCGTATACTTTTCCGACCGGCTTTATAACTGACTTGTACATGATTTTTGTATCAGGGTCTGTCCTTACGGGGCTTGCAAGTGAATATATGACAAGATCCACTTTTGAATTCCATGACTTTATTTCGTCTATGACATTTTCCTTGCATTCATCGCTGTATGCGTCACCGTTGAACGTTTTGGTTCTGAGTCCTGCTTTTTCTGCCTCTTTGTCAAATGCAAGGTTGTTGTAAAATCCTGGTGTTCCGCCTTTTTTTTCTGTTGCTTCCTTTTCGAATGAGACGCCGATTGTGTCTGCTCCGAATTCAAAAGCCGCGCTTATTCTTGATGCAAGTCCATAACCTGTGGAACATCCAAGCACAAGCACTGTCTTTGGGGCATATGCGCCTTCTTTTGCCGATTTTGTATTTCTTTTGTTTTTTTCCGATATTACGTAGCTGATTTGATTTCTTGTTTCCTGTGCACATCCTGCTGGATGGGAATTAATGCATATGTTGCTTCTTATCATTGGT
>JAZQMW010000096.1:0-22400 GCA_045627025.1 Treponema sp. | reverse complement strand
AGTTTGTATTACAGAAGCAGTTGTTGGTATTTCAATGGGAAACTATTGTACAGCAGACGACATTGCTCAGGACATTAAAAACAAGTTTGGTGAAAATGCTCACATCGGTTTGATTTTCCCAATCATGAGCCGCAACCGTTTTTCAATGCTCTTGAAAGGTATTTCTCGCGGATGTAAAAAACTTACGGTTATGCTTTCATATCCTGGTGACGAAGTTGGAAACAAACTCATTTCTCAGGAGGAATTGCTTGATTCTGGAATCAACCCAGCAAAAGACGTATTTACATCAGAAGAATTCTACAAGCTTTTCCCAAATCCAATTCATCCATTCACAGGCGTAGATTACATCAAGTTCTACAAAGAAGCATCTGAATGTCCTGATACAGAAATTATTCTTGCAAATGATCCACGCGCTATCCTCAACTTTACAAAGAATGTAATCATCGGTTCTACACACGAAGGACCAATGAACAAACGCATCCTTACAAAAGCAGGTGTTGACAAGTGCTACTGCATGGATGAACTTATGACAGCTCCTGTAAACGGTTCAGGATGCAACCCACAGTTTGGTCTCCTCGGATCAAATCTTGCAACAGACAATTCTGTAAAACTTTTCCCTTGCAACTGTGAAGGTCTCGTTAATGACATTTCAAAACGCCTTTCAGACAAATACGGAAAGAAGGTTGAAGTTATGATTTATGGTGACGGCGGTTTCAAAGATCCAGTTGGTGGAATCTGGGAATTTGCTGATCCTGTTGTTTCTCCAGCTTATACATCTGGTCTTACAGGAACTCCAAACGAACTCAAGCTCAAATATCTTTCAGACAACGAATTCAAGGGTCTTGAAGGTGAAGCTCTTAAGGAAGCCATGATTGCCCGCATTAAGTCTAAGGACAAGAATCTCAAGGGACGCATGGAAACTCAGGGTACAACACCTCGCCAGCTTACAGACCTTCTCGGTTCTTTGGCAGACCTTACATCTGGTTCAGGCGACAAGGGTACTCCAGTCATCTTAATCCAGAATTATTTCTCTAACTACGCTGATCAGTAATAAGGTAAAAGATAAGGGAATCTCAAAAAAATACCATTTGGAGGTTCCTATGAATAAAAGGGGGAGGCGATTCCCCCTTTTTGTGCTTCCAATGTATTTTCGTGCACGATAAACGCAAAGTCGCACCCACCCCCCCACACAATTGCAAAAAGTCAAAATGCATCTTGATGCTTGTTTAACGAAAATTTGCAATTGAAAACCTTACAGGCGCAAACTCCGCCCAAAATGCAAACCGTCAGAAAGGGGCAAATAAATTATTGTAATGCAAACTGATGCTCTTTTTGGAAACCGTGTATTGGCATGGTAACCGTCAAACGGGGCGCCCAAAGGCATTCCGATGTTTAGCTTGTCGCAAATTTGCAATCAAAACCCATCCTATTGCAAATCTTCGCCCCAAAATGCATACCGATGCATATCTTTATGCAAATTTGCAATCGAACCCTTTTTAATCGCAAATTTCCCCAACAAAGCATACCAATGCATACCCTTCACGCAAATTTGCAATCAAAACCCATCCAATCGCAAATCCTCGCCCCCAACCCATCCCATCGCACATCCCCCATCCAGTCGCAATTTCTCATTTATCGTCAAACAAGCGTAAAAATTTCTTTTAGAGCAAGAATTTTGGAATTTTTTTTGTAAAACTACACTTTTGGGTGGTGCATAAAATAAAGATGTGTGTTAAGCTAAAATATAGGGGATTTCTAGAAACTTCAGTTTTTGGAGATGCCCCATATCTTGTGCATGAAATCATTTGCTTATGCTTAAATGCGGCTTTTAAAAAGCAATTTTTATGTTCTGCAAGATAAATTCCATTAAAAGGAGAAAGTTTAACAATGAAAAAAAAGTTAAATGTCTTGTTGTTGATTTCCATGATTTTTTTTGGTGCAATTGGTTGCAAGGAAGGATCTTACGAAGAAGAAGAGCTTGATCCACCGGTTTTCAGCATTCCTTCAGGTGATGTTGATTATGATGACTGCCTGGAAATTACATGTTCTCAAGCTGGAGCATCCATTTTCTACACGACAGACGGTACATCTCCAAATGCAGGATGTGAAAAATACACATCTCCAATATCAATAAAGGCTGATGTTGAAATCAAGGCGATAGCCGTAAAAGATGGCATGTCGGACAGTGAATGTGCAAAAGCCTCATATCGGGTCAAAAAGTATACCGTAAGTTTTGACACAAACGGAATCGGTACAAATCCATCTCCAGTTTCAGGCAAACATAAAGGTGAGACAATAACATTGCCTTGCATTCCTGATTCAAACGGACATTCATTTGAAAGCTGGAAAGACGGAAAAAATGTTTATAAAGCCGGAGACATTTATACAGTAACATGCAATGCTTCAATCATGGCCGTATGGAAAGATTTTGATACTGTAAAAAAGCCTTCATTCAGCGTAACTTCTGATTCTGTTGATGCAGGCGATACTGTCGAACTTGCATGTGAAACGGAAGGAGCATCCATTTTCTACACTACAGATGGTACAGATCCAACTTCAGAAAGTGAAAAATATTCATCACCGATAGAAATAAAAGCCTGTGTGACAATCAAGGCAATTGCCGTAAAACAAGGCATGAACGTCAGCTCTGTTTCTGAAAAAACATATAAAATCAACGTATACCACAAGGTGTCATTTGATTCAAACGGACACGGAAATGCACCTGATGCAATCAATGTTCTTGAAAATGCTTTGCTTTCAAAAGATCAGCTCCCGACTCTTACAGACAAAAATTATGCATTTAAAGGCTGGTTTGACGGTACTTTGGAAGCCAAGTGTGGAGAATATAAAGTTACAAAAGATGTTGTCCTCACTGCAAAATGGGAATTTTATTTGAGCACGGAACCTGTAGATTATAAGTTCCCTGAAAAGCCTGCAACTCCAAATCTTCCTGGTGGAAACGATTCATCATTTCCTCTTGCCGGAAAAACACTGAATTCAAATGGAAATTATGCATGGATTTTTAATGAAGACGGAACTGGAAAATATGAACATTGTTCAAAAAATAAAGTTAAAGACGGTTATATGTTTAAATATGTTGCAATTCCTGAAGATGATGCAGACGGAAAAGCTCATGGAACTTTTTATTGTCAAGTTGAAAAAGAATTTCTTGACAATACATCTTCCGAAAAATATGGCTCTTATGTGTCATTTGATGAAGTCTTGGCTTCATATGATTGCTTGCTTACCGAAAAAAGCTGCTACGACACCCTGATGAATGCTACTGGCTATAGAAATACCGCTGTTTCACTTATGTGGAAGGATTATGTTTTTATGAATACCCCGGATTTGAGTGATGCAGAAAAAAATGCACTATACGAAGATGCGGATGCAATGGAAGAATTTTCCAAAACTTTAAGCGACGCCGATGTTTGGAACTGTGTTTTTGGAAAGTTGTTTGCAGAGGGTGCTGAAGATGTTTCTTATGAAGACTTTGTAAAATATGCCCTTGACATTCAAACCGTAAAAACAGTGGCTGACTTTAAATATGTGTATGAATTTGAATATCAGATGCAGGATGATGGAACTTACCTTATAAAAGAAGTTTTGCCTGATTATGAAAATGATGTATTGATGGATTATTTGAATTCCAATATTTCAACGATATCGTTTTATGATGATGACGAAACTTTCGAGTTGTCTGGCGGTGCTTTGGACATCAAGACAATGGGTAGTAATAAAAAAATTGAATCCCTTAAATATTATATTTTGAAAATTGAGGACGGAAAGATTTATACCCGAAAAAATTCATTGAACGATGATGTGTTTAAGTCAAAATATCCAGGTCTGGAAAACCAATTGGACCCGATTTCATATGGATTTGACAATGACAAAAATATAGTGATGCTCTTCGATGGTCTGGCCGTTACGTTAAAATACCATGCATCTTCTAAATCGTATGCAATTGAGTAATCTTTAGGGCATGGAAAATCTGTTTGCATGAATTATGGGGAGCTTTGAAAATTGCAATTTTTGAGGCTTCCTTTATGCTTGAATTTATGCGTTTATCGTCTTACAATTATTGTGTGCGTAAATTTCTTCCTTATTTTTCCATGCTGTTCATATTGCTCATTTTTGCTTCATGCAGAAAGACTCCCGACAGGATCTGCACGATAGGATATTCTTATTCAGGCGGCAAATCAGGCCATTCTTATGAGTGCATGCAGAAGATAAGGAAAACTTATTCATCAAAAGACGGATACATGCTTTATTTTGATGACTGCATGCAAAACATTGATGCGCAGAAGAAATCCATTGCCCAGTTCATATTGAACAGATGTGATTTCATCATAATAGATCCTTTGTGCGAAAATGGATATGATTCCGTATTGCAGCGTGCGGAATTATATGGCATACCATTGATTTTTGTAAATGGAACTGTAAATTTCAGCGCAAAAAATACTATACACACATCTATTTTTCCTGATTATGCAGAAGAAGGCAAAAAATCCGTAAATGTTTTTGAAACATATGCACGTGTGAATAAAGCAAAGGTTTCAAAGCTAAATTACTGCATATTGAACAGCTTTTCAAATTCCACCAGATGCATCCGGCGTACAGAAGGAATTCTTGAGCAGTCTTCGAAATTGCCTTTGTGGAATTTTTGCAGCAAATACGAAACAGGTGATTCTTACGAAAAATCCCGTGAAATAATGAACAGGATATTGCTTGGAAAAACACAGGTTTCATTGGTGTTTGTTTCCGGTGAAAATGCATTGGATGGCGTAATTGATGCTTGCAGGGAAAAAAATCTGACTTTGGGCAAAAACATTTACGTTATTTCCTTTGACGCATATGAACATGTCCTTGAAAAATACTGTAATGGTGAGGTTTTTTGCATTGCAAAAGAAAATGATGTCTGTGCAGAAGCCGTTTCTCATACGATATCTTCCGTAAAATCAGGATATTCCATGCATTCCCAAAAACTTTTCAAGACAGAAATGTTTTACTATTCAAACAGTGATGAATATTTTGTCAGCCTTGATTGATTTTGCATTTAATCTTTTTCTAACATCTTCTTCCCTTAAATAATGTGAATTTTGAACATGCAGTTTTTTTAGATGCACTTTATTTCCAAGTGTAAATTTTACGTTTTTTTTGCAATTTATTGAATTTTAATGTCCTTACAAATCATTGAAATAGATGGAAAAAATGTATATACTGTCATTTATGAATGAAAAGAAACTTACAGTAGATGAAACAACTCTCGAGAATTTGTTGTATCTTTCACGCCTTTCTCCAGAGAGTACAGATATGGCAACCTTGAAGAAGCAGGTTGATGATATAGTCGGATATTTTGACATTCTTTCCAAATATGATGATTCAGAAAATCCTTATGATGCATATCCGACTACGGAGGCAGATAAGCTTCGCGATGATGCTGTCGTTCATGGGCTTGAGATGCACAATGTAAAGAAAATCAATGAGGGAAATTTCCTTGACGGTTATTTTCAAGTTCCGAAGGTTTTGGGTGAAGGTGCCTGATTTCGGATTCGTTGTCTGATTATTTGCAGGCGACATAAAAGCATGTTTTAAGACGCATGAATTTGCGGTTTTGGAATTTGCAGGGTGCCTTTTGTTGTTTTGGCGGCCCATGATTTCTAAAGGCATGACACATCTCCTTTTGGTGAAGTTATGTTCTAGCGGGATATTATTATGACAATTTTAGAGACAATTAATAAACTTAAATCGGGAGAAATAACTTCAAAATCTCTCGTTGAGAATTCCATAAAGGTTTTTGAGGATGATAAAAAATCGGCTCTTCCGTTGAATGCATTCCTTGAAATGTATGATGATGCAGTGTCAAAGGCAGAAGAAGCTGACAAGGTTATAGAGTCATCTCGTGCAGACGGTTCCATTGAAAAACTTTATGAAGAAAAGCCTCTTTTTGGTATTCCTTTTGCAGTAAAGGACAATATCAATGTAAGGGGAAAGCGACTTACTTGCGGTTCAAAGATTCTTTCAGGATATGTTGCTCCATATAATGCAACTGTAATCGAGCGTCTTGAAAAATCAGGTGCAATTCCTTTGGGAAGATGTAATCAGGATGAATTTGCCATGGGTTCTTCTACCGAATATTCAAGCTATGGTGCCACAAGGAATCCTGTAAACAGGGAATATGTTTCAGGTGGTTCTTCAGGCGGTAGTGCCGCTGCCGTTGCCGCAAACCAGGCTTTGTTTGGCCTTGGAACGGAAACTGGCGGTTCAGTTCGTCTTCCGGCATCATATTGTGGAATTTATGGATTGAAGACAACTTACGGTGTTCTTTCACGCTGGGGTGTTGTTGCATATGGTTCTTCCCTTGATCAGGTAGGGCTTTTGGGTCATTCTCCAAGAGACATCGCTCTTCCTTTGAGCTGCATGGCAGGAGTTGACATGTATGACGATACGTCTGCAGATTTACCTGATGTTGAAAAGCTTAGGAATCTTGAATCTTATAAAGATTTTTCATCCCTCAAAATTGCAGTTCCAAAACAGTTTGCAGAAGCAAAGGGACTTGATGCAGACGTTGCAAAAGTTTTTGAAGACGTAAAATCATGGTTTGTTTCAAAAGGTGCTACAATCGATATAGTTGATCTTCCTATCCTTGAAGCTTCAATTGCATCATATTACGTAATCGCACTTTCTGAGGCTGCAAGCAACTTGAGCCGCTTTGACGGCATTCGTTACGGTGCCCGTGTTGATAACGGAAAAGGATATGACGAGCTTTACAAGGATACACGTTCAGACGGTTTCGGTCCTGAGGTTAAGCGTAGAATCGTCATCGGAAACTATGTTCTTTCTGAGCAGTTCAGCGGAACGACATACAAGAAGGGCATGAGTGTTCGTGCACGCATTCAGAGGGAAGTTGCAAAGCTTTATGAAACTTATGATCTCATTCTTTGTCCTACATGCCCTACAGCCGCATTCAAGCTCGGTCAGAAAGTGGATGATCCTCTTGAAATGTATTTGAGCGACCTTTATACGGTGTTCGTAAATCTTGCACGCATTACAAGCATTTCAGTTCCTGCCGGAAAGAATAAAGACGGAATGCCTGTAGGAATCCAGTTTGCAGGCAAGATGTTCAGTGAAGTAAAAATACTTTCCATAGCACAAGCTTGGGAAGAAGAACATAACTGATGTGAAGTTTTGAAAAGAATTTGAAAATCGGTTTCAAATTACATGAAGCTTCTGAGACTGAATGTTTCAGGGGCTTTTTTAGTTGTGTCAGCCAAATACGCCCATTGCATTGAGTATGAGAGATGCGCCCACAGTTGCCGCAGTTTCCGTTCTCATCACTCGTTTTCCCATGCTCAAAAGCTTGAAGCCGTTTTCTGTAAGGAAGTCTCGTTCCTTTTCTGTCCAGCCCCTTTCGCTGCCTATTGCCGCTATTGCTTTTTTAGGCGTGTCTTGAAGTTCATCAGAAAGACTTTTTGAAGCCCTCACGTTGTCAAGTGCGTAAAGAGATGCATGGAGGTCCAGTGAGAGAATGCATTCTTTCAGGTTTTTGTGAATGATGATGTCTGGAACATGTGTTGATGCAGCCTGTACGGAACCGTCCAAAAGCATTTTGTATGCGTTTTCCGGTTTTGCCATGTCGGAGTCAAGGTATGATTTTTCTGTAAGTTCTGTCTTGCAAAGGTGCACTTTCTGTACGCCGAGTGTTGCCATGTCACGAAGAAGCCTCTTGAGTTGGATTGGTCTTGGAAATCCTATGATCATCTCAAGCGGGAAAAGTTTTTTTCCGTCAGATTCTTCCTTGAACGTAAAATGAATTTCTTCGTTTTCAATTGATTCTATTGTGGCAGTTCCTGCATTTCCGTTTATTATGCCGGCAGAAAAAGAGTCACCTGCTTTTTTATGCAGTATCTTGATGATATGTTCTCCCCTTTCATCTTTTATGGAAAGAGGTTTTGATATTTCTTCATTCGTAAAAAGACAGATGTTCATGTTTTCTCCTCATAAAATTTCCGTGACAAATGCTGTATCCCGTAAAAAATACGGTTTTCCAGCATGCAAAACATTTTTTTTGAAGTCCAAATGATTTTTGTACTTTGGAATAATCTATATCAATATATTCTTTGTTTCAAGACGTCTTTTTGGCATGAAAGTCATCTTTGTTACAAGAACCGCTGAAAATTGCAAATTTTAGGGATGCCCTAGTTTTATGCTTCACTTGTATCGAATCATTAAAAGAAATATAATCAATGAATGCAGAAACTATTTTTGGATACGCGAACTCTTGATGGTTATGTGCGTGACACTTACGGCCTTACGGAAGATGTCATGATGGAGAATGCCGCAATGGCACTTGAAAACGCAGTAATGAAACATGCATTCCATGAAAGCGGAAGATACATTACCCGTCCATGCGTTCTAATCCTTGCAGGAAAAGGCAATAATGGTGCGGATGGATATGCCCTTGCCCGAAGAATTAATTCTCATGAGCTTTCGGTAACAGTGTGTGAGGAATCAGAGAGTACATCTTCCATGGCTTTGCTTCAGAAAAAACGTGCTGAAAAAATCGGTGTCCGTTTCATAAATCTTTACGAGCTTGATGATTTTATAGAAGAGAAAAGTTTTGACATAACTGTTGTCGTGGATTGTCTTTACGGAAGTGGTTTTCATTTGCCGTTGAATCCAGTTACGGAGGCCATAATCAATTCAGTTTCTAAAATCGAAGCATATAAAATTTCTTGTGATGTTCCGACAGGTCTTGATTCTCTTGGAAATGGAAATGTTGTTTTTCGTGCTGATGAGACTGTCACAATGGGAGCTTTGAAATATTGTCTTTTTACGGATAATGCGAAAGATTTTGTCGGAAAGATAACTGTCTGCAATTTAGGCGTTTCAGAATGCAATTTTGCTCCAGAAGGCAGATTTCGTGCAGATGCATGTCTTCTTGAAAAAAGCGAAATGATTTTGCCTTTCAGAAATAAAAAAAATGTGCATAAAGGATGTTTTGGCCATGTTGCTGTTGTCTCGGGCGAAAAAAAAGGCGCTTCAATGCTCTCTTCTCTTGCTGCTTTGAATTTTGGTTCCGGTCTTGTAACGCTTGTTGGAAGAGAATCGGAATCATTTGAAATAATGAGTTCTGAAAAATTTCCTGAAAATGCAAATTCCATAGTTTTGGGTCCGGGGCTTGGTCGGAATAATGAAAAAACGAAATGCTGTTTTGACTATCTTGCAGAAAACCAGAACATTGGTGCCGTGCTTGATGCAGATGCCTTTTATTATCCAGAAATTAAAAATCTTCTTGAAAAAAGAAAAAATGAAAATACCATACTTACTCCTCATCCAAAGGAATTTTCTGCCCTTCTTGAAAATACGGGATTTGGAAAGTTTACCGTGAAAGAAATATTGGAAAGAAAACTTGAGCTTGCAAGTCTTTTTGTCTCCAAGTATAAAAATGTCGTGCTTTTGCTTAAGGGTGCGGTGCAGATGTTGGCTCGTTTTGATGAAAAAGAATCGTGCGTGAAAATCTATCTCAATCCGAATGGATCTTCATCTCTTTCGAAAGGCGGTAGCGGTGACGTTCTTTCAGGTTTGCTTGCATCACTTCTTGCCCAGGGATATAATTGCATCAACGCAGCTGTTTCCGCATCTCTTGCCTTGACATCAGTTTCCTTGAAGTTTGAAAACTCATTTTCACTTACGATGCAAAAGCTTATTGAAAGCATCGGAGATTTAAGATGAAGTATCTTGTACAGTTTGCAATCATCCTTTCGGTTTCGTTTGTCGGTGAAGTGCTTAATCATTTTATTTCGATTCCTGTACCTGCAAGCATTTATGGTCTTGTCATCATGTTTGCCCTTCTTAAAACTGGAATCCTGAAACTTTGTCATGTAAAGGAAACCGGCTATTTTCTTTTGGGCATACTTCCCATAATGTTTGTGCCTTCAAGCGTAGGATTCATAAAGGCATTTCCTCTCATGAAAAAATTCGGCGTTCAATTTGTCCTTGTTGCAATAGTTTCCACTTTTCTTGTCATGGGAATTACCGGAATTGTTTCCCAGATAATCATTCGCATTCAGAAAAAACATGGGGGTGAAAAATGATGGATTTCATTTCTGATTCTGTATTTTTCGGTTCTTTTTTGACCTTGCTGACATTTGCGATAGGGCTTTTCGTGCATAAAAAAATAAAGTTCATTCTTTTTAGTCCTCTTCTAGTTTCCATTACATTGTGCATATTGTTTTTGTGCATTACAAAAATTCCGTATGAAAAATATGAATTCGGTGCAAGATACATTTCATTTTTGCTTACACCTTCAACTGTGTGCCTTGCGATTCCTCTCTACCAGCAGTTTGAAAACTTAAAGAAGAATTTTTTTGCAATAATCATCGGTGTGCTTTCAGGCGTGCTTACGAATGCATTTGCAGTTCTGTTTTTTTGCATGATTTTTAAAATCGGTCACACGGAGTATGTTTCAATCCTTCCAAAATCACTTACGACAGCAATTGCATTTGCCCTGACCGAAGAATTCCACGGCCTTATGGGCATTACCGCAATGATGGTCATAATAACTGGAAACATGGGGAATCTTTTTGCAGTCCACATCCTGAAACTTTTCAGAATCGAAGAACCCGTGTCAAAAGGCATTGCAATCGGAACGTCATCACATGCCATGGGAACTTCAAAGGCTCTGGAAATCGGAGAGACGGAAGGTGCCATGAGCGGTCTTGCTATTGCTGTTGCAGGTCTCATAACTGTTGTGGTTTTGCCTTTTTTCATAAACATCATTTAACGAAACCGTAAGATTTGCATTTTTAAGGCTTTGGAAAGAAAAATCTTGATTTTGTTTTTTTGCAACATCAAGTCTGAAAAAAATTACGTTTTAAGAATGCTTAAATAGTAAAATCTCGCATCTATTTGTTTTTATGTTGTTTCTTGTACATATTTTTCTTTTCCATTATAATTAACGTATGAAAGCAACACCAAACTATACAGTTATCTATAATGACGATGATATCGTTGTCTTGAACAAAAAAAGCGGACTTCTTGTAGCCCAGGACAGATACGATGTGGAAGCTCCGCGTCTTGATCTTGAAGCTGAGAAAGAGTTCGGCACTCTTTTTGCCGTTCACAGAATCGACAAGGATACAAGCGGACTTGTAATTTATGCAAAGAATGCAGAAGCACATAAAAACCTTTCAATGCAGTTTCAGGAACATACTGTAAGAAAGACATATCATTGCCTTGTAAACGGCCACCCTCTCTGGAAGGAAGAAATCGTAAAGCTTCCTCTTTTGCCTGATGGTGATGCACGGCACAGAACTGTCGTAAACAAGAGAAACGGAAAGTATTCGGAGACATCTTTTGAAGTTGTCGGAAATTGTGGTCCGTACACATGGATTGTAGCTCATCCGAAAACAGGTCGTACACATCAGATTCGAGCACATCTTCAGACTACGGGATTTCCTATTGTATGCGACCCTTTGTATTCAGGAAACCAAAAGCCTGTAAGGTTAAGTGATTTCAAGAAAAAATGGAACGGAGACACGGAAGAAGAGCGACCTTTGCTTTCACGACTTGCACTTCATGCCTATTCGATTGAAATAAAGCATCCTGGAACTGGTGAACTTGTGACGTTTAAGGCACCGTATCCAAGGGATCTTGAAGCATGCAGAAAGCAGCTTGCAAAACTTTTTGATGTAGATCCTCTGCTGTAAAATTCATGATAAAGGAAACCTCTGAAATTTTCAGTTTTTAGAGGTATCTTCAAAAAAGCCTTAAAGGATGTTTATGAGAAAATTTCTTGCATTGACATTTCTTTTCTTCTCAATGAATTTGTTTTTGAGTGCAGAAGGCATGCATTGGAATTTTATGCCATACACGAAAATCCGTTATGGTCAGCAGAATGAATATGTTTTCTGCAACTCAAAGCTTGATAAAAATCATAAATTAAGCGAACTTAATTGGGAACAAAAACCTGTGTTTTTTTGGGGAATTGACGGCAATGTTTCATGGCACGGGTTTTCTTTCGGCATGAATTTTCAAAAATCATTCAGTCACGAATCAGGTATCGTGAAAGACAGCGACTGGCTTAATAAAGACACGTTCAATAAAACTTATGCGTCATACAAGACAAATTATAGCGAAAACGACTGCATTCTTGATGGTGCCTATGTGGTTGAGACGACGATATCTTATGATTTTACTCCAGTTGAATGGCTTTCGATAGGACCTGTTTCAAAGCTTCAGTACGAATATTCTTTTTTCAAGGCCAAAGGCGGATGGTATCAGTATGCAAGCGAAAATTTTCAGCCTTATGAAAAATATGAAACTGGTGAGAAAAAAAGCATCAGTTCAGATTCTGTAGCATTGACTCTTGAGCGTTCGTATTATTTTCTTTGGACAGGTCTTGCATCGTCGGTAAACATCGGTGAAAAATTTTCTGCATCGGCAGGTTTTTTGTTGTGCCCGTATGCATTGGTGGATTCCATTGATTCACATGTGATTGCAAAAAAATATTATCTTGACCATATGGAAGGTAAATTCATGGCGTACAAGGTTCTTCTTGACATGCAGTATTTTTTGACACGCCATCAGTCGGTTTGCTTTTCATTTTCATATCTTGATACGGACATATTGACCGGAAATACAAGGACAAGTGGAGATTCTCCGGACGGCTCGTATGGACTTGCGCTTGGCAAGGCTGGCTCATCATTTAACTTTGTGGATTTTTCACTTGGATATAGAATCTGTTTTTAAGTTTCATGTAAAATCGCAAAAAGTTTCTTAACAAATTGAAATTCCTATGCTAGAATATTTTAAGAAAACACTGATATCCGCAAATCGTGAAAAGCAGGACTTTGCTCGATTTGTCAGGAAAGCTTGTAAAGGTAATTTCTTAAAATTGCAGTTTTTAGAGATGCCCAATCATTCTTGTTTTGAACAAGCTTTCAAAAACATAGAAGTGCATGAAAATGTCTTTTGTGCGATGTTTTGGAATTTTATGACGGGAGGTTTTGCCATGAAGAAGTTCATAACCATAGGAAGGGAATTTGGAAGCGGCGGTACTGAAATAGGTGAGCTTGTAGCAAAAGAACTTGGAATTCCTTTTTATGACAGCGTGATAATTGATATGTCTGCAAAAACATCTGGTCTTTCTCCAGATTTCATCAAGCAGAATGAGCAGAATCTTACGTCTGGATGGCTTTATACTCTTCTTTTGGGTTCAAGCTATTCTTCTCTTCAAAATCCGGGAGTTCCTCTTGCAGACCAGGTGTTTAACGCCCAGCGAAAGACAATCGTGGAGCTTGCAAAAAAAGGTCCGTGCGTAATAGTCGGAAGATGTTCTGATTATGTGCTTCGTCATTGTGAAGACATAAGCCGTGATGATCTTTTGAGCGTTTTCATCTATGCTCCTCTTGAAGACAAGGTAAAATATGCCATCGAAAAGAAAGGTTTTGAAAAGAATACTGCCGAAAGGGATGTAAAACTCATAGACAAGCGTCGTGCAAATCATTATAACACTTTTACGGAGCGTACTTGGGGAAACAAGACTCATTATGACCTTCTTGTAAACAGTTCCCTTTTGGGATATGAAAATACCGCCAAGATGATAGCGCAGATTGCAAGGACTTTGTAGTAAAAAGTTCTGTTTCTGCTCAATGTGCAAATATTCGTGAAAATCTTCTCGTTTCAATTGCATGAATCGTTTGGTAAACTGATATGAAAACCTTAAAAATCTCTTGTAAATTGAAAAATACTTAATTTTACGCTAGAATATAGTGTTAGATTCTATTTTTAGAATTTATAGGAGTATTTTATGAAGAAAATATTGGCAGTGATGACAGCTGTAGCCATGATTTTGACTTCGGTTTCATGTTCAAAGAAAAGCAGTGCAAATTCTGATGGTTCCAGGCAGAATTTTGGAAACAATTCGGAATTCAAGGTTGCAATGATTACAGATTACGGTGACATTACAGATGAATCGTTCAACCAGATAAGCTATGAGGCTTCAAAAGAATTTTGTGAAGATCGTGCCATTCCATTCAAGTATTACAAGCCTGCAACAAATTCTGAGGCAGACCGAATCAATGCGGCAGAACAGGCAATTGCAGAAGGCGCAAACATTCTCGTTGCTCCAGGATATGCAATGGCCGGCATGACGGTTGAGATTTCAAAGAACTATCCTGACGTAAAAATAATTGCTTTGGATGTTTCAGAAGGTGATCTTCTTGCCGCAGCAGTTCCAAATTATGACTATGATCCTTCAAAGTACAACGTGGGTGATTACTATAATAAGGACAGTGTATTCTGTGCAGTTTACAAAGAAGAGCTTTCAGGCTATATGGCAGGTTATGCAGCCGTTAAAATGGGATATAAGCATCTCGGATTCCTCGGAGGCATGGCAGTACCGGCAGTAATCAGGTTCGGATACGGATATGTTCAGGGAATAAATGATGCTGCAAAGGAACTTGGTGTTGAAGGTGATGTTTCTGTTGAGTATGTATACGGAAACCAGTTTTACGGTGATGCTGACATTACTGCATACACGGATTCTTGGGTTCTTAATGGCGGTATAGATGTTATTTTTGCTTGCGGTGGCGGAATATTCACTTCTGCATGCGAAAGTGCAAAAAAAGTTTCTGGCGTAAAGATGATTGGTGTTGATGTTGACCAGAAGAAGACAATTGACGCATATGCAGAAAACCTTACGATTACAAGTGCCATGAAAGGTTTGGCCGCAACTGTAAAGACTGTTCTTGGTGCAATTACAGAGGGCAAGTGGTCAGACTATGCAGGAAAGATTTCAAGTCTTGGCATTGTATCTGAAAATCCAGAAGAAAATTATGTTCAGCTTCCATCTTCTACTACATGGACTGAAAACTTTACTGAAAATGATTACAAGGCTCTCGTAAAGAATCTTTATGATGGAACTGTGAAAGTTTCCGATGCAATTGATTCTGAACCTGTTACTTCGGTAAAGGTAAATTACCTTGGAAACATAAAATAATGGCAGCTTCTGAAACTTGCGTTTTTAGAGGCAGCAAATAAAATGCGATGTCCCAGACTTTGTAATTTCAAGGTTTGGGATTCGTCGTTCATCCTTAAAAAGTATCCTTTTGGAGATGTACAGGTAATTTGGAGATGCACATGAATGAATCTGAATATGTTGTTGAGATGCTCGGCATTACTAAAAAATTTCCGGGAATCGTTGCAAATGACAGTGTAACCATTCAGCTGAAAAAAGGCGAAATACATGCGCTTCTTGGTGAAAATGGAGCTGGAAAATCAACTCTCATGAGTGTTCTTTTTGGACTCTACACACCTGAGGAAGGCATGATAAAAATCAATGGAAAAGAAGTCCACATCAAAAATCCCAATGATGCTGAAAAATATGGAATCGGCATGGTGCATCAGCATTTCAAGCTTGTAGAATGCTTTACTGTCCTTGAAAATATTATTCTTGGCGTTGAGGACACGAAATTTGGTTTCTTAAAGAAGGAAGAGAGTCTCAAGAAGGTTCTGGAGCTTTCTGAAAAATATAATTTAAAGATAGAACCTTATGAAAAAGTGGAGAACATTACTGTTGGAATGCAGCAGCGCACTGAAATCCTGAAAATGCTTTACAGGGAAAATGATGTGCTTATTTTTGATGAGCCGACTGCAGTTCTTACACCGCAGGAGATAAGGGAACTTCTCCACATAATGAAAAATCTTGCAAGGGAAGGAAAGAGCATTCTTTTCATATCCCATAAACTTTCTGAAATAATGGATGTTGCGGACAGATGTTCTGTTCTCCGCAAGGGAAAATATATAGGCACTGTTGATGTGAAGAATACTACCGTTGAAGAGCTTTCTTCCATGATGGTAGGACGTGCCGTAAATCTTCGTGCAGACAAAAAAAATGCAGTTCCCGGTGATGTTGTCCTTTCTGTGGAAAATCTTTCTGTTGATGGGGAAGATAAAAAGGATGCCGTAAAAAAAGTGTCTTTTTGCTTGAGAAAAGGCGAGATTACATGTATTGCTGGAATTGACGGAAACGGTCAGACTGAACTTGTGTACGGACTTTCGGGGCTTTCATCATGCAAAAGCGGAAAAATTGTCATGCATGGAAAAGACATAACTGATCTTTCCATAAGGAAACGTGCCCTTCAGGGGTTTGGAATTTCCCATATTCCTGAAGACAGGCATAAGCATGGTCTTGTTCTTGATTATCCTCTTGAATACAATTTGATTTTACAAGAGTATTACGAAAAGCGGTTTTCAAAAAACGGAATACTTGATAGAAAAGAAATCAGAAAATTTTCAGAAAAACTTATTCAGGAGTTTGATGTTCGTTCAGGACAAGGATCTGCAACCGTGACTCGGGCAATGTCTGGCGGCAACCAGCAGAAGGCGATTATTGCTCGCGAGATAGAGCGTGATTCCGATGTTTTGATTGCCGTTCAGCCTACGAGGGGGCTTGACGTTGGTGCAATTGAATATATTCACAAGAAGATAATAGAAGAGCGTGACAAGGGAAAGGCCGTGCTTCTTGTAAGCCTTGAGCTTAGCGAGGTAATGAATCTTTCAGACAGAATACTTGTAATGCATTCCGGTGAGATTGTCGGTGAGTTCAATCCTTCGTCTACTACAGAGGAAGAACTTGGTTTATATATGGCGGGTGCCAGAAAGCAGTAATTTGCCGTAAATTCTGCCCCTTGAGTTTAGGGTTTTCATCAATTACGGCTGGAAGGAAATCAAATGGGTGAGGTTAAAGTTTTTTTTAAGAAAGATGGAGTGCAGTCTGTATTGTCTTCTTTGTTTTGCATATTTTTTGGTCTTTTGATTGGATATGCAGTTCTTTTTGCAATAAATCCAGGTGAAGCTTCAAATGCAATTGTTTCAATTATCAAGAATTTTTTCTGGTATCCAAATCGCATGATGCGTCTTCGCGCGTTTGGAACAACTCTCGTGAAAACAGCTCCACTCATAATGTGTTCTCTGTCCGTTCTTTTTGCATACAAGACTGGTCTTTTCAATATTGGCGTATGCGGACAGTATGTGGCAGGTTCCGGCATGTGTCTCATTTTTGCCCTGAAATTTCACAGTCCCTGGTTTGTGTGCATGTTCATGGCCTTGGTTGCAGGTGTTGCCGTGGGATCTATAATAGGTTTCCTGAAGTCGAAATGCAATGTGAATGAGGTTATTTCCTGCATCATGATAAACTGGATAATTCTGTATGGCGTAAACATGATGCTTTCTTCCGTAAAGGAGGTTGCAAGTCCTTATACCGTGCAGCTTACAAAGGAAAGTCCGTCGTCTTTGATTCCTTCTTTCGGTTTGAAGGATTTGTTCGGGAAAAACAAGTACATGACCGTTGCAATTTTTCTTTCTGTCATTTTTGCAATATTGATTTGGTTTGTCCTTGACAAGACAAGGTTTGGTTATGAGATAAAGGCTACAGGACTTAACAAAAATGCTGCAAGATACTGTGGAATGAATGAGAAGATGAATGTTGTTTGCACTATGGCCATTTCTGGTGGTCTTGCAGCCCTAGGAGGTTCTTTTTACTATCTTTCGGGATTTGAGCAGTGGGTCACGACAAGTACGTCACTTCCTTCTCTTGGATTTAACGGAATTGCCGCAGCCTTTCTTGGAGGCCTTAATCCAATAGGAACAATTTTCTCATCATATTTCATACAGCACATTACAGACGGTGGAAGCCTTATAAATAAAAATGTCTATTCCGCACATATTTCCGATCTTATTTCTTCCATCATAATTTATCTTTGTGCCTTTGTCATGTATCTGAAGTTAAAGTTCAATGCCTTTATGAAGACATTTTGGAAAAATGAGGTCACGGCCTGAAATAATGAAAAAAGTCGAGGTATAATATGCTTTTGGTTCAATATACACTTATTTTTGCATCTGTTCTCCTTCTTGTTGCCTTGGGTGGATGTTTCAGTGAGCATTCGGGAGTCATAAACATTGGTCTTGAAGGAATAATGGTTATTGGCGCTCTTGGCGGTGCCCTTGTGCTCAGGTCTTTTTCCGCAGGTTCAAATGCCTTTGTCGTCTTTTTTAGCGTCTTTCTCGTAAGCATTTTAAGTGGTGCTTTTTATTCGCTTTTGCTTGCCGTAAGTTCAATAAATTTCAGCGCAGACCAGACTCTTGCTGGAACCGCCATGAATCTTCTTGGAACTGCCGCAGCATCTGTAATCGTTCGCACAATCAACATGTCGCATAGCAAGGATGATGTTTCAACGGCGATAAAATATATTTCTCAAAAAGACAATCTTTTGTTTCATGTGGGAAAATACGAATTCAACTGGTTTATTATTGTTGCGGCTTTAGTTCTTGTTCTGGCATTTGTTGTTCTTTACAAGACTAAATTTGGCTTGAGGCTGATTGCGTGCGGTGAGCATCCTCAGGCGGCAGATAGCGTCGGCATAAACGTATACCGCATGCGGTACGCTGGAGTCCTCATATCCGGGGCACTTGGCGGTCTTGGAGGAATTGCGTATATTACGGCTGGTGTAAGTCAGTGGAAATTTGAAAATGGTGTTGCAGGTTTTGGTTTTCTTTCTCTTGCCGTAATGATTTTTGGACAATGGAAGCCACATAGAATTGCCCTTGCAGCTCTTCTTTTTGGTTTTTTCAGGGCCCTTTCAAATGTATATTCAGGATATTCTTTCCTTTTGTCACTAAACCTTCCGTCCAGTGTGTACAATATGCTCCCTTATATAATATCGCTTATCGTTCTTGCCTTTACTTCCAAATATTCAAAGGCACCTAAAGCCGAAGGCATCCCTTATGACAAGGGTAAGCGATAGCGAGTTTGTCTCTGTTTTTGAAATTGGGTCATGAAAAAGCAAAATTTTAGGGGTGCAAAAAAAGCATCCTTAAAAGCGTTTTGCATTTAAAGATGCCTTTTAAAAATCATGGAAATAAGAATTCAGGCCTTACAGAGATGCAAGTTTTTCCTGAACGAACTTTGTGGCGATTTTTGGATTTGCCTTGCCCTTGGATTCTTTCATTACCTGACCCATGAGCCATCCGACAACATTTGTTTTTCCGCTTTTGTAATCTTCTACAGCTTTAGGATTTGCTTCTATTACTTTGTCTACGATTGCTTTTATCGCACCGTCATCACTTACGACTTCCATGCCTTCTTCCTTGATGATTTCCGAAGGCATTTTGTTTGTTTCAAGCATTTTTGCAAATACGGTTTTTCCCTGTGCACCGTTGATTTTTTTATCTGCAATTGCATTTACAAGTTCCGTAATGTGAGATGGAGTAATTTTTACGTCACTTATCGTTTCATTTTTTTCGTTTAACACGGCAAGAAGTTCTGCAAGAATCCAGTTTGCAACCTTTTTTACGTCCTTTGCATTTTTTGCGGCTTCTTCAAACCACAGTGCAAGCTCACGGCTTGTTGTAAGCGTTTCTACATCGAAATCGCTAAGTCCATACTGATTCTTGAGCCTTGTTCGTTTTGCTTCTGGAAGTTCGCCAACTTTTTCCTTTGCTCCTGCAATAAGGGCTTCGCTTACGCTAAAAGGTTTTATGTCAGGCTCTACGACAAATCTGTAGTCTACGAATGAGTTCTTTGTACGCTGAACAACAGTCTGTCCCTTTGCTTCGTCCCATCCCATGGTTACCTTGAATCCCGGGTTAAACTCCTGCCTGTCTTCCATAAACTCTTTGAGCTGGCGGCCTGCTTCATATGTACATGCTTCCTTTATGGCCCTGAAAGAGTTCAGATTCTTGATTTCGCTTATAGGCGTGTGGTAAAGCTTTCCGTCTTCCCAAACATTGAGGTTGATGTTTGCGTCGCAACGCATGTTTCCTTCTTCAAGGTTTCCGTTTGTGACTTTTACGTAACGAAGAATTTCCTGTACGGTTTCCATGAAGAGTGCAGCTTCCTCAGGACTTGCCATGTCAGGCTTTGTTACAATTTCAATAAGTGGGGTTCCACATCGGTTGTAGTCAATGTATGAGTGTGCTCCCTGAAGGTGAAGTGATTTTCCTACGTCTTCCTCAAGGTGTATTCTTTCAACCCTTATGCGCCTGTACTTTCCGTCTTCCAATATGCAGTCTTTTCCTATGAAATTCTTTTCACGGCATTTTTCACCGCCTTTTTGCTGTTCTTTTGGAAGTTTTGTCATTGGAAGATCAACGTATCCGTCCGTACAGAGAGGAATGTCATATTGCGTAATCTGATATCCCTTTGCAAGGTCTGGATAAAAATAATGCTTTCTGTCGAATTTTGTGAAACGTGCGATATTGCAGTTCAATGCATGTCCTGCAACGGCACCTAGTTCTACATATCCTCTGCTGATTCGAGGCATGGCTCCTGGTAATCCGAGACATACAGGGCACACTCGTGTATTTGGCATTCCGCCATAACGATTTTCACAAGCACAGAATGCCTTTGTTTTTGTCAAAAGCTGGGTGTGGATTTCACATCCGATAACGATTTCATATTTTTCTACAGCCATAATTAATCCTATTGTGAAGGGAAACTCCAAAATCAAGACCGCACATTATGCAGCCGAAGGTCACCTTGTAAAAACGCATGTTTTTAATGATGTCCCAAAGTATCCGATAGTATAATGGATTTAGTGTGTTTGTTCAAGGATTGCATGCTTTATGTTTTGAATCTGTTTTCAAAAAAAATACCGCATGAAGTTTTGGGATGGGAAATAATGCTTCATGCGGCAAAATGTGTGATATAAGAATCCTTGAAAGTTTGAGTTCCAAGTCATTCTTGAAAATGAAGGCGTGCAGAATCTTCCAAAGTCCTTTTGTAGACAGAAAGCTGCTTTTTGTTCCTTAATTAGAAAAGGACGCTGAATCCTATTGATGGAATGACGTTGAATTTTCCAGGATTTACAGAAAAATTATACTCAGCGTCATTAAAGTCGTAGTCATCATCATCGTTTTTGTCATCATACTTGTGGTCTGGGTCGTATCCCTGTGCTCCAAAGATTTCACATTCTCCTGCAACTCCGAATGTGAGTCCAAAATGTTTTGAAAGCTTTAACGTGAGGTTTGCATCTGCACCTGCAAAAATTGCTCCCGTACAAGTCATTGATTTGTATTTGTCAGAACCGGAAGTCCTTTTTGTTTCAAAATAAGTTCCTTCTCCTCCAAATCCGCCTGTAAGAATAAAAGATACGTTGTCATTGTTTACGATTGCTGAACCGATTCCAATGTAAATGTTTGCATATCCACCGAATTCATTTTTTGTCGTATTTAAAAGATCGTCTGTTTTAAGTGCCGCAACTGTTGTGCTTACAAGAAATGTAAGTCCTGATGATTTTTCTGTTGCAGAAAATTGGCCCTTGTAGCCGACTCCGAAGGTTTTAAGGGTGTAATCTTCAAGTCCTGGTTCATTGTCTGTGTCTATGGAATGCTGAATGAAAGGCAATGCGACTCCTGATGAAATCATGAAATCCCAATTATCTTCTCCTGCGTTGTCAGCAAATGCAAAACCTGCTGTCAAAACAAAAGCTGTCATAATTGTTGAAATTTTTTTCATTGTTTTCATAAAAATCATAGTTATACTCCTCTGATATGTGTTATACTTAAAGTAGTTTGAATTACTCAAACTTTTGTGTTTTTATTGTTGAGCGTCTTTGTAGATGCTTGTACTATATGTAACACAATGCAGACAGAATTGTGTCACTTTTTTTTAGTGTTTCTTTTCTATCTGTTTGCCGATAATCTTAAAGTAGGTTTATATTTTAAAACGAGGTAGAGCATGAAGTCTATAGGCATTAAGTTGGCAGATGGAACATTTTATCCCTTGCTTGAAGAGGGCAGTTCGGAAAAGAAAAGTCTTGATTTGACAACTGTTATGGATAATCAGACAAAAGTACAGGTTGAAGTATATAGAACAAATTCCGGTACTATGGAAGATGCCGAATATATAGACACTTTGGAAATTACGAATCTTAAGCCCCACCAGAACGGAGAACCGACACTGGCACTTGATATAGACGTTGATGAGAATAATGAACTTACTGCTGAAATCCACGATATTGAGACAGGCGAGAAAAGTGGAATGCAGGTTTCTCTTCGTTCAAAAACCCTTTCTGAACTTGAAGGTGAGGAATTTAACACGACAGAATCGTTTGACCTTCCAGATTTTGAAGAGCCGAAAGAAGAAAATGCAGTTGAAGGTGCTGAAAATGCCGACGATGATACGACAATCGACATGGACACGCTAGGAAACATAGCATCATTTGCCACGGAAGAAGTGCCGGCCGAAGAAATGTCAGCGGAAGAACCTGCAATAGAAGAGCCAGTTCTTGAAGAAAATGCAGTTGAAGAAAGTGCCGAATCGTTTGACCTTCCTGACTTTGAAGAGCCGAAAGAAGAAAATGCAGTTGAAGGTGCTGAAAATGCCGACGATGATA
>JAZQMW010000095.1:0-10346 GCA_045627025.1 Treponema sp. | reverse complement strand
TTTTGTTCTGTCCAAAGTGAACTTGGACTTTTTTGTAAAAGCCAATAAGGTGGTTTAAGCTTGTTGCTCTAACCAATAAGCTTTTCTTTTTATATCTGCAGTATAAAGTTTTTCTCTTCTGTTTTCAAGTTATTAAGCGTTGACTTTAAAATCTTTCTTCCTGCAAAATTTTTTCAATCAAAACTTATAATGAAGGATAACACACCACATAAAAGTGTAGTTTATCACCAAATTGCAATTTTGTCATGTTTTCCTCAAATTTATGGAATTTAAAACAAAAACCGCCGGAACTACACAGTTACCTGCATAATTCTGGCGGTTTGAATTTCCTTAATATTTTGACGTGCGTTTACATTTCAAACTGAGAACTGAAATTGCGAATTGATTCTAAGCACTTATATAAACTCCCGTCAATACTTTATTTATATAATTATTTTATATCATTTATTAAGTAAGAACAAGTTATAAATCTTTAAGCCATCTGGCTAAATCATATATTATTATTCCTTCGTATGAATATTTATCATGTTTTGTATTAGCAATAATTATTTTTGGATATGCATCTTTTATGCTTAATAATGGTGAAATTTCTCGTTCAAAAGTTTCTTTTACTTGAATGTTATCACTTACCTGAATATAAATTTTTTCACTTTGTTTTATTGCAACAAAATCTATTTCCTTTTTGTATAGAACACCCGTATAAACTTCATATCCACGGCGGAGCAATTCTATAGCAACTATATTCTCGTAAGTTCGTCCATTTCCCAAAATCAATATTTTTCTATTTTTGGGAAATGGACTCTAGTTTTTTTGGGATAATTCAGCATAGTATTCAGGACCATCGAACGAATAAAATCTGAAATACCTCTTTTACAAGCGGCTGACTATGTTTTGTGGACAGGGCTGTCTAAAAAGTTATTGCTACGGTGGTTGAGGCTCTCGAAACCACCACATTTAATGTGATGGTCATTTCGACAGCCTCAATCACCGCTACAACTTATACTTATTGGACAGGCCCTAGTCAATTTCGTTAAAACGAAATTGACAAAGCCGGAACAACGCCGCCCCTCGTAAGGGAAACGCTGAAGTTCTCTCTGGCACTGCCGTCATAGCGGACGTAGCGCGCACCGTAACTACCGCCATAGAAAGGCGAACGAAGCCACCACCAACCGCCGCAGCCGTCGGTTGTATCCTGATAAGCGAAGTTTGCTTTTGCAAAGTCTGTTGTTACTCTTATGCGGCTGTTTCCTTTTCCTTTACTGTCGTATGCTTCTGTGCTCTTACTGTATTTTGTTACTTCGTATTCGCTAAGCAAAAAGATTTTATCTTCTGTCGGGTCACAGGCATATTCTTCATCCATGCCATTTGATCTATCATAACTCATCTGTTCTTTTGAGTTATCTACTTTTGTTGTTATGATTTTATCTGCTGCTTCACTTGTAAATGCTGTCTGCAAAAAGCCTTTATTGTTCCATTGTGATTTTTCAATATTAGAACTTGTTGTTGTATCATATCCAGTATATGTATTACCGTTCAAATATGCACGAATCTGGCTGTGCATGTAGTTGTTCGGGTAGACTGTTTTACCTTCTATTTCACGGTAGTTTTGTATATCTTCGTAATATGGAACATTTCCTGTAAGAATGTTTTCAGCTACAAGTAATTTACCTGTTGAACTTCCAGGTATTCCATCAACATCGTATGCTGTGTCTGCTACACGCCACTTGATTGGCATTACCTTAAACCAGCGGCTATTTGTTCCACCTTTTCTTACATTTGTGTTGTCTTGGTATTTGTAACCAGATTCATATGCATTTTCTGTACATTTTACGTAGTAGTTGCCGTCAGTTCCCTGTACAAATTCCATGTAACCGCGGGTTACTTTGTCTTTAGATGTTTCAAGTCCTAATGTTGCAACATCTTCTGTTGGTACTACATCCTGCGGCCAGTCACCAAATTCAACATAAGTTGCTTCATCCGTTCCGTATGAACCTGTTCCTGATGCAAGAGTTGTTACTGTATTATGGAATGTGTAACCCTGTTTAATTTTTACAGTAAATGTTGCTGTTTTTTCGCCATAAGTTACTGTAACTGTCTGGCTGTCTGCTTCTTTACTTGAATCAAAGCCTGTAATTTCTAAGTCATCATTTTTTACTGGACTTGAAGTTGTGTCTTCATAAGTTGCAGTTACTTCTAAGCCTGTTAAATCAATTTCACCACCTGTAAAATATTCTAACTTGTTTGGCTGTGTTTTTATTGTAATGCTTGTAACATTTGCCTTTACAATTTTTACGTCAAATGTTGCTGTTTTTCCGCCATAAGTTACTGTAATTGTCTGTTTATCTGTGGCGTTGCTTGAATCAAAACCGGTAATTTCTAAGTCATCATTTTTTACTGGACTTGAAGTTGTGTCTTCATAAGTTGCAGTTACTTCTAAGCCTGTTAAATCAATTTCACCACCTGTAAAATATTCTAACTTGTTTGGTTTTGTTTTAATTGTAATGCTTTTAACATTTGCCTTTACAATTTTTACATCAAATGTCGCTTTTTTTCCGCCATAAGTTACTGTAATTGTCTGGCTCTCAACTGCGGCACTTGAATCAAATCCGCTTGTCGTTACATCAGTCGTTACGTCGGCTGTCGAGCCGTCTTTGTATGTTGCAGTTACTTTTAAGCCTGTTAAATTAAGTTGTACGGCGCCCACAAAATATTCTGTTTTTGTCGGTTCTTTTGTAATTTCGATTTTTGTTACTTCGGCTGCTATGATTTTTACAGTAAATGTCGCTGTTTTTTCCTGGTATGTTACTGTAATCGTCTGGCTTTCGGCTGCTTTTGAACTGTCAAAACCTGTAATTCTTATATTTTCAGAAGCTGTCACATCCTTTGCTGAGTCGTCACTATATTTTGCCGTCACTTTCATTCCTGCGGTGTCAAGAGACTCCCCGATAAAATATGTTTTTTTTGCCGGTGCCGTTATTGAAATGGAAGAAAGGACAGGTTCATCGTCATCATCGCTGCTTTCTGAACATGATGATGCAAAAAAAGCAAGAAAAGCCATAAAAAATGCAATTAAAATGCGGAAAATACTATACTTATGTACCCCCCCCAATTCTGTACGTTTTGTCATAAAACCTCCAAACGATTGTTTTTTGTTCTGCCCAAAGTGAACTTGGACTTTTTTGTAAAAGCTAATAAGGTGTTTTAAGCTTGTTGCTCTAACCAATAAGCTTTTCTTTTTATATCTGCAGTATAAAGTTTTTCTCTTTTGTTTACAAGTGTTAACCTTTAAATCTTTCTTCCTGCAAAATTTTTTCAATCAAAACTTATAATGAAGGATAACATACCACCCAAAAGTGTAGTTTATCATCAAATTGCAATTTTTTCATGTTTTCCTCCAATTTATGGAATCTAAAACAAAAACCGTCGGAACTACACAGCGATCGGTAATGTTAATGCAGAAGCAGTCGAAGTCGTAGACTCGGCCATAGTAGACGATGCATGCCATCTGACAATTGTTTTTGGGGCATCTTTCATGATATAATGTTTTCATGGATTTTTTAAGAAATTTTTTCAGCACAATAAAACCTTCTGCAAAAAGATTTTCTGTCGCACTTGTTCTCAGCATTACAGGATGCATTGCAGAATCAATTTGCCTGCTGCATGATGGAGTCTTTAAATGGGAAAACATTCTTACGGCAATAACAATGTCTTCCATATGGTGTTCAGCATTATCAATCTGCACGGAAATTACATTTGAACTTGCAGTAAAAATTTACAATCCAAGTAACAAAATAAAACTCCTCATCCATGGTGCAGAATATAAATTCATTCTCGGAATGCTGATTTTCTGGACATGTCTATTGAACGAGGACAGCATATCCCAATACAAAAGACTTGCATATTTCGGCACGCTTTCATCATTGTTTTTCATTCTGATTTTTCTCTCAAAAATTACATTCAAAGACAAAAACATTCCGGGAAAATTCGTAATTTCATCAGTTTTTACGCTGATTGTCAGCACATGCATCGGAACCGGTGTTTTCATAGTTTACAGTGCAATAGCAAAACTCATACTTGGAGAAATGCCCGATTATAAAATTTCTGAAACAATCTGGCTTTGGACAGCGCTCGGTATCGCATACAACATTTTCATCGCTTTCTTCTTTAAAGATGAGCAAAATCTTTCTGAAAGCAAGCCAATCAGGATCCTTTTTGAAAAAATCCTTCTTCCGATATACGCACTGCTTCTTGTGGTTTTGTACATATATTTTTTCAAATGCGTGTTTACGAAAAAACTTCCCTCAGGAGAAATAAACTGGTTTGTGTCGTTTGCAACAGTATTTTACATCGAGTTTTTCCACGCATTAAAGACTTTCAAGTCACGCACAACTGATGTTTTCTACAAGGCATGCCCTGTTTTACTCCTGCCGCTCATTGCAATACAATATATTGCTTTTTTCATAAGGGTAAACGCATACGGATACACGGAATCAAGATACTTGAGCGTCATATACATCATTTTGAGTACGATTTTTGTTGCAATCACCATTTACAGGAAAAAAGATTTTACGACATTCGTGATTTTGCTTTTTGCAGTCATGGCACTTGCAGTGGCTGTGGGACCTTTCAACATGATTGACACTCCCAAAAGAAACCAGCTGCACATTTTTGAAAAAATTCTTGCAAAATACAACATGCTTGACGGTGAAAATATCATTTTGAATTCTCAAGAATGTAATTTTTCTGATGATGACAAGGCTAAGATTTTAAGTTCTTTTAAGGAAATTGATTTATGGGAGAAAAAGCCTTCATGGATTAAGGAATATTTTGAAAACGAAGATTCATTTGAAAAGATTTTAGGATTTAATCCAATAAGTACATCTTCCAAAAGAAATTATTCAAAACATTTTGAAATTACCACAAAAGATTATGTTTTTGATGTAAAAAACTTCTCTGAGCTTTCTGAAATATGCATATCAAGTAATCAAACTGAAAAATTCTATGCATCTGAAAACGGAAAGAAGAAAGAAAAAATTGTCAACATGCTTGATATTGCAAAATGCATAAGTGAAAAAACACGTGCGTACGAAGCTGAAAACGGCAAAAAATTTGAGATGAAAGAACCGTTCATATTTGAAAAGGAAGGATTTACTTTCATACTTACAAAAGTAACCCTTTTCTATACCGAAGATACATTGGAAGACTTCTATTTTTCAGGCTTTGCATGCAGATAGCAATGGAATGCAAAAGGATGGGGGATTTGCAATTGGGTGGGTTTCATTTGCAAATTTGCGTAAAGAAACATCGGAATCCTTTTGGAGTGCCCCTTGCGACGGTTTTCATGCCAAGCAACAGTTTGCGTTCAAAGCAACAGTTTGCATACCGACACTCAGTCAGCCCTCTTTTGACAGTTACCTTTCCAATCTACGATTTCCAAACAAAGTGTCGGTATGCAATCCAATCCACGGTCGCCTTTCATTTGGTTGCGGCAAATATTGTTTTGCACATTTATTGCAAATCAATTTCTGAATCTAACTTTTAATGTGGCAGTGGCTTTCAACTTCATTCCATGGAACAACAAATCCTGCACCGTGTGAACAGAAAACACTTGAAGATGGATTTTCTAAATCAGAGTCAGGATTGTAGCCTGATTTTTCAATGACATCTTTTTCGTTATGGCATATTTCAAATCCGCCTGAAGAAAGACTCAGTGTTCCCTGTCCTTTTGTAAATGCTCGTATTTCATTCAAATAATTTTTCATTGTGGAAACAGGACACTTCCCTGAAAGAGTTGCAAAAGAGCAATCTGTTCCTTCAAGAGTGCATGTACCGTGCATTTTATCAACATCACTCATTACTCGTCCCGTGCAGTTTTCCGGCACGACAATTTCAAAGTCATACACAGGTTCCAGAAGAACTGATTTTGAATGCATGAGAGCTTGCCTTATTGCCCTGTATGTGGCCTGTCTGAAATCGCCACCTTCCGTGTGCTTTAAATGTGCCTTTCCTGCAGTAACACGCATTTCCATATCTGTCAAAGGACTTCCTGAAAGCACACCGACATGCTGCTTTTCTTTCAAATGAGTAAGAATAAGTCGCTGCCAGTTTGTGTCAAGATCATCTACACAGAGATTTGAAACAAATCTAAGGCCCGATCCTCTGGGAAGCGGATTCAGTGTCAAATGTACTTCTGCATAATGCTTTAAAGGTTCATAATGTCCGATTCCGCCTACAGATTCAAGAATTGTCTCTTTGTATGCGATTCTGCATTCACCAAATTCAATTTTTATTCCATAACGGTCTTGCAAAATCTGTTTTATGATTTCCGTCTGGATTTCTCCCATGAGCATGATAGAAATACTTCCGTTATGACATTCTACTTTTATTTCAGGAATTTCTTCTTCAAGATCATGAAAAAAATCAAGCAGTTTCACATCATCAATTCCTTCTGGAGGAATAACTGAATAGATTAGGGCCGGTTCAATTTCATTGTTTTTAAGTTCAGGGGCAGAGCCGTAAGTTTTTCCTGCAAAAGATTTTTTTAGTCCTGTTACCGTGCAGATGTGGCCTGCGCAAAGTTCTTTTACGGACTCATATTTGTCGCCTGAATATATTCTGATTTCGTTGACTTTTTCATCTTCAAAAATGTCTTTCACCTTTAGAGTGCCGCCAGTTATTTTCAAGTGGGTCAATCTGCCATTCTGTTTGTCTTTTGAAATTTTATAGACAATGCATCCAAAATCATCTACAGTTTTTTTGCTTTCAAAATATTTTTCCAGCAAGTTTACAAGTTTTTCAATTCCCTGTAATTTAAGGGCAGACCCAAAGACGCATGGAAAAATTTCTCGATTCGATATTGCGTTTTTTATATCATTTTGGGAAAGAGAATTTTCTGCAAGATATTTTTCGAGAAGAGAATCATTGCATGAAGCCATTTCTTCCAAAAAAGATTCATCGTAAAAATCATCATTTTCAAAATCAATTATTCCGCTTGAAAGTATTTTTAGTTTTGAAAGAATTTTTGATTTATCCGTGCCAATCATGTCCATTTTGTTTACGAAAACAATTGTCGGGATATTATGGTGATTCAGCAAATTCCATAGAGTTTTTGTATGGCTTTCAATTCCGTCGGATGCATTTACAAGAAGAATTGCAGCATCAAGCACAGAAAGAGTTCTCTCTGTTTCCGCACTAAAATCAACGTGACCTGGAGTATCGATGAGGGTAATTTTTTCATTAAGTTCTGCCTGTTTTGCAAAAATCGTAATGCCTCGTTGCCTTTCAATTGCATTCGTATCAAGAAATGAATTTTTATCATCAACGCGACCAAGTTTTCGAATTGCCTTGCATGTGTAAAGCAGGGCTTCTGACAATGTAGTTTTTCCAGCATCAACGTGCGAGAGTATTCCTGTTATGATTTTTGGCATGAAACAATTATACAACATTTGTGCATTCATTAACAGCAAGAATTAAATTCAAGCCATTTGTAATGATTGCGGCAAGAATTTTACCGTAACGTCAATTTTTTAGAGATGTTACTATAAATGTAAAGCTTTTTACTTTCATAACTCGTCATTTTGACATATAATTCCGAAAATATATAAAGGGTGTTCTGATTTTTTAGAATTCCTGTGAGTTTTATGCAAATGCAATTCAGGATAAAGTTTTTAAGCTTGTGTATTTTGATGTCTCTGACAGATTGCCGGAACTTCTGGAAATTGCAATTTTAATGTCGGCTTTTTTTATGTGAAGTTCTTGCGAAAAATATCATTTCATAAAATGTCTTGCAAAATAAAATTACCTATTCATGTTTTAGGGACAACTCAAAATTGAATTGGAGTAAAGGATGGAGCAAATAAAGGTTTTCTTACAAAACAAATTCACATTCAGGGAAAAATCAACATTATACGAATGCCTTTTGTCTGGAGTTGCATATTTCGTTGTCATCATCCTGATGGCTGGCATATGGGTAAACGGCAGATGTGATATTTGGGAGTGGGAAGATTTTTTCTTTTTTTTATTTCTTTTTTTTCTAAGCTACATAATTCTGATTGTTTCAGCAAACAGCCTTTTAAGACTTTTTGCATCAAGCATTAGAAAAAGGATTTTAAGAATATCGCTTCATGTTTTAAAATACATTTCATGTCTTTTCATCAACATATGCATGTTTTTCATATCAGTGTCTCTTGCAGAAAATATTGCAACAAAAGTTTTTAAGTACAGCATAGAAAAAACACCTGTTTCGATTTTATCACAAAAAGGAAGTGCAGAAAAAGAACAGGTTCTTAAACTTTATGAAAGCATATCATATCCAATTTCCTATATGAGCGTTACAAGAGAAGATACGCCTGCATACTATATTCCGACTGGAATAAAAAATCCTTATGATGCAAAAGAACTTTTTGATTACGTTTCACTTGCAAGCGAGGACAAAAAAATTTCATTCAATTCCCTCATATATTTAAAGCTTCCTGCAGGTACGGTTGTCAAAACTCTTTTTAGCAAAACTGATGTAATGGGAAACGAATGGATTTGCGTTTTCATCAACAGGAAAATCATTGAATCCGGTCCTGTTTTTCTGTTTGTCAAAAAGGAAAATCTGTCTCCTTCATCTCCGCTTTCTGACAAATACTATTTTTCTTCCAATTTTTCTTTGCTTAAATCATGGAAGTCGACCGTTGTTGATACTTTTTATTCGTATGATTGCCTTTGGAATGTCAATTTGCTTGATCCTTCACATTTTATTGCGGAAGATGGTTCTGAATATTTTTTCTCCGATGAATTTGATTCTGATTCTTTAATCTCTCATTCTGTCCATATTATTAATCCAGACGGTTATGAAGAATGGTACATCTACACAAACCAGATGCGTAATCTTTACTGGAAAGATTCTTGGGGTGTGGAAAAGTGGATTGAATATGATGTCAACGGTAATGTCATTTCGGAAAAAACAGGAAACATTCAGAGAAAATAAAAAGGCTTCATGTTTGATTTTAAGGAAGCTTTTTTTGCGAAAAGATTTTGATGCCATAATGCAATAATTGATCATGGCATCTTTAAAATTACAATTCAGCGATTCAATTACATTACGTTTGTAACAGTTCCTACAGAAACATATCCATCTCGAATTGCAGCAACATCAGTTCCTTCTTGTGAGCGTTCCCAATGTCGGCCAGGAATGACACTTAATATCCGTCTTCCGTCAGAACTTTTTTCTTCACTGTATGTGTCATCGTAAAATCCATCATAGGAAATACGCATGTTTCTTTTAATGCCCTTGCAGTCTGATGCCTTGCAGTTTGGAAAATTGATGTTCCAGATTGTATTTTCTTTTAATGGTGTATTCATGAATTCTTTCATAAGTTCACTTAAATATTTTTCAGTTGTTTCATGGATAGGGCACGATTCGTGGGAAAAGGCAATTGAGTGGATGCCGAGAAATGCACCTTCAAGAGCTGCACTTACTGTCCCTGAATATTGTATGTCGCCTGAAATGTTATAGCCGTTATTTATTCCTGAAAAAACATAGTCTGGCTTGCGGGGTAAAAGTTTTAATGCACCGACTCGGACACAGTCGGCAGGTGAGCCATTTACAGAAAAAGCCTTGACGTTTTCCATGCCGAAATCGAAATCTTTTACTTCAATTTGTTTGAAATACGAAATCCTGTGTGACATTGAGCTTTGTGCAGAATCTGGAGCAACTATATATATTGTGCCAAATTTTTTTGCGGCATTTGCAAGCATCCTGATTCCTGGAGCATCGATGCCATCGTCATTTGTAATTAAAATTATTTTTTCTTCCATATGCATTGCCTCTTGGATTTTGGAATGTTTAAATTTGTTAACTGTAATATAGCCGAAATGATTCGAAAAGTTAAGATGTTTGCAAAGTTTAAAACTTACATCAATACAAAACATGATTTGATATTTTTAACCGCCAAATTGTAATCGCAAACTGACAACTTAAAGCTAACCGTGAATCGGAATGCAAACTACCACATGGGGGCGACTGTGGATTGAAATGCAGACCGTCGAAAGGGGGCCACAAAGTATTTTGTCGCAAACGAATGTCCTGTTTGGAAACCGTGAATTGTGACGCAAACCGACAAACAGGGAAACCGTGTATCTAAAAGGAAACCGACATACTAAACGCTGGCTGTGGTACAAAATGCAAACCGTCAAACGGGGCGCCCAAAAGCATGCCAGTGTATAACTTGCCGCAAATTCGCAATCGAAACCAATCTGTTTGCAATTTTTTGCTCCACAAAAGCATGCTGATGTTTACTCTTCCAACAAATTTGCAAAAAAAACAACAAAACTGCAAACTTACCCTCGAATTCATGACC
>JAZQMW010000094.1:0-12896 GCA_045627025.1 Treponema sp. | reverse complement strand
AAATACGTCGAGTCAAGGCACACTTCGTTCAAGGCCTTGACTTCGCCGTTTTTGGGTTTGTAGTAAACCCTTCATCACTAATCCAACGATAGGTTCAGCAACTCCCGGCCTTATACAATGCCCAACTGTTTGCTAGATTTTAACATCCAGCCTCCTGTAAAATTTGTTAATTAATTATAACATGAAAATTAAAAATTTGGAAGTGGGTCAGTGACAATCTGATGGCATTTCTTTTGGAATAGGACAAGATATTTTGAGGAAGATTGGAAATACGGCAAATAAAAAGCAGGCTCATTAAAAAAATCTATGTTATAATATATCAGAATACAATTAATAAAGGCAGAGAAATTAGATGAAAATATCAAGTATTCCTTTTTTCGTACCTTATTATTAATGCTTATAGGAGTAAATTGATATGAAAAAATTATTTTCTGCGACATTCCAATGAAAAAAGATTTGGAGCCTATGGTTTATGCAGGAACAGGCAATACAAACATTACATATTCAAAACCTGTTTATTTTCCAATTAACGCAATTCTTGCAGAAACTCTCAAAAAAGACGATGAGGTTAAGGTAATTGCCCTAAGATCTATAAATGATATAGAAGATGCTGGAAGTCCTGATAGAAACAGAGGTGCATTTATGTATGAATTGATCACTATAAATGAAGAAATTGGTGCAAAACTTACTTTTAAAACTCTCGAAACAGAGTTCAAAGAAACAAAAGAAAATTATGAAACTCGATTGAAAGCTATGTTGGATGAAATTGATGAGGGAAGTTCAATATATGCAGACATAACATTTGGTCCAAAACCTTTACCAATGATTCTTATGTGCGTCCTATCTTTTGCAGAAAAATTCTTGAACTGCGATGTTAAGAGTGTTGTATACGGCAAAGTAAGTTTTGATGAAAATAATAAAGCTGGTTCACCAGAACTGTATGATGTAACTTCATTGTATTATTTAAATAATCTTACAAATTCAATGGTTGCATCTGATGCAAAATTTAGATGAATTCTTCTCATTGTAGGTGGTTTTTATGGTTAATATTGCTGCCAAACAAAAAAAGGAAGAAGAAATATTAAAATTGTTCTCAGAAATTCAAGAAATTCAGAATAAAGAATCCATTGAATATAAAAAAAATTCCAGAAAATATACACACTTATTCGGAACTGGACACTTATCTGTTTTAGGGAAGATGATGTACGAGCAGCGGGTGTTGAAATATTTCATTGTATAAAAAGAACTCTATTAAATTTCAAAGAAGATTCTAGTTCTTACATAGGATACCTCTACTCATGCCTTGAGAATGAAATTCGACATGTAAAAGAACGAGGTGAACTCAAAAAACTCAGGATGTGTACAAGAGATGAATACAATAGATCCGTTCAACTCATTAACGCAGCTAAAAGAATCGGAATAAATCCTTCTTGCGAGAATGTTCAGCAATGGCTTGCAAAACAATCAGGATTAACAATTGATGAAGTAAAGAATTTAATTCTTAAATATCATCAGTCACAACTTGTAGATGAGCAGATAAAAAATTATGAATCAGAAGAAAATTCAATCTTTGATACAGAGTCAGTAAAGAATAATTATCTTACCCCAGAAGAAGATTTGTTTAAAAGTGAATACGCACTTGAAGATTTAAATAAAATAGAAAAAGCATTTGATAGTTGTCAGTCAAGGCAAAAGTAATGGTTAAATTCTTTTATTACTTTAAGGGTTCTGCAAGTTTTGGAAATGAATTTCTTAAAAAAGCAAATCTTAGAATTGCTGGAAAATAGAAATTTTGTAGATGTGATATTACTTCAAAATTTCATTACATCAAATATCATGCCTGAACAAGCTGAACTTGCAGCTAAAATTGGAAAAGATGAAGGTTCTGTAAGTAATGCGATAAAAACTTTTTTTGGAGAAATTCAAAAAAATGAATAAGAAATATCAACTATCATAATAAATGAAACTAATTATCTAGGGAAAAAGCCGTAACGGGGGATTTTATGGCAAATAATAAAACTCATGATAGAGTTCAAAAACTTATTGAATTGATTGGTGCAGGTTAGAAGCATAAACCTATGCGTAAATGTTATTGTAAAGCCTGCGGTTTTTATCATGTGAGCCATTTAAAATCATATGTATTTGAAGCAAAACAATTTAAACATCGTGATAGAGAATTTTATTCATATAGATAGGAAGGGAAAAAATGAAAAATTTGAAAATTATTTTGGTTCTATTTTTATTAAGCAGTTTGGTGCTGATGGCATGTTCACAGAAAAGAATTAAATCTGATAATGAAGGACTAATTGCAAATGATACTGTGTCATTTGAAAACAAATATGAAGAAAAAATCTATAGAAAAATAAATCAAGAACTTCAAAAAGTTTTCAATCGTGATAGATACGAAATTAGTGTTACATTTGATGCTGAAAATCCGAAAAACTGCAAAAAAATAATAGGTATAGTTTTCTTGAAACAAGATGGAAAATATAGTTCCCTTTCAAAAGTGGAATTGGAGTCAGTTGAAAAACACGTAAAAGAAATTATCGATTATAATGCGAGTCGTGGAGATACCGTTTATATAATTAATGAAAATGAAGATGTTTCAAAATCTTACGAAATGCCTGTAGAGGATGAAAATCCTCCTGTGTACACAGATATGTCTAGAGTAATGGGAAATTCAAAATAAAAATTCCCCCCGCATCTTGCGTTGGATAAGCTTGTGATGCGTGTTTTGTGTTTCATTTTTATAGATGACCCTGACTTTTTTTTGCCGATAATAATTTCGAGGTGTACCATGGAATGTGCCAGAGAAATGCTTGAGTTTATAGACAAATGTCCAAGTATGTTTCATGCAGTTGAAAATATCGCATGTGAGCTTACAAAAAAAGGATACTCGGAACTTTTGGAATCAGACAAATGGAAAATAGAAAAGGGCGGAAAATATTTCGTAAGGCGTAACAATTCGTCACTTATAGCATTCAGGATTCCTGAAAACGATTTCGATTCATTTATGCTCTGTTCAAGCCACAGTGACTCTCCCACATTTAAAATCAAGGAAAATCCTGAGATAACAGGCGGAAATTGCGTCAAGCTGAATATTGAAAAATATGGCGGAATGCTCTGTGCCCCTTGGTTTGACCGACCTCTGTCCGTTGCCGGCAGACTTATTTTAAAGACAGAATCTCCTTTGGAATTTACAGAAAAACTTGTTTCAATTGATGAAGACCTTTTGATAATTCCAAGCCTTGCAATCCACATGAACAGAAATGCAAATTCCGAATGCAAGTATAACGTCCAGGATGACATGCTTCCAATATTTTCATGCAACAAATATGCAAACTTCATGAAATTTATTGCCGAAAAAACAGACACGAATTATGATGATATTGCCGGAAATGACCTTTATCTTTACGTGAGGACAAAAGGGACTTTCGTGGGTGCAGAAAAGGAAATGATCTATTCTCCGCGTCTTGATGACCTTGAATGTGCGTGGACGACTCTCAAGGGATTTGTTGAATCAGAAGAATCTGAACATGCCTCAATATATTGCGTTTTTGATAACGAGGAAGTCGGAAGTCTTACCCGTCAGGGAGCAAATTCTACAATGCTTTATGATATCCTTCATAGAATCGTTTACGGAATCGGCAAAAATGAGGAGGATTACTATAAGCTCATATCAAAAAGTTTTATGCTCAGCGCAGACAATGCACATGCCCTTCATCCAAACTTTTCATCTTGTGCAGACCCTGTAAACCGTCCGAAACTTAATGGCGGTCCTGTAATAAAATTCAATGCTTCACAAAAGTACACGACAGACGGCATAACATCCGCAATGTTTAGAAGCATTTGTAAAAAAGCCGATGTCCCATGCCAGACATACACAAATCGCTCGGACATACCGGGTGGCTCAACTCTTGGAAACATCAGCAATTCTCATGTGTCTCTTCGTTCAGCCGACATTGGACTTGCAGAGTGGGCCATGCATTCACCGTGCGAGACCGCAGGCAGAAAAGATGTGGAATACATGATAAAGGCAATAAGGGAATTTTATTTGGCATAAGCATCTTTTTTTGCAGTTTTCATAATTATAAAAAATATCTGAAAATATCCTTAAAGATTTTTATACACTACCCGTTTAGGTAGTGTGATTTATCATGTCGTTTTGCGTAAAAATCGGGATGAATGCGAGTTTTTGTGCAATTTAATGTGATATAATTTTATGTTATGAAGATGAATTCAAAACATATTTTTTGCATATCACTTCTGTACAGTTTAGTTGCAGTCTTGGCAAATTTGATTGGCGTTTTCATGCCGAATATTTTTCAAAGTTCCAGTTTTAAAAATCCTGCATTTAATCAGTGGGTCGATTTTCTTTTGCAGTACACTGTGATTGACAAGATGCAGTACATGAGTTTTCTTTTGCCAATTGTGCTTAGCATAAGTTATATTTTATTTTCAGGAAAAAAACTTAAAAGCCATATCATAAATCTTCCAATCGTGTATGCGACAATAGGAATCAGTGGATGGATTTTTTATTTTTTAGAAGAAATCGTAATTATTTTATATGCAATGAATAAAGGTTTTCAGCTTAATTTTGCATACATCATAAAAGCTTCATTTTTAAATGTTTTAATCGAATCCTTGGTCACGTTTACTCTTTCATTTTTCATTACAGAAACGATTCACATAAAATTTGTTCTTCCAAAATTTTTCCCGGAAGGTCATCTTTATCAATATGATAGAATAAAACAGCCAACCATACGTTTTTTGTTTACGGTAAATTATATTTCGGTAACTTTGTTTCCTGTCGTACTGCTTGTTTCGATTATTTTATCTATCAGTTTCTATTATAAATTTCCCATCGACATAAAAACTTACATTGTTGTAGTCAGTGCACTTTTCATAGGACTTGTTATTACTCTTGCACTCAACCGTTATTTTGAAGTCCCGTTAAAAAAAATCAAGGAACGGATTTTAAAAATCAAGGAAGGCGACTATAAATCAAAAATCAAATTTGTTGCAAATGATTCCTTCGGAGATTTGTGCGACATCCTCAATGAGATGACGGAATCAATTGATGAAAAAACACAAAAGATTAACGAAATACAAAATTCAATCATCATGGGAATGGCCACAATGGTAGAAAGCCGTGACAACTCTACTGGCGGCCACATCAAGCGTACAAGTGACTGTGTGCGTGTTTTTGCAGAACACTTAAAAAAATTGCCGGAATATTCTTATCTTTCAGATAGCTTTTACGACTCCGTAATTAAAGCCGCTCCAATGCACGACCTCGGAAAAATTGCCGTTGACGATGCAATCCTTCGCAAGCCCGGAAAATTTACTGATGAAGAATACGAAATTATGAAGTCTCATTCTGCAGAAGGTGCCCGTATCGTGGAAAATGTTCTTTCTTCTGTTGATGATCAGGAATTCAAGCAGATAGCCATCAACGTAGCCCATTATCATCACGAAAAATGGAACGGTCAGGGGTATCCTGAAAAAATCAAAGGTGCGGATATTCCTCTTGAAGCTCGAATTATGGCATTGGTTGATGTGTTTGATGCTTTGGTAAGCAAACGATGCTATAAAGACAGTTTTTCTTATGATAAGGCGTTTCAGATTATGGAAGAAGATTTAGGCTCTCACTTTGATCCTCAGCTTGGCCGTGAGTTCATAAAATGCCGCAAAGAACTTGAAAATTTATACTCCCAATATCTTCCAAAAAAGTGTAGTTCTAGGACTTGTAATTTCAAGTCTTGGAGCTTTTAATCTTGTTAGTTGTTTTGAACAACTGGAAAAGACCACATAAATCAGATTAAAAAGCCTCAGTGACAATTTTTTTGCAATGCTGTATCATGAAAGCGTTTGTATAAATCAGCGGAGGTTTTATGAATAAAAATTGTTTTTCAAAACCATTTGCAAATTCGTTTTTTGCATTTTTGCTTTTTATGGCAGCCAGGATGTTGTTTGGCATAAGGTTTGGATTTTCAGCTCGCGCGTTTGCATCAGGAATTATCTATCTTTTTTTAGTAATCATGTCATGTGCATGTTACTTTTGGGCAAGAGACGAAAAAATCTCCATGACGAAAAAAAGATTTTTCAAAACATATAGAATGATTCTTTGCATAATACTTGTCTTTGATTTTTGCATGTTGTTTTTTACAAGCAGATTGGCTATTCAAAGTCTTTTCGGTAAGCCTGAGTCCTTGAATTTTTTCTGCAACGTCAATTTGCGGTATGCGTTGTCTTATGTGCCGCTTTCTCTTTTTGTAAAAAACTCACTCGGTTTGTTTGCATCTTTTGCAGCATCAGTAAAAGTTGCTTTCATGAATAAAGATTACATATTGATATTTTTCTCTTCCATATTGGATTTTGCATCAGATATTTTCGGTCTGGCTTTTTTTGCAAGATGCATCTTGGCCCTGGAAAAATTCATCTATCAGCCTTCCGCAAATTCAGTCAGCAAACAATGCGTTCTGAATGCCATAAAATCCTGTTTCTGCAAATTCTTTACTTTTAAAGGATATGCAAAGCGAAGTGAATATTTCATTTTTATGCTTTTTAATTATGTCGTGATTTCACTTTTGCTTTCCGTATACTACAATTGTCAATTTTTCTTCAGCATGTATGAATCAAGAAGCATTTTGTTCATAATTTATTTTTACTTCTTTGTTGTAATTCCGCCTTCAATTTCCGTAACTGTAAGAAGATTTCATGATGCGGGATTTAACGGAGCATGTTCATTGATACCGATAGTGAGTTTTTATCTTGTGATGCTTCCGTCCAAAACAGGCCGCTTGTTTGATGCAGATACAAAGGCAACCAAGGTTGGAAAATGTTTTGTCGTTGCCTTTATGGCATTGTTTGTTTTTGCTTTCATCAATGTATTGCGTAATGCTTACTGGATGTTTTAGTTTTTAATGCATCCGGTTTTTGAATGACATGAAATTTATTTTATTGGAATGTCTCTTTTGTTTTCACATGGAAATTTGCAAAGTATGAATTTATATTATTGGTAGGAAGTTTTTGAAAATTCAATTTTCAGGGATGTCCGATAGAAAAGAAAATGACAGAGGTAATGATTGATGAAAAAAATAGATTTGATTTTTTGCATGCGAAAATTTTCTTTCATGCTATTTGCATTATTGTTTTTGGGATGCAGCGATGACGGAAATCCTTCAAGCGACAAAAACTTTGTTGAGGTGAAGGGAATGACTTTGCAAGGTTCATCAGATTTTGCTCTCTGGAAAAATTCTGAATATGCAGGATCTTTTACGGACGGTACGAAAATCACAATCAACGATTTTTGCATGAGTCCTTATGAAACGACCAAAAGTGAATTTTATGAAATCATGTCGGATAAAAGCCTCAATACGGTTGGCGTTACGGCAGAGGTTTCGAGAACTTCAATTGAGTTTGAAAAATATCATCTGTCAGAAAATGAAAATGACAGACTTCGACCTGTTGAAAATGTCACGTGGTACGATGCAGTATATTATTGCAATTTGCTGAGCCAAAAGCATGGATTTGAGCAAGTTTATAAAATTGAAAACATCAAGACAAAGACAGAAGTTGAATTTGGCAAAGTGAAAACGACGCATATCGTAAAGGCTGATGTTACGGAAAATTTGAAAAAGAAAGGATTTCGTCTGCCCACTTTGGCTGAATGGGAATTTGCAAGCAGGGGAGGCAATCCTTTTTCTGAAGAATGGAAGTGTGAATTTTCTGGTGCAAAATCAGCATTAAAATCTCCGGGAATGATAGACGAGGGACTTGATAAAACCGGATGGTACGCATACAACATTTGTAATGGTGGCGTGACTTCCAAGAATAAATACGATTCAGGCAAATCTGGTTATGGCTCTCATCAAGTTGGCATGAAGAAACCTAATGGTTTGGGTTTGTATGACATGAGCGGAAACGTTTCAGAATGGTGTACGGACGGCAGATATCAGGAATATGTAAATCCCGCTACTGGAAAATCAGAAGGTTTTTTCCAATATTATTACGAAGTTGGCGGATGCTGGTCTTTTAGCGCAAATTATTGTGCTTCCGCCCGGATATTTTACAGCTTGCCGGAATTGAACACTTATACTACGGGTTTCAGGGTGTGCCGCACAAAATAGATTGTATATGGCATGATTTTTTTGCATTTGGCACGCAATCTTATTGACCTTATTTCAAAATTGTTATATAAAAATGCAACTATGTTGCAAAAGTTGTATCATACGAAAACATCGGATTTGATTTCTCAATTTATTCAGGATAGAATGGAAAAAAGTTTTACAGCCGCTGAATTGTCTTCTTTCCTGAAGGAAAACGGTGTTGACGTAAACAAGACAACTGTTTATAGAAACCTTGACAAGATGACGGAAAACGGTTTGCTTGTAAAACATAAATCCATGATTTCAGATGGGTTTATTTACCAGAGTGTGGAAGACGAGCACAACTGCAACGAACACATTCATTTTCAATGTTGCAAATGTGGAGCCGTAATTCATCTTGATGATGAAAAAACTTCAGAATATTTGAAATCAATTTCCAGGGAACTTGGGCTTGAGATTGATTTGCATTTGTCTTCATTTAATGGAATTTGCCAAAAATGCAGAACAAAATAAACAAACTTAGAACATTTCTTGCAGTTCTTCTTTTGGTATTTTCAATTTTCTCCGTTGCCTATATTGCGCTTGAAAAAAATCATCACTGTGAAGGTGACGACTGTCCTGTCTGCCTTGTGATAAGCATTGCGGAACAGAACATAAAGCTTTTGTCTTTTGGCGCCATCTTTAAAGCTTCTTGCAATTACTTTTGCATTTTTAAAAAATCAATTTTTGCATCAGTAAAAAATACTTACCTAAAATCAAATACTCTTGTTTCCCAAAAAATTCGCTTGAATGATTAGTTTTACTGTTTTTATATTTTCTTTCGTTGCCCTTAAAATGAAGTTCTTAAAAGCAACAATTTACAAAAAAATCAAACAGGAAAACTTAAAATGACTAAGAAACCGGTAACCCTTATTACGGGATATTTAGGCTCCGGTAAGACAACTTTGCTCAATGAAATCCTTCGTCAGGAACAGAGAAAAGTTGCCCTTATCGTGAACGACATGGGCTCAATCAATATTGATGCTGCGATTATTAAGAAAAACGGTTCTGCTGTTGCCCAGAGCGAAATGTATGAAATGCAGAACGGATGCATTTGCTGTACTTTGAGGGAAGAATTTCTCAAGCAGGTTGAAAAAATTTCAGAAAATGATTCTATTGAAACTGTTTTCGTTGAAGCCTCGGGAATCAGCGATCCAGGTGCAGTTGCCGCATCTTTTCTTGCTTATGAAGATGAAAATCCTGATGCAAATGTTTATCTTTCAAACATTGTGTCGGTTGTTGATGCGGATCGAATTTACAGGGAGTTTATGACTGATTTGCAGAATTATGGCGAAAAGGATGCAAACAATCTTTCTTCAAATGATATTACGACGCTGATTGTAGACCAGATTGAATTCTGCAATACGATTGTCCTGAACAAACTTGACCTTCTTGAGGAAAATCAGATTGAGCAGGTTATAAAAATCATTCGTGACTTCCAGCCAAAAGCAGAAATCATCAAGGCAATTCATTCAAAGGTTGACATTGAAAAAATTGTCTCCGACCAAAAGTTCAATTATGAAATGGTAGATTCTTCTTCCGCAATTCAGAAAGCAATAAATACTCTCTCTGATACGAAAAGAGGTTTTACCGACGAGTATGGAATTTCAAGTTTCTCCTATGAAATCAAAAAGCCTTTTGATGAGCGGAAATTCATGTCTTTTATAAATGAAGATTTCCCGAAAAATCTTATCCGTGCAAAAGGTTACATTTGGTTTAAGGAACGCCCTCAGGATGTTCTTCTTTTTGAGCAGGCTGGACGAAACTCTTCTGTCATGGCTGTGGCCTATTGGGTAGCTGCATTGGATGAACAGACTCAGAAAGAATGTCTTGAAGATGATGAAGAACTCAGATCTTCATGGGACAAAGAATATGGAGACAGAATCAATCAGATTGTGTTTATTGGAAAAAATTATGACAAGGAAGCCATTATTGGCCGTCTTGAAAAATGTCTTGCCTAGTCTGGCAATTTTATAAGGAGATTTACATATATGAATAGAATCATAAAATCAATAATCGTTTCAGCATCATTGCTTGCATTTTCTGCATCATGTTTTGCATCAGGCAAAAAATCAATTGTATGTACGACGTTCCCTGAGTATGACTGGATAATGAATGTTCTCGGAAAAAGAGTATCGAAGTTTGACGTAACTTTGCTCCAGGATAACGGAACAGACCTTCATAGCTATCAGCCATCCATAAAGGACATTGCAAAAATTTCCAAGGCGGATCTGTTTGTTTACGTTGGCGGAGAAAGTGATGAATGGGTAGAAAAAGTTCTTGCAAAGTCGTCTAATAAAAATCAGGTTGTGCTTAACATGATGGATGTGCTTGGCGACAAAGTTCGTGAAGAAGAAATCGTGGAAGGCATGCAGAAAGAAGAAGATGAACATCATCATGAAGGGGAGCATCATCACGAAGAAGAACCTGAATACGATGAGCATGTGTGGCTTTCTTTGAAGAATGCAATTGATTTGACAAAAGTGCTTTCTGAAAAAATACAGAAGCTTGATTTTGAAAATGCTGACTTTTACAAAAAGAATGCAGAAAACTATGTTGCAAGTCTTTCAGCTTTGGACAGTGAATTCGAAAAAGCAGTTGCTAGTGCAAATAAGAAAACCGTACTCTTTGGCGACCGTTATCCTTTCAGATATCTTACTGATGATTACGGCTTGAAATATTTTGCCGCATTTGTTGGCTGCAGTGCTGAATCCGAGGCAAGTTTTGAGACCGTTGTCTTTCTTGCAAAAAAAGTTGATGAGCTTGATTTGAACGCAATTTTGACAATTGAAAAGTCAGATAAAAAAATTGCAAAGACAATTGTTTCAAACACAAAGTCAAAAAATCAGGAAATTCTTGAAATGGATTCTTTGCAGTCAATTACCAAATCTGATATTAAAAATGGACGAAACTATCTTTCTGCCATGAAAAAGAATCTGGAAGTTTTAAAAAAGGCTTTGAACTAAGGCGGTAAAAAATGGCTCTCTTGGAGTGTAAAAATCTTTGCGTCGGCTACAGCACAAAAATCGTTTGTGAAAATCTGAACTTCTCTGTAGAAAAAGGTGATTATTTTTTTATTGTGGGTGAAAACGGAAGTGGAAAATCCACATTGATGAAAACAATCCTTAAATTCATAAAGCCGATATCAGGTTCTGTTTTGTATTCCTCTGATTGGAACAGAAAAGGAATCGGCTATCTTCCTCAGACTTCAGAAATTCAAAAATCGTTCCCGGCAACAGTTTGGGAAATCGTACTTTCAGGAAATCAGTCTTCTCTTGGATGGTTGCCTTTTTATTCAAAAAAGTTGCAGTCAAAGGCAAAAGACAATCTTGAAAAACTTGGAATGCTTGACTACGCAAATAAAAGCTTCAAGGAGCTGTCTGGAGGTCAGCAGCAAAGGGTACTTTTTGCCCGTGCTTTATGTGCCTCAAGTGATGTTCTCGTAATGGATGAGCCTGCAAAAGGATTTGATGCGGAAATTACGGAAAGAATGCATGAAATATTGAAAAATCTTAATGATGATGGCCTTACCATAATCACCATAAGCCATAATCTGGAAGCTGCGAAAAAATATGCTTCAAGAATTTTAAAGCTTGGAAAAAATCCGGAGGTTGTAAAATGACAGATTTTTTTGAAACCATAAAAATGTATTTCTCTTTTCCTTTTGTTATTTACGCATTTGTTGCAGGTACCATGATTTCAATCGTTTCATCACTGCTTGGCGTTACATTGGTGCTTAAGCGAGTTTCATATATTGGCGATGGTCTTTCTCACACTGCTTTCGGTGCAATGGCAATGGCATCCGTTTTAAAAATTTCTTTTGATACAATATTTGTTTTGCCTGTTACTGTTTTGTTTGCCGTTTTGATTTTGTGTGCAAAAGAAAATTCAAAGATAAAAGGGGATGCAAGCGTTGCAATGATTTCTACTGGAGCTTTGGCAATTGGATATTTTTTAATGAACATCTTTTCTCCTCCAGAAAATCTTTCAGGAGATGTATGCAGTACGTTGTTCGGTTCAACTTTAATTTTGACTCTTACAAAAAGTGATATGATTTTTTCGGTTGTCATTTCTGCCGTTGTAATCATCCTGTTTGTTTATTTTTATAACAGAATATTTGCACTGACTTTTGATGAATCTTTCGCTCATACTTGTGGAACAAATACAAAAATCACAAGTTTCATTTTTGCCTCTGTAGTTGCCGCTGTCATAGTTCTTGCCATGAATCTTGTAGGCACTCTTTTGATTTCTGCCTTGATAATATTTCCGTCCGTGTCTTCAATGCTTGTTTTCAAGAGTTTTAAAAAAGTTACTGTCTATTCATGCATTTTGTCTGTAACTGGAACTTTTTCAGGTCTTTTGATTTCTGTAATTACGGGAACTCCTGTAGGTGCTACAATTGTTGTGATTGACATTGTCATTTTTGCAGCATGTTTTGTTATGGGCAAGGAAAACCGCAAACGCATGCCTGCCTGAAATGTTCACCATGAAAGCGATGCAAGCTGTTGGCATGCAAACTGTCGCAAAGTGGAGCGTGTCGTTTTCCAAACCGATGCCAAGAATTAAAGCCGAGAATCGTGATGCAGACCGTCAAAGGGGCGCCCCAACGCATTCCAGTGCATACTCTTACGACAAATTTGCAGTCAAAACCCACTCGGTTGCAAATTCGCCCCCAATGCATGCCGATGTGTATCTTCACGCAAATCTGCAATTGAAACCTACTCGGTTGCAAACCGCCGCCTTAAA
>JAZQMW010000093.1:0-5447 GCA_045627025.1 Treponema sp. | reverse complement strand
AAGCGTGCAGACTGGGAAAACATTGTTGCAGGTCCAAAAACTGTAACAAAGGAAGACATTAAATCAGCTCTTGAAAAACTTGGCGTTGAAAATGGAATGACGCTTGAAGTTCACAGTTCTCTAAAAAGTTTTGGAAATGTTACTGGAGGTGCACAGAGCGTAATCGATGCCCTTAAAGAAACTGTTACAGAAGAAGGAAGCATCTTCATGCCTGCCCTCAGATTGAGTCCTGAAATGGAGCCGACAGAAGAAGACAAGAAGCTTGGAATCAAGGTAAAGATAAAAGTTCTTGACCGTGACGAAAAGAAAACTGCCATGGGAATTATTGCCGACACTTTCAGAAGTCTTCCTGACACTTATACCGGCAATGACGTAATCAGCACCAGCGGCTGGGGAAAGCATGGAAAGGAAGCATTGACCGGCGGGCTTGATTATGCAATCCACAATGGCGGAAAGGCACTTCTTTTTGGAGTAGACATTTATAAATTGACAGCCATGCACTACATGGAAGTTCACACTCCAAAGGAAATCAATGAACAGTATGCTCCAGGTGATGAAGTGAACAAAATCTATCCGCCTGAAGAATGGTTCATTGAAACTGGTCATCCGCCACTAAAAGCGTGGTATACTATTCAGAACATGGCTTACAAAAAAGGACTTATCAAGGAAACTTACATCGGCAACTGTCATGTAATGTATTTTGACATTTGGGATGTTGTAAGCCTTTATGCCGAAGAATTAATAAACAGACCCTTTGAACTTTGGGGAATTGAAAAATAACAGGAGAAATAATATGGACGCAATCTGGACAGAACTTTACAACGCTGCAAAGGCAGTGCAGAATCCAAGACAGATTTCTGATTATGTTTCAGGCGGAGAAGTTTCCGCTGCCATTCTTTCAAAAAGTGGAAAAATCTATACAGGAGTCTGCATTGACACCTGCTCAACTTTAGGAATTTGTGCCGAGCGAAACGCAATCTTCAACATGATTACAAACGGAGAAAACGAATTTACAAAAGTAGTTGCTATTGTGCCAAACGGAAAACAGGGTGCTCCTTGTGGTGCATGCCGCGAGCTTATGGTTCAACTTATGCCAAAGACATACAAGGACATTGAAATTCTTATGGACTATGAGACAGAGAGAATTATAAAACTTGGAGACATTACGCCTGAGTGGTGGATCGGCGAATGATAATGCAAGATGCATTTTTAACATAGCGTTCATAAAATGATTTGAGGGTAGGATATGCCAAGAGCAAGAAATAAAGATGATTTATTGAAATTTTCAGAAGAGAATTATTCAAAGCTTCTTAAAATGATTTCTGAGATGTCGGAAATCCAAATGACAACAGAGTTTGATTTTTCTGATGACGAAAAGAAAACAGAAGCACATTGGGGCAGAGACAAAAACGTGCGGGATGTTCTGATTCATCTTTACGAATGGCACGAACTTTTGATAAAATTTGTCGATCATAACATGAATGAAGAAAGTAAGATTGCTTTTTTACCGTCGGAATATTCCTGGAAAACTTATGGAGCAATGAATGTAATGCTTTGGAAACGACATCAGAATACATCGCTTGAAAGTGCAAAAGAAATGCTTGCGTCAAGTCATAAAAAGGTGATGGAGATGGCATCTTGTTTTACAAACGATGAACTGTTCACAAAAAAATATTATGGCTGGACAGGAACTACAGATTTGGGTGCATATTTTGTGAGCTCATGTTCGAGTCATTACGATTGGGCAATAAAAAAGATTAAGGCACATTGCAAAAAGGTTCATTAAGAATCATTTTTCATTCTCCATGTCCTTGTGGTGTATTTCTTTTGCGGCATACATTTTCATGTCTGCATCCTTGATTTTTTCATCTATGTTTTCGGAAGTATCATTGATTGTAGAAGAGCCATACGAAATGCTTACCTTATGTTTTTTTAGAGCTATATATTTTGCAATATCTTCCATATGATTGATTATTTCAAATCCCTCTTTTTCATATGTGTTTGGTATTATGAAAAGAAATTCGTCTCCTCCAGTCCTAATTTTTACGGCTTTTTCAGGTAAACCAATCCTGAATACAGATGAGCAAAGATGCAGATATTCGTCACCTGACTGATGACCGTAAGTGTCATTGATTTTCTTTAATCCGTCACAGTCTGCCACAATTATGAATATTGGAAAAAGATTTTCATTGTATTCGCTTTCTTTCCAGAAGTTGTAGTAATTTCTGTTGTATAAGCCAGTAAGGGCGTCCGTGTACGAAAATGATTTCAGTTTTTTTTCAAGAAGTATTCTTTCCGTAATATCATTCATTTGGCCAATTACGCCTATGATTTTTCCGTCATCAAAAACAGGTTCCATTTTTATTTCAAAAAATATGGGTTTTTCAGGCTTCGAAAAATCATTAATGAAAGAAACGCCTTTTCCTGTTTCCAAAACCTTTTTTGTCGTATCATATGCGCGCTGCGCTTCGTCTTCATCATCAAGAATATCAAAATCCGTAAGTCCTGCGACATCAAAATGTTTTTTTCCTGTCGGGTCATTCATGAACTTTGATGCCCAAACATATTTGCATTCGGTATCTTTGAAATATATGCATGCGGGAATAAAATCGAATATTTTTTTAAAGAAGTCTGCCGTTATTTCCATTGAAACCTCTTGAAATCTTTATGGGAGATTCTGACAATTGCCTTATAGTTACTTCAAAAAGCGATGTTCCGCGTCTTGGAATTTTCAAGGCATTTTAAAATTTTTTTTTAGCGATGCCCTTGTCTTAAGGATATTAGTGTTTCCTTAAATACCATTTTGCTTTTTACGATATGCATGATTTTGGCAACTTGTAAAACATCCACAATCAGGCTTGCAAAACAATTGACATCATCTTGAATCCCCAAAATTCAAAAATCCTATTATTAATGATAACCCCAAAAGCATTTTTATGCACGTTTTTTCTGCATGTAAAATGATACTATCACATTTTGAAAAAAAATTATAAAATAAACGCATGAATATTCTGGATTATGTAAGATGGCGTGGAGATGTTCCCTTTGAGGTTTCTCCGCTGAATTCTGTAGACGCACTCATTCTTTCATCCTTGTGCTATATTGATTTTGGTGGACTTGTCGGAAATCGTTTTTTTAGAAAGTCAATTTCCCTGAAAAATCTTGCTGTTTCTTTTTTTTCATCCAAAGACATTTCTCGTCGCACAAATCTTGGTCAGCTTATAAATCCGCTTACTATAGATTTGCTTAAAATTGCATCTTCATCAATCAGATTTGGAAATCTTAGCGTTTCATCATATTCCGAAAAGACAAATTTAAGCTTGGAGGAACAGTTTGCGGCCGTTACGTTTACCTATAAAAGAAAATGGAATTTTGTTGCTTTCAGGGGAACTGACGATACGATTGTAGGTTGGAAAGAAGATTTCAATTTGGGATATCTTGCAACTGTTCCGTCACAGCAGGATGCGCTTATATATCTTGAAAACGCAATGAATGCTCTTGCTGGAAAATTTTATGTCGCGGGGCATTCAAAAGGCGGTAACCTAAGCTTGTTTTCTGCCGTAAACATTGAAGAAAATCTTCAAAAAAGAATAGCGGGCGTTTTTGATTTTGACGGACCTGGTTTTAAAAAAGAATTTTTCAAGACAAAAGGATACATGAATATATGCAAAAAAGTGATTTTTCATGTTCCTGAGTTTTCTGTTGTAGGAATGCTGTTTCATCATGATGATGCAAAAGTTGTCCGCAGTGATGAGCGTGGATTAAATCAGCATGACCCATTGAGCTGGCAGGTGGATGTTACAGATTTTGAATTTGCCGAAACTACGACCGATGCAAGCAAATTTATAGAGCGTACCGTAAACCAGTGGTTTGAGAGCATGAAAAGGGAAGAATGTGAACTTCTGGTGGAGACGTTGTTTTCTGTTTTAAAGGATTCTTCATTTCTTACGAATACGGAAATCAGCGAGAATAAATTTGAAGCCGTGCTGAATATGGTAAAATCGGTACGACGGATAGATAAGGAAACCGTTTCAAATGTGAAGGAACTTGTAAAAGATCTTATTAAAACCGGAATAAAGCAGTTTTAGTTAATGCAAATTTGTAATGCAAAAAAACGACAGATTTATGTCAGTTTAAAAGAAACCTTGTTGACACAGGAACTTTCGTGTTATAATAGATTTATGGATAAAAATGAGCAGATAATTCTAAATACAAAAGCTTCGTTTGCAATGGAAGGAATGCCGCTTTCTGAAGATGATGTAAAAGTCATGAAAGATTGCCTTGATGGCATTGTTGATTTTTCTGTTGCTGTTGAGGCTCTTGTCAGACAATATACGCAAGAGGAATCTGCATGAAGGATTATAGCTATGAATTTGAATACGACAAATATTACTGTTATCCTCATTCAACTGTGTTTAAGAACAAGCTTAACATAAAAACAAGACCAGAACTTAAAGTTGCAGAAAGGGGAATTACATCGCTTCGTGCCGCTCAGATTTTAAAAGAAGGTCTTGTCGGTAAATTTGATTTTGACTACTTGAAAGCAATTCATAAATTTCTTTTTGGTGATGTTTATGAATGGGCTGGAGAAGTCAGGCAAATAAATATTTCAAAAGGAAATTTGTTCTGTGCATTCCAATTTATAGAAGACCAGGCAAAAATTCTTTTTGAACAGCTTAAAAATGAAAATTATCTCAAGGATATAAAAGACAGGGAAACTGTTGCAAAACGCATTGCATATTATCTTGGTGAAATTAACGCAATACATGCATTTCGTGAAGGAAACGGTCGTGCTCAGCGTGTTTTTGTTCAACTTCTTGCAGAATCTCTTGGATATAATCTTGATTTTGCCCATGTTACACAGCGCCAGATGATAGAAGTAAGTTTTGAATCTTTCAGTGGCAATTACGAACCGATGGAAAAACTTGTGTACGAGTGCCTGAAGGATTTTTCAAAGAATAAAGACAATGAAAAAATTGCACTTGAATCATGACTTTACACGGATACTATTTCTGGTCGCAAACTTATGCATGGTATGAAAACCGTAAATTGGAATGCAAACCGATGAACTGAAACCATAGAGATTTTAGTTTCAGATTTATACGATAAAAAAGCAAACCGTGAATATGTTTCCAAGCCGATATACAAAACGCTATCAGAGACACAGAATGCAATCTGTCACAAATGGCGGGCAAAAAACAAGTGGCTAACCCATACATGGCTTGAAAACTGTTTTTCAACTCAAGCGGTTACAAGATTCATTTCGGCAAGTTCCCTTACATTTTCAACAGGAAGCTTGAGAATGCCTGCAATCTGTTCCACCGTCATTTTCCCAGCCCTGATAAACTCCTGGATGATCTCAGCTTTACCACGAGCTTCGCCAATAGCTTCTCCACGGGCTTCTACTGTATCTAAGAAATCGTCCATTTTCATGCCTCCTTTGCATC
>JAZQMW010000092.1:0-5724 GCA_045627025.1 Treponema sp. | reverse complement strand
CCTGCGACGGGTGATGCTGCGTTAGCGGGAAAGTAGACATGAGGCGAAGACTTGGAGCGTCATGGCCGGCTTTTTTTTATTTTAAACCTAAAGCCCTGCAGGCACACTTCTGGCGGTCTGCGTTCCGATTCACAGTTTCCTTTTTATTTTGGCAGTTCTGAAAATAAATTCTCGTTTTTTTCCATACTTTTGTTTGTGACAGGGTACGCAATCAGTTTTTTGGGTGTGGTATAATGTCTTCATTTTTTGTGGCTTTAAAAGCTTAAAAATTCCTTTACAAGTGACTATGCTCATGTTAAAATATTTTCAGTGAATAGAAGTTATCTAATTGGAAAAAATCAGGCTTCTCATGTCATTGCTATAATAGTTTGCAAAATTAATTTTCATATCAGACGGCATCTTTCATGCGTATTTTCTCGTGGAAGGTGCCTTTTTTTATTTTAAATTCATTAATAAAGGGGAAGATTTAATTATGTTGAAATTGAAAAAGTTGATTCTTGCTTTGGGATTTATTGCAAGCCTCATGGGATGCCAGACTTCGTCGGAAGATGAAGTTTCGCTTGAAAAAATCAAAATTACGAATCCGGCAGACAAACTTGTGTATTTTGCAGGCGAAGAGCTTGATACGGCAGGTCTTGAGATTACTGCATTTTACAGTGATGATACCGCATTTGTTGTAAAAGACTGAAAAACAAGCGGCTATGACGGAACAAAAATCGGCGAGCAGGAAATAAAGGTAACTTATGTGGAAGATGGAATTACATCCGAGACAAGCTACAAAGTCAACGTAAAGAAAAGAATTGCTTCCCTTTCAAAAATCGAGATTACGGCAAAGCCTAAAACAGAATATTTTGTTGATGAAGAAATCAACTTGACGGGAACTGTTGTTATGGCAACTTACAGTGATGGTGCAAAAGCTTTTGTGACAGGATGGAAAGCAAGCGGTTATGACAAGACAAAAATGGGTGAACAGGAAATTTTTGTGACTTACACGGAAGGCGATGTTACAAAGGAAACAAGCTACAAGGTAAATGTTGGTGCAGTCCCTTTTGAAATCAAAATTACAGAAAAACCTATAAAGACAGAATACTATGTGGGTGATGGACTTGATTTGACAGGTCTTGAAGTAAAAGCTTTATATGATGATGGGACTGAAAAAGATGTAACTGATAAAGTTACGGTAAGCGGATTTGATTCAAGCAAAGAGGCTGAAAGCCAGGAAATTACAGTCACATATGGTGGCAAAACAACGTCGTTTACTGTAAAGATTAAGCCTTTATTAGTGGAAAAAATTGAAATTACAAAAGAACCCTTAAAAAAAATATATTATACAGGTGATAAACTCGATCTCGAAGGTCTTGAAGTAAAGGTAAAATGCAATAATGGAATTGAAAAAGATGTAACGGATAAAATTACAGTAAGCGGATTTGACTCAAGCAAAGATGCGAAAAGTCAGGAAATTACAGTCTCATATGACGGAAAAACAGCAACATTTATAGTAAGAATAATTGGCACTGTATTAATGAGTGTAGAGGAATTTATAAAGTCTCTTGGAAATAAAGTTGAAACAATTACATATGATACAACACAGGATATGGAATTAATTCTAAGTGCTGATGGAAAAACTGCAAATGTTTGCGGTGTAAAGCTTAGCGGAAAATTTTCTTCTGGAAACACATTCCCAAGTACTTTGAAAAAAGCTGACTTGAGGGGACTTGATACATCAAGTGTTACGGATATGAGTGATATGTTCTCTGGTTGTGCATCGCTAGAAAGTATAAATTTGAGTGGGTTTGATACGTCAAGTGTTATAGGTATGACAGGAATGTTCCATAATTGTGGATCGCTAGAAAGCATAGATTTAAGTGGGTTTGATACGTCAAGTGTTACGGATATGAGTTATATGTTCCGTGGTTGTGCATCGCTTAAAAGCATAGATTTGAGCTGCTTTGATACATCAAGTGTTTGGGATATGTCAAATATGTTCTCTTGTTGTACATCGCTAGAAAGCATAGATTTGAGTAGCTTTGATACGTCAAGTGTTGAGGATACTGAAAGTATGTTCTATGGTTGTGGAACGGCTGAAAAACCTCTTGATGTAAAACTTGGCAAGGGGTGGACTTTGGGCACTGATTCAAATTTGGGTGGTGCAATAAATGTTTATATCCACGAGTAGCTTTTGATGCTTTGGGGCGGAAAATAAGCTCTGTCGAAGATTGCTGTTTTCCTCCCCAAGGCCCACCTTCCTTGGGCACGATATCTGGGAAAAAAGTTCCCTGAGAACCCTTTTGCGGTTGGATGTGGATTGATTGCAGATTTGCGTGAAGGTATGCATAGGCATGCTTTTTAGGGAGAGAATTTGCAATTTTGAAGGGTTTCGACTGCAAATTTGCGTAAAGTTATACACTGGCATGCATTTGTGGGGTGGCCATTTGCAATTGGAAAGGTTTGGATTCCAGTACACGGTTGGCTTTTTTGCATCGGTTTGGAAACCGACATTCAGTTCGCCCCCTTGTGACGGTTTGCATATAGATTCACGGTTACGCTTTCATTTTGACGGTTTGGAAACTGATGCACGGCTTGCTTTCTTGCATCGGTTTGGGAACTGATACTCGGCTTGCTTTCTTGTGTCGGTTTGGAAACTGATGCACGGTTAGCTTTCTTGTGTCGGTTTGCATTCCAGTACACGGTTACGCTTCCATTTTGACAGTTTGGGATAAGATACACGGTTTGCCTTTATCTCATCGGTTTGCTTGTCAGTACATGGTTGGTGTTTTGTTTGTCTGTTTGCGTGCTGATGCTCGAATTGCATGCGTGAGGGATTGTAGGGGCGCATGCGGCCACCGGAGCGGAGCGAGGAGGCTGGAGCGATAGCGGAACCCCGAAAAGCCCGACGGCATCTTGTTGCCGGCACGCCAAGATTATCATTTGTCTGCTTTTTTTTGTGAGCTTTTGGGATACGATTTTATTTTTTGCTGATGTAATTTCTAAAAGCTTGCAAAAATGAATTTTTCTCATCGTCATCAATGAAACATGCGTCTGAAATCGGTGTAACTGCACCTTTGCTTGCTGCAATCCAGTAACGTGCGTCATCAGCCTGTACATCAGGTACGGAACTGTTTGCAAGAAGAGGAGCAAGTCCTGTATGATGGCTGAGTTGTCCCTGTACAGTGCGTGTCGTGAGGTATGTAAGTGCAAGTTTTGCTTTTTTGTTTGCTGTAAGAGGTACTGCACAAATTGTTCTTGCGACAATGCCTCTTTCCGTTATGTTTTTGCTTGATGGAAAATACATGCTGTGTTCGCCTGAAAGAAGTGGCAGTGAGGAATAGTTTTTTACTGTGCTTACAGGTATGTTTCTATGTTCAGAAAGATTTAGTACGATGGCACTGGAGTTGCTTTCCATGAGTGTCAAGATGTTTTTTATGTGCATTTCATATGTGTTGTTGTTTATGAAATTTTCTTTTTCAAAAAGACGTAAGAGTTCTGCGGTTTCATGCAGGGGTGAATCTTTTTTTTCGCAAAGTTCTGCAATCAGCTCAGGATATTTTTCTTTTGGTGTTGATTTTATGATTTCCGTCATGGAATAGTAGTCGTTTATTGAAAGGTAAGATTCTGCAATTGAGCTTACAAATCCAAGTGCGCTGTCTGCTTCTGCTCCCATGAATGCAAATGGAACGGAACATGTTGATTTTGCGTCATTTAAAAATGTGTTGAAGTCTTCCCATGTGTAGAATTGGTTGTTTCCCGTGGAGTCTATTGCGGTTTTTGACATCAGGACTTCGTAAGGGTCGAAAAGTAATGGCAGTTGCAGGATTTTTGGTGTTTTTGTGCTTGAAAAAACTGCTTTTTGGGCGGCCCCCATTGATGCTCCCTTGAGGATGTTTGTGTCGAGTCCGAATTTTGATGATTTTTTATTGCAGAATTTGTCCGTGATTTCATTTGTGAATCGTCCCATTGGAGAAATCAGGATGTGTAATTTTTTTATTTTCTTGTCATTTGTATTCTTGATTTCTGTATAGGAAAACCATATTTTCTTTCCTTTTGGATTTTTGCACTCTTCAAGTTGTCCTTTTATGGATTCTATTTGTTTTTCCGTAAGATTGTAATATCCAACCCTGATTTTTGGCCTTATTCTGTCAAAGTTGATGATAACGGCAAGTGTTAGCGCGAATATTATGAATGCTGCCAGGATGGCGATTAATGCTATTTTACTTTTTTCTATTTTCATAGTTCCATTATAATGGCATTGTCTTTTTTTTGCAAATGTTAAAGGCTGATATTTTGCAAAATTGTTGGAACCTTGTTTTTTTTGATGTTCATGCAATGCAACCTTATTGAAGTAAAATTGAAAAAAATGTATGCTAGAGGGAAAATATTTTTTATTGGAAATGCATGGAATTTATTGCGCCGTGCATTTTATAAGGTGGTATTATTATGGCAATTGATGAAAAACTTCAGATTGTGCGTCACAGTTGTGCACATGTTATGGCAGAGGCTGTAAAGAGGCTCTACCCGGGAACAAAAATTGCTATCGGTCCTGCAATCGATAACGGTTTCTATTATGATTTTGAATTTCCTGCAGATACCAAAGTAACCACCGAAAACTTTCCAGCCATTGAGAAGGAAATGCGTAAAATTCTTTCAGGATCTTTTGAATTTATCCGCAAGGAAGTTTCAAAGGATGAGGCTTTGAAGATTTTTGCTGATGAACCATATAAGGTTGAGCTCATAAAGGATCTTCCTGATGGAGAGACGATTACTACTTATCAGCAGGATGATTACATTGATCTCTGCCGCGGACCTCATGTTGCTTCCACAAAGGAAATCAACGGTCAGGCTTTCAAGCTTATGAGTGTTGCCGGTGCATACTGGCGTGGTGACGTAACGAAAACAATGCTTACAAGAATTTATGCAGTCTGCTTCCATAAGCCACAGGAGCTTAAGGATTACCTTACAATGCTTGAAGAGGCTGAAAAGCGAGACCACAGAAAGATTGGTCAGGAACTTGACCTTTTCCATCTTGAACCGGAAGATCCGGGACAGGTTTTCTGGCATCCAAATGGATGGAGCATGTATGTTACGCTTCAGGATTACATGCGTGAAAAGATTGTAAAAGACGGTTATCTTGAGGTAAATACGCCTGCCGTAATGCCTAAGGTGCTTTGGGAAAAATCAGGACACTGGTCTCACTATCAGAAAAACATGTTTACTACAGAGTCTGAAAAGAAACAGTTTGCCATAAAGCCTATGAACTGCCCGGGTCACCTTGAGATTTTCAACAGCCGTCCACGTTCATATAAAGATCTTCCTATGCGCATTGCAGAGTTTGGTCACTGCGTACGCAATGAGCCTTCTGGAACTCTTCACGGAATCATGCGCGTGCGTGGTTTTGTTCAGGATGATGCACACATCATTTGTACCGAAGAGCAGATTGAAAGCGAAGTTACAAAGTTCTGCAAGCTTTTGCTTGATGTTTACAAGGATTTTGGTTTTGACAAGAATCTTCTCGTTAAGCTTTCTACAATGCCTGAAGACCATGTTAAGTCGGAGGCCAAGCGGTCTTAGGAAGACAAATCCTTGATGCAACTCCTTGGCTCACAGAACGACATGGCTACGATCCGACTTGTTACAAAGTTCTGCAAGCTTTTGCTTGATGTTTACAAGGATTTTGGTTTTGACAAGAATCTTCTCGTTAAGCTTTCTACAATGCCTGAAGACCATGTT
>JAZQMW010000091.1:0-4313 GCA_045627025.1 Treponema sp. | reverse complement strand
ACCACATTGTTTTGCAAAATTGACTCTTTTTCAGGGGCACCCCCAAAGGATGATGATGTTTACTCTTCCAACAACTTTGCAGTCAAAACCTTTTTCAATCGCAAATTTTTGCCCCAAAAGCAAAACAATGTATAACTTCATGCAAATTCGTAATCAACCCCAACTTAATTGCAACCTTCCGCCCTGCAAATGCTTTCCAGTACATGCTTTCACACAAAGATGCAAGAAAAATCATTTCGACAAGAATTTCATTTTCACTTTAGCAAAAATTCCTTAAAAAATGAAACATGATTTTTTAATTCGGTGAAACCACGCTTTTTATAAAAATCATAAGCCGGCACATTTGATTCCGTCTGAAGAAATATCTGTGTTGCACCTTTTTCCGGCAATGATTTTTCAATCAGATTGAAGAATTCTGTTCCATATCCTTTTCCCTGCGAAGATGTTTTTACAAAAAATTCCTCAATATGATATTCTGTTCCGCCCCACCAGTGACGGATATTTCCGATGGAAACTCCTGTTAAAATCTCATCAACATAAAATCCATAAACCAACGGAGTACGAACTTCCATCAGATCAAGAAGATATTCATTCAGCTGATTCTCGTTACTCCAATCGTCATTCCATGGAGGAGACATGAAAACTTCTTTGAATAATTTTTTTATGTCATCAAAATTCTCTAATGACAATTCTTTTAATTCAAACATAAACTGTCTCTCTTTACTCTGCTGATTCCAAAAATTTCTTATAAACATCAGGCCTCATTTTTTCTTTCATGACTTTCACGGCATCATCAAATCCATTTGGTACATCGCTGTAAGTTTCCTTCTTCATGGGAATAAAACCAAGGTCCATGTAGATGCCGATTGCCTTGTAGCTCCAGGTTTGGGTATCAAGCCAGACTTCAGTAAAAGGTGCAATGTCATAAAAGCTTTTCATCATGCAAGAAGCCGCAATTCTTCCTAATCCTAGACTCTGATACTCTGGCAAGCAGCTCAATCCGTGAACGACACCGATTCTTTTTCCGTTGCATTCACCAAACCAGGCTGTAGATGTTGCAACAGGTTTTCCAGTCTTGTCATCAACAATATAAATCTGCTGCCGCTTCAGTTCATCAATGTGATCAAGGTAATGATTGAAACAATTGAGTGCATCATCATATGTGGGAAATTCAAGCACCGCTGTCTGAATCTCAGCCCAATGTTTTTCATCACCTTTTTCATAGAAACGCACCGAAAATCCTTCTGGAATGGCAGGCATTTTCGGCGCACTGTCATTTTTGTTTCTCATGATGATTGAATGGAATTCGAGTGATTTGTCCAGCATCTTTATTTTTTTATCTCCATCAAAACTGCCCTGCATGGGGATCCGTCTGTGTCCGTCAGATTCAGCGGCGCACAATTCAGGCAATATGCTCCGTCCGGGACTTTTCCAAGACGGATTCCTTCCAGCAACACGACTTCAGCACCAAGCAAAACCAAATGCACTTCCATGGGAGCATCCATGGGACCAATTGTTTGGGACTCGTTTCCAATGAGATCGATTCCCTCAGATGCAAAAACTTTTGCTGCTTCAAGAGTGATTACGGCATTTCCTGAAATGAGAATTTTCTTTTCTGCTCCGGGATGTTTTGCTTTTGCCCTTTCAAGAATTTCTTCTGCATCCTTTGCCGTCACATTTCCATCATGTCTTTCAACATAGGCAGGTCCGATGAATTTTTCAAGGCTTACTTTATCGATTCCTTTTCCATCTTTGAGAAAGTGAAGAGGAGCGTCCACATGAGTTCCGTTATGAGCGCACATGGAAAATGCAGTAAGATTGCAGATATCCCCACGAGAAATTTTCATCACTTCTTTTTTTTCAGGTTTTGGATCTCCAGGAAAAACTTCACATTCAAATAGAGGCTGTGTGATGTCATAAATCATTTTCGTCCTCCTATTTTTTCAGATTTCAAAGCTACAAAGTAATTTCTATTTGGTTGCCTTCGCCGTCATAAACGCAAGATTCGTAGTATCCGTCTCCAGTCGTGCGTGGGCCACTGATTACTTCATAGCCGTCTGACTTTAGCTTCGATGTGATTTCATCAACTTTTTCTTTGCTTCCGACTGAAAATGCAATATGAATGAATCCTGTTCGAGCCATAGATTTTTCACAATTTTGCATATTTGGCTTAGTCATGATTTCAAGCCTTGCCCCATCATCAAAAGTCAAAAAATAAGACTGAAAACCAGTTTTTTCATTATGGTACAGATTATTGGATTTTGCACCGAAATATTTTTCAAAAAAAGATTTAGTTTTTTCCAAATCATTCACATACATTGCAACATGTTCTATTCTCATTCTTTCAATCCCATCTTCTTATTCTTTCTGAAAGTCCCTGTGCATTCCGTGGCCAGAGTGTTCATTTGGTCTTTTTACAAAACCGAATTTTTCATAGAAAGATTCTTTTCCTGGAGCAGCATTCAACACCATACGGATTTTCCAGCCGCTCTTCATCTGATTTTCAATCTGTTCAATAACGCGGCGGACTATTTCTTTTCCAAGTCCATGACCACGATATGCTTCATCTACTATTACATCTGCAATATAAGCTGTGTATCCGCCATCCCAAAGGGCACGACTGAACGCAATGATTTTTCCATCTTTGCGGCAGACAACTTTTACAGAAGAATTTTTCAGAGAAACTTCTGCTTCTTCTAAAGGAAATAATCCCCATCCCACACTTTCTCGGAATTTCATGTAAGTTTCCACATCAATATTGCTGTCAAAAGTATATTCTTCAAACATTATTTCAAGTTCTCCCAAATTCTAAAACTAATCCTTAACCCACAAATCTCAAAAGATAACCGTCCGGATCCTGAATCAGAAACTGTTTCTGATGGACAATTTCATTTCCACATTCATAATCCTTGATCTCCATTTCTCTGAACAATTTGAAACCAGCTTTCTGAATCCGTTCATAAACTGCATCAACATCTGAAATGGTCATTTCGAAATTTATTCCGCGGCCAAAAGGATATTCTATTTCGCCAACATTCCAGTTGTCATTAATCTGCTCAAGCATAATCTGATTTCCGTCTTTTTCAACAAATATGAATTTGTCTTCTGGACGCTCATAGCAGATTTTAAAACTAAGAACATCAACATAAAATTCATGAGTTTTGTTTATGTCAGTTACAGACAATTCTGGAATCAATTTGTTAAAATTCATTTTATTTTCCTCCTATAATTTTTCTCTTTTACGGCAGAATTGAACTGCATCCAAGAAAGGCTCTATTTTCGCAAAAGGCATTTCCATCAGTTCAAGATAAGTTTTTCCAACGGCTTCCGAAGCAGGATTGTTTTCCGTCAAAAGAACATAAGTGCGTGCCACATCATATTCCTTTGGACCGCGGCACACATTCATGAAGTCAATCAGATAGAGTTCATTATCTGGAGTTCTTATGATGTTTCCCGGATGCAGATCTCCATGGCAAATATGATTTTCATCAGGGAAATTTGAAACATCATATCCAAACCAGTCAAGATAATTCTTATAGAAAATTCCTTCTTTTGTTTCTCCCGACAAAACCGTTTTATGAATGTTCGCAAGGTCAACAAGAATTCTTGATGCCGATTTTTCATCCGCAAGATTTTTCAGATATTCTGAAAACAAATCAGTACCTGAGATTTTTTGAAAAACAATTCCATGCCTGCTTTCATGTTCGATGATTTCATAAGCTTTGGGTGTATGAACAGAAGTTTTGTTCATTATCAATGTATTGCCAAATTCACGCTGAATTTGTTCCAATGGATATCCGGCCTTAAATAGTTTTAGAATCTTTCCGTCACCAAAATCAAAAACTTCAGCCGTGTTTCCTTTCGCAATCAGTTTCATCCTTTCTGAACTCCTGCCATTCCCCAGTTTTCAAGAGGCGGCTCATTTATGACTATAAAAACAGCTGCATCGGGCATTTGCGATTCTTGCCGTTTTGAATTATGCCATCAAAGAAAACTTCTCATAAATTATCAGATCAAAATCCGGAGTATGTTCTTTTCCAGTTGCCGTATACCCGCATTTCTTATAGAAATTATTGGTTCTGATATTCCATTCAGGCGTATCAAGGTAATACTTTTTAACAGCAGAGAATTTTTCCTCTATTGCTTTCATAAGAGCAAGTCCATAACCTTTATGAAATTCTGTTGAATCCACAAAAATTCTATTAATGTAAAGGGTATCATCCTGCATTTCGAGTATTGCACCAGCAACCAGTTTGTCATCATCCAGCAAAGAAAAGAGTTTCCCTTCACGGTAGTGATTCAAATGAAATTCA
>JAZQMW010000090.1:0-14120 GCA_045627025.1 Treponema sp. | reverse complement strand
ATGGTACTCCATGGGGACCTGATACTGTTGGCGGTGAAGTTTCTGTCGGATATGAGAAGGGCGGAAACTGGTCTTTTACGCTCGGATATCTTTTCAAGGCTTCCGGTGAGTTTTCCGGTACGAAAGTGTTCAATGAAGACTTGAATTATGACGGAAATACGTCAAATCCCGTGAACCTTGACAAGTGGTGCTATCCAGACTACAAGACAAGTCCCGCATATGACCGTACTGACAAGGATTCCATGGACAGGACTGACAAGGCTGCCCACAAGGAGGCAAAGAGCCGTCAGGGATTCCTTACTCCCCATGGAACGCCTGAGTTTTACAACAGACTTTCATTGAGGGGAATTTATTCTCCTTCCGAAAATGTCACTTTTGTCTTGCAGCCTTCGTATGCTTTTGTATTTAACAGCAGAAACAGGTCTGGAGAGAAAAGAAATGGATTTGAGGTTGCGTTCAGCACGAATTTGAAGCTTGGAAAAAAATAGGGCAGACTCTGTTGTTCCGGGTCTTTTTTGAAGTTATCTCTAAAAATTGCACTTTTTAGAGGTTCCCGTAAGGATATTTATATGAAAAAATTTTTTGGAATTGTATTTGGTGGTTTTTTGCTTTCGTCCGGGGCATTTGCACAGGTTTCCGTGAATCCTTCTGATGATTTTTATGAGTGGGCCCTTATCTGGGAGAATCGAAACGTCATATCGGAAGTTCCGCTTTTGAGGCCTTATCCTGCAAATGTCATAAGGGACATGCTTGAGACGGTAATCGAGAACGGTACTGAACGTGACGTGGAAATTGCAAATGACTATTATGACAAATTTTTCGAGACTTCCCATCATGCAGAGTTTTCTGCTGGTTTTAATTTCAAGTCCGAGATGCTTGAAAGGAAAAAAAGTGACGGTTCTCTCGAACACGAATATGATACGGACAAGATGATAGATTCATATCCTTTCCTTGTCGGGGACCACAGTTTTTCTGATTCTGATTTCGTGACAATGGGATACAGCCTGGGACTTACCGCAAGAACGGCCGAGGATACTGATTTCATGCCGATGTATTCAAATTCAAGACGTGATGGAATTTATGACGGTGTGGAAGTTGGGCCTGTTGATACCTATATCGACATAAATGATGTTCTTGCCGTCGGTACGAGAAACGTGTATGCCCAGGTGGGACTTTATCGTTCGGGTTTCAGTCCGTATCTTAATGAGGGCCTTATAATTAATGACACATGCTATCATGCGGGGCACCTTTCTTTTACTTATGCCAAGGAAAAGCTTACATATACGCAGGAACTTTCCATGATTGGAGCAACTCCAAGTTATGACGGCAAGGATTATACTGCATTGTCGCCTGATAAATTCAGGGCATTCCATGCTGTGGAATACGATCTTTTTGAACCGCTGTCGTTTACGTTTTATGAATCTGCCGTTTTTGGAAACAGGTTTGACGCAACTTATCTTTTTCCAGTGCCTTTCATGGCCGCTCAAAATGTCGGCGGTTGCTCTGATGCCCTTTTCATGGGACTCATGCTTAATGTAAAGCCTGCATCTGGCGTTGCGTGGGTAACTGACGTTGCGGTTGACGATTTTGACATTGACCAGTTTTTGAAGCTTAATTTTGATTCGAAATACCGCATTGCTTTCCGTTCTGGATTCATCATCACTCCGGAAAATTCTTTTGTGACGAAAATCAACTTCAACTATATGTTCATAACTCCATATACTTTCTCTCACTGGCAGTATGACAGCAATGAAAAAGCCTCCATGACGCCTGGGGTGGTAAACTATCAGAACTATACGAACTCCGGAATCCAGATGGGCAGCTCGTTTCCTCCAAATTCAGATGCCGTGAAGTTTGCCATAGACTTTAAACCTGTAAAAAATCTTAAATTACAGTTTACGTCTTTGTTCATGCGCCATGCAAACATATGCGAAAGCCTTACTGATGACGAAAGCCTTGAGTATCTTTGCGCAAAACCGAAGGTATATTCTACAAGGGGCAACGTTGACACACATTCCATGTTTGATGATGATGATTCTACGGGGCGTCATGTAGATACTGCATGGGATCATTTGAACTGGTTGAACCAGAAGAACCAGATGTACATGATTCAGGCCGGGCTTGATGCGGAATATGCATTGAATCCGACATCTGGAGGTACCAGGGTTTCATTCAAGACAGGATGTTCTGTCGAGTACATTCATAACGAGGGTGTTGACAATGAGCTTTTCCCTGCAGGTAAAGTTACGCCAAATTATGATGCCAACGGAAATATCCTCAATTATACGTTTGATGGAAATGTTTATGACAATACGGATGCTGGAAAAAAAGACATTGTGGACCAGATGAAGGATGAATGGAAAAGCAAGCTTCATGACAAGATAAATTTTTATTTTAATCTTGGATTTTGCATAAGGATGTAGTGTGCGATATTGCGTTTTTGCATTTTGAAATGCATTTTTCGGACGTTTCAGCAGGAAATTGCTGCCGGCATTTAATCTGCTGGCTGCGGTTTTATTTTTGAAAGCATATGGGGAAATGATGATATGAAAATGAATGTGGATTATTCAGAGTATACCGAGACATATCTTGGAAAGCTTGGTGAGCTTACCCTCAAGGGAAGCAACATAAAATTTTTTGAAAAACAGCTTGTGTCAAACTTGAAGATTGCGCTTGAGGGTGAAAGAAAGGAAATAAGGGTTTCTTGCGGAAGGCTTTATGTTTTCTGCGGCAAGGAACTTTGCAAAAAGGTGGAGTATGCTCTTTCACATCTTATAGGCATTACGGGCTGGGCAAAGGTCATGGCCGTGGAAAAAAACATGGATGACGTAAAAAAGGCCGTGAGGGAAATCGGACTCAACGTAAAAAGGGAAACTGGCGGAAAGACTTTTAAAATTGAGGCATGCCGTGAGGATAAGAATTTTCCTCTGAATTCTTATGGAATTGCGCGTGAGGCTGCAAGTGTTCTTTTTGATGACGGAACTCTTGATGTGGATGTAAAGAATCCTGAAATCGTAATACATGTGGAAATCCGTGACAGGGCATATGTTTACAGCACTGCGAGAAAATGTTCCAGGGGACTTCCTGTTGGCGTATCCGGTCGTGGACTCCTTATGCTTTCCGGTGGAATAGACAGTCCTGTCGCTGGATACAGGATGATGAGGCGCGGAATGAAGATAGAGTGTGTCTATTTCCATTCATATCCCTATACTTCTGAGGAAGCTCAGAAAAAAGTACAGGATCTTGCCCACATCATTTCACAATATGGTGTTGAGCTTCACCTGAATGTTGTTCCGTTTACCGATGTGCAGATGAGAATCAAGCAAAAGGCTCCTGAAGAGTATTCTACATTGATGCTGAGGCTCTGCATGATGAAAGTCAGCAACATGATTGCCCGTGCCACAAACTCAGACTGCATTGTTACGGGAGAAAGCCTTGGCCAGGTTGCAAGCCAGACTGTACAAAACCTTGCCGTTACAGAAAGTTTTGCGGAATATCCTCTGCTGAGGCCACTTGTTGGCCTTGACAAGGAAGAAATCATAGAAACTGCAAAGGAAATCGGTACTTATGAGACGTCGATACTTCCTTATGAGGATTGCTGCGTTCTTTTCAGCCCAAAACATCCTGTCCTTAGGGCAACACCTGATGAAGCGAAGAAAATATATGACTCGATGGATATTGGCGATTTGATAAATGAATCATTTGACAAAAGGGAAATATTCAGCTATTCGATAAGAAATCCTCTTTCTTGAGCAGTTTGCGGTCGTGTGCCAAAATATAAGGGAAGCTCTAAAAATTGCAGTTTTAGCGGGGGGCGATAAATCTGTCATGATGGTCTTGAAATCTTTGAAACGGCAGAAATAATCATGGTTTTCAGAGCTTTTCTAATCTTGACGGGGTTTTCATACGATAATAGAGAGGAAAAGGTTCTGAAAATTGTGTTTTTTGGGACCTGTGAAAGAAAATGCGGGTTTTGCCTTGCAATTCAAGGGAAAAAACTTGCGTAAATCTCTGAAATGTATTTTTGGGGATTGAGGGACTCTCTGAAATTCCTGTAAAAGGGGTGATGAATCACGTTGCGTTTTGCATGTGTGGCTTTAGGGATGTTTCCGAAAACAGAAGCTTTGGGAGATTTTATAATTGCATTCTTTGAAACTGATGTTTTGAAGTCTGCCATGTAAGGCCATGAAGAAATCATTTTTTGCAGTATTTTTGTGTTGTTCTCTCTGTTTTGCAGATGTACCTGAACTTTTAAAGGGTGTCTGGAAGAATCCAAGCCGATATGTCGTGTTTGATACATCGTTTCATGCTGAAAATTCCAGCGTCATTCCAGAAATCGTTCTTCGAGCATTTTACCAGTGGTATCTTGATAGGGCCGCGGAACCTCATGCCTATTCTGAAAAAAATGTTCGTTCCGTGAATGATTCGACGCAAAAAGGCAGTGCTGAGGAAATTAACATGAATTTCATCCCCCTTACCGACGAACTCATCCTTGGAAATGGCGGTGTACGTCAGGATGATGGTGATGAGCTTGTTGCGGAAAATTCATCAAGCGGTGCATGGAATCTTGAAATCTCGTATCCTGGAAGAAAAGAAAAGTACTATGTTCCTGTGTGTGTTATTGGAAACAGGCTCTATCTGAAGTTCAAGATAAAAAAAGAGGATTCTGATTCAATTCCGTACAGTCCGATTCTTGACGGAACGATAATGCAGTCTGGAAACATTCTTGCCGGTTTTTGGCAGGATTATGGTGCTGCAGAAGGCATTTTGACATGTCCTCCTGTCATAAAAAAAGAGCTTCTTTCATATTATGTTACTGACGATTTTGTTTACCATGTGCGATACTGGCAGACGGATGCCGATTACGATGCTGATGCAAAGGCATTTTTTTCTGATGAAAAGGATGAATACAGCGTTCAAAAGCATCTTTCCGTATCTGGAAAAACGTATACATGCGTGACAGGAAGGCGCACGGGAATAAGAAACATGACAAGGTCGGAGAAAATAAATGAAGAATATGAGCTGAATTCTATCCTTGTAAAAAAATCCAGAAGAAATGATGATGGAAGCAGCGTTTCCTATACTGTTAGGACTTCTACAATATGTGCCCTCGGAAAGCCTTATCTTGAGCTTTGTGAAGGAAAATCACTGGAAAACATCCTTGAAGAGGGCAGTAAGCTGCATCGTCCTGAACCGGCACCTCTTTTCCCTCCTCACGGAATTCTTGACTTTGACTGGAGCATTATTGAAGATCCACCTTCAGATTACAACAGGCGTGTCCTTGACCTTGGAAAGAACTGATTGCATTTGGAAAACTACAATGCTCCAAGTTCGCTGAGAATTTTTTCCGCGGTGTTTTTGTATGAGTATTTTTCAGGAATTGCAGGAAGATTTTTTTCATCTTTAAGGGTTTCATGGATTTTCTCACTCAAATCCATCTCGTCGGATACGTGAAAATATGTTACGGGAAATCCCTCATAAATTTCCTTAAAAACCTGTATGTCTGAAATCACGGCTTTTGTTCCTGAATAAAGTGCTTCAAGAGGCGGTATGCCGAAACCTTCATATAGTGACGGCTGAACAAGGAGTTTTGCCTCAGAAATAAGTACGTGGAGTTTTTCATCAGGAACGAATCCCGTAAAAACAATTTTACCTGGAAAATCACCGTTTATTTTTTCAATAAGATTGGAAGCCTCATTGTCCTGAGTCCTGAAGTTTTCTCCCGAACCTACAATCAAGAGCTTTTCACAAAATCCCTTTTTTTCCAAAAGAATCCTGTATGCCTTTAAAAGTGTGGAAAGTCCTTTGTGTTTTTTGATGTTTCCTATGTATATTATCGTATCTGTTTTCGGAATGTCAATTTTTTTGTTCATGTATTCGCTTATGCCGTTGTAAACGACAGGTATTTTCTTTTTGCATTTGAGATGATGGATTATCCTGTCCCTGCTGAATTCTGACACCGTGAATACTTTCTCAGATTTTCTGACTGCATCGAGATAGAATGCTTTTCTTGCAATTCTTCCGATTTTTCCAGTAAGTTCCTTTATGTCAAGAAATACGACATCATGGATTGTTGCGAAAACCGGAATCCTTATTCCTCCCGGTATGTTGCAGTATGGAGAAAAGTATGCATTGCAAGTGTTTATTGATTTAAGGATGTTTTTAGGAAATGCAAGAAGTTCCTTGAATGAAAACATCTTTACGCTGCAATCAATTATGCTGCAGTTTGCCGATTCATATTGCCTTAGTTTTTCCGAGTCTCCCAAAAGCAAAAATTCATTTTCCGTCTGCATGAAATGTGGCAATATTCCGTCCAAAAAGGTTCCTATGCCACTTTTTCCGCTCATTCTGCAGTCTATTGCGATTTTCATATGATTTTAATCCCTCATCGTGAAGTAGTTGTATCCAAATGATGATGTAAGCTTTACGTTTTTTCCATGATAGAAATCATTTCCTGCCGCAGGATCAAAGAACATGGCTGTATCAACCCCTTTTTCATAATACACCCTGATTTTTTCAGACCTATGGATGTTTCCGAATGAGCTTATCGTGTATTCCACAGACACGATGCTGTCTGAAACCGGTAAAATTTCTGATATGTATACTTTTGTATGGGTTTTGTCTTTTTTTTCATCTTCAAGGAGAAGTTTTCTGACACATAATGGAACGCAGCTTGTTATGCCAAGTTCCATGACATATTCTTCCGAAATGCAGAGTGATGAGACAAAAACTGATAAAAGCAATGCAACAAGTTTTTTTTTCATTTTTTTCTTTTTTGTCTAACGAATCATGAATCTGTCGCTTTTTATGAATTTTTCAAGACTGTCCTGCCATGATGGTATTTTAAGCTTGAGTTCCTTTTGTATTTTATCCTTGCAAAGAACCGTGTATGCAGGTCTTGCCGCCTCGGAACCATATTCTTCTGACGTGCAAGGTTTCAGTTCACAATCTGACGTAATCCTGCCGTATTTTTTTCCGAGCGCATAGATTTTTTTTGCAAAATCAAACCATGTGACTTCTCCAAGATTTGAAAAATGGTATATTCCATAGGGAATGGCTGAATTTTTTCCAAACAGGCTTTTGGCTTTTTCGGCAGTCTGTATGATTTTCAGTATTGCGTTTGCGAGGTCTACCGCTGATGTCGGAGAACCTTTTGCATCATTTACAACTTCAACTTCTTCGCTTTCATTCATTTTTTTTGTCATTGAATAGACAAAATTCTTTCCGTTGAATCCGTACAGCCAGGATGCCCTTATGATGTAGTATTGAGTCATTTCTTTTTCAATAAGCTCTTCACCGTGTGCTTTTGTGGTACCGAAAGTGTTCAATGGATTTTTTTCCATGCTTTCGGTATACGGAATGCCTGACTTTCCGTCAAAAACATAATCTGTTGATATGTGTATCAGCTTGGCGCCCATTTGTCTTGTGACTCTTGCAATGTTCAGAGGACCATTTGCGTTTGTGTTTTCAGCTTCTTCCTTTTCTTCATCCGCTTTGTCAACATTTGAAAAAGATGCGCAGTTTATTACCCAGTTGATTTTTTCCGGTATGATACCCTTGCTTACTGTCAAGCCAGTCTTTTTTGCGGCTGTTCCCTGCTTGTCTGCAAATTTTTCCAATGCCGAGTAATCTGTTATGTCTACTTCCCGATCTGTTCCAATCCAGGAAATTCTATTTTCATTAAAAACTCTTGCAATCTCAGCTCCGAGCATCCCCTTGCTGCCAATTACCCAAATCATTTCTGTCTCCAATACTTCATCTGTCCGGAAAACTTTAAAACATACTTTTAAGATTTTCCTTTTATCATAAATCAGCAAATCTCATTTTACTGATATCTTTCTGCCAGCACTTATGCAGAATGCATGTTCATGAACTTGCAAATCTGTTCTATCCGTAAAAACTTCAGATTGCCTTGGGATTCCACGCTTGAATCACGCTGTTCGGGAAATCCTTTTGGCTAAGGCCAATTTGTCGTCTTGAGCCGGACTTGATTCAAATCTTCGTAATTTCCAGTATGGGCTTTCCTTTTTTTTCTATCCTGTCCAGTCTTTCTTTTGTTGAGGAAGTGAAGGATTGTGAACATTCCTATAACCATGGCATATGTAATTACAAGTATGAGCCATGCAAGTTTTTGTTCAACAGCCATGGAAAAGATTGTTATGAGGCAAATCACCAGCTGGGCAAACAGACAGATAATCAATATCTGAACTGATGAAAAACCGAGCCTCATCAATTTATGGTGGATGTGAGACTTGTCCGGACTCATGATTCCCCTGTGTTCCCTTATGCGTCTCCAGATGGCTGCAATGCAGTCTATCATTGGAATTGCGACAAGATTCAGGAGAATCAGTGCCTTGTTGTTTTCAAAGTTTGGTGTTGCCCTGAATAAGGGAAGAGTTGCTATCATGAATCCAAGAAACTGGCTTCCGCCGTCTCCCATGAAAATTACTGCCTTTGGTTTGTTGTAGATAAGGAATCCCATTACGGCAAATGCAAGAATTATGCATATTGACGCATAGCATGATGCTGTCTGTGAGAAAATTACGCCATATGTGAGTATTACGAGGCATGAAAGGCTACCGCACAGTCCGTCAAGACCGTCTATCAGGTTGTATGAATTTGTTATGCCTATGATCCATAAGAATGTTATGAACCTTGAAAGTATTTTCGGAAGTTCGAGGCTGAAAATGTTTTTGATTCGAAATCCGCCGAACACGATTATGAGAGCCGCGATTATCTGCATAAGAAGCTTAAGCCTTGCAGGCAAATCCTTGAAGTCGTCTATCACTCCAAAAAGAAAGATTATGAATCCTGCGATGACCAGCGGTATGAACTGTTTTGAGATGTCTTTTTCAATGCATATGTATATGATTGTCGCGATTGTGAATGCCGTCACGAATCCCACGCTTCCAAGCCTTGGTATGTTTCCTGAATGGATTTTTCTTGCATTGACCGAATCATACCACTGATATTTCTTGCACAGCAATATGACTGCCGGAATTATCGTTACCGCAAGTACAAGCGATATGAACGAGCACATCCAGATTATTGGATTCTCCATGATGAATGATTCTGCATTTTCAAAGAAAGTTATCAATTTGCTATTCATCATTTCTATCCTTGTACTGTTTTACGACTGAACGCATGTCTCCGCTTGTTCCTTTTTTCATTACGAGAATCTTTCCGTTTTTTGCGACCACAATAAGGTCTTCGACTCCGCACAGGGCGACGGGTAAATCTGAATATACAAAGTTATTGCGGCTTTTTACGGACACCGTGTCGTTTCCAGAGTCATCAAAAAGTTTTTCCATGGCATCCCAGCTGCCCACATCATCCCATTTAAATGAAGATTTTATGCATACCGCGCTGTCTGTCCTTTCTGCAACCGCATTGTCTACTGCAATTGACTTGATTTCGGAATATGATTTCGTCATCACTTCGCAGTCAGAAATGTATTTTATGGAATTCAGCATCTTTATGTCGATGTTTTTTTCATTGTCAAATATCTTGAACGATTCGTACATCTCGCTTTCGTATTTCTTGATTTCGTTTTCAAAAAAAGATGACGTAAAGCCGAACATTCCGCTGTTCCATGCATATTCACCGCTTTCAAGGTATTTTACCGCAGTTTCCGCATCAGGTTTTTCCTTGAAATTGTCTATTTCAAATACTGTTTTTTCTTCATCGAGCGCTTTTCCTGATTTTATGTAGCCGTACCCCGTTGAAGGTTCCGTTGGAGGAATTGCAAAACATACGAATTTCCCTTTGTCTGCATATTCAGAGGCTTTTTGGCAGTCTGATACAAAGTTTTCAATCGGAGAAATTACATGATCGCTTGCAAGTACGAGAATCGAATGGTTTTCGCCTGGTGAAAGAATCTTTAAAAGCTTGCATGAAAGAAGAAGAGGGGCGCAAGTGTGTCTTGAGCATGGCTCCGCTACGACAATGCAGTCTTCTTCTATTTTTTTTGCTTCTGTGCCGGAAAGTCTTGCTTTGAGTTCATTTACCTGTTTTGTAAGTGTTTCGCAGATTTCAGGCCTTGATATTATTAAAATTTTCCCTGATGGATTGCATGATACAGCCCGTAAAAGTGCTTCCTGCAGAAATGAAGTTCCGTCTTGAAGCGTCATGAACTGTTTTGGAAAATCAGGTCTTGATGCAGGCCAAAGTCGTTCTCCGAATCCACCTGCAAGTATTACTATATCAGAAAATTTTTTTTCTCTATTCATTGATGTTCTGCCCTCTTGTGCAGCTTTTTTTTACACTTTTTAATCATCTAATTATCCATTAAATGGGGGAGGTTGTCAATAAGTTTTTCATGCGTGAGTATTTCTGTTTGATGTTGTAAATATAAAAATAAACTTAAATCGTAAAATATACTCTGTTTTTAAGAGGTGTGTTTGGGTGTTGATTTAGGAAGACATGGTTTGTTTCCTGTGGATTTTTGTTTTGCAAGCACAATCGGTGCCGTAAGTTAGAATATTTTTTTGCAAAAAAAAACATCCTTTATTACAGGATGTTCTTGAAGCTGCCAGCGATCAGAATCGAACTGATGACATAAGGATTTTCAGTCCTCCGCTCTACCAGCTGAGCTACGCCGGCTTGATGCTTAGACTATATACTTGTAGCTGGAAAAAGTCAATAGCATTTTTCCTTTTTCGTGTTTTTTTGTGACTCTTTTTTTCCGTCTGCATCGTGATGTGTTTTTGAAACATATCCCAACGAAGGGTTCTTGCTTTTTGTTTATGTGTCTTGGAATGTGACTGTGTCATTAGTCTGTTTTTGTGGTTGTGTGGGGTTTGATTGCGAATTTGCCGTAAGGGTAAGCATCGGCATGTGTTTTTTTTGTGGCGGGAATTTGAGCTTGTATGGTTTTGACGTCCAATTTGCATAAATGTATGCATCGGCATGCATTTTGGGGCCGACGAATTGCGAACGGATTGGTCTCAATTGCGAATTTGCGTGAAGACATGCATCATGAGGCTTTGGGGGCGTCCTTGTGGCAGTCTGCGTCAAGATTCACGGTTTGCTTTCCGTGGGCGGTTGGGAAGCCGATACGCAGTTTGCATTCAGTTCATCGGTTTGTGTTTGGAGTGCTTTTTCTTAAAAGAAGAAATGAATTACAAACCCAACGTTGGATTTATAGTTTTTTTTGTTTTTATAGGCACATTTTTTTTGTCAGGTTGGTGCGGGTGAAATTTTATTGAAAGAAAAATAAACCCTACGATAGGTTTATTGTGTTTTGCACTGTTTTTTTTAGGTTTTGTATTTTTTTTGTAAGTGAAAGAGGTTTTCAAAAAAGCTTTTGTGGTTTATCATTATCTTCATGAAAATAAGAAAAGAATATACGTGTCCTCTTGAAATCGTGCACGACCTTGTGAAGGGAAAATGGAAGCCGATAATAATTTTTGAACTTAAAGGCGGCGGCATGTCGCTTTCTTCTCTTGAGCGTTCGATTGAGGGTATTACTCAGAAAATGCTTCTTGAGCAGCTGTCTGAACTTAAGGATTTTGGAATTGTCGACAAGATAAAGGATATCGGATATCCTCTTCATGTTGAATATTTTCTTACTGAGCGTGGAAAAAGAATTCTTGAAGCTGTTCTCATAATGCAGAATGTTGGCATTGAATACATGATGGAAAACGGGATGTCCGACATTCTTTTGAAAAAGGGTATTATTGGAGATGAAAAAAAGATTATTCGTTGATTGGGAATGAAATCTTGTTTTTTCTTGTGAAAAATGCAATTAATAGGATGTTTGAAGGTCCCCGCTGTTTTGATATGCAATTTATCCTTTTGCGGGGACGTACAGAGTTTTTTTAGCTGTTTGCAAAGATTTTTGCCATGTATGCGACATAACCTGCAAACATTACTGTTCCTCCGATTTTTCCAAGCGTGTGTCCCGGAATGTAGCAGAGAACCGAAAGGATTGCGGCTGCTGCAAGTGCTACGTAAGAGTCCTGCATGAAGCCTTCGAATGAAAGCGGAACGAATATTGCTGATATGCCTGCGACACATAGTATGTTGAAGATGTTGCTTCCGATTATGTTTCCGATGGCTATGTCTGTCTTTCCTTTCCTTGCGGCCGTGATTGATGTCACGAGTTCTGGAAGGGACGTTCCGAATGCAATCATCGTAAGTCCTATGATTCTGTCGCTTACGCCTACCTTTTGTGCTATGTACGTGGCTGACTTTACGACAAAATCGCTGCCGTAGATTATGAGTGCAAGTCCTACGAAAACCATTATGATGAGAAACCAAATCCTGTCGCACATTTTTTTGTACCATGCGCTGATTCCGGTAAGTTTTTCGCTTGTTTCTTCATTTTCCTCCGCAAAAAGGTTTGTCCTCTGTTTTATCGACATGATTACGAGAACTGACACGTATAGCACGAGGCATGACACCATGATGATGCCGTCAAGTCTTGAGAATTTGTTTCCGATTGTTCCGAGTAAAATGAAAAGCACGGAGGATGCCAAAAGTACGGGGAAATCGAGGATGAGGGAATTCCTGCTGCATGGAATCCTGCAAATCAGGGATGTCACGCCCAAAATGAAGAAGATGTTCACTATGTTGCTTCCGACAACATTTCCTATTGCGATTCCTGCGGATTGGGTTTTTATTGCCGACGTGAGCGATACTGAAAGTTCCGGTGCGGATGTTCCGAATGCCACGAGGGTAAGGCCTATGACAAGTTCCGGCACTTTGAGTTTGCCTGCGATTCCTGCCGCAGAGTCAACGAACCAGTCGGCGCCTTTTACGAGCATGTAGAAGCCGACGGCTAAGAGTATTATGTTTAAGAATAGTTCCATGAGATAAGTATAATCATTTTTTTGTGGTTTTTAAATATGATGAATGTAAAACGTTTTTTTTTTTTTTGAAAAAAAAACATTATGCAGCCTTTGCTGAATGCCGTAAATATGATGGGCATTCTTTGAAAATCCGATGTGTCTTGTTTCTCTTAAACTTTTCCTGCGTGTAGGGACAAGGTATTTTTTTTGTGTGTGTTTAATGAGGCTGAATTATATCGGTTTTAGTATTGTTTTAAGTATATATTAAGAAAAAGTTGTTTTTTAGTGTGTTTTGTATGTAATTTTATACTATATGATAAAGATTCTAGGTAAAATTTAGGTTTGTTATTCAATCTGATGCATAAATTGTACTTAATTTTGTGAAAAAACGATGTATGAAAAAGAATACAGTGTGAGAGAAAATCTAGAAAATATAAATGAGCATTTCTAAAATTTACTTTTTAAAGATGCCCTAAATGCTCCATATTGTTTGCCGTTGACACGAGATGCTTTTAAAAATCTTTTTCCAAGATGGGAAGTCTGACATCATTATTTTTATCGATTGATGGTTTTATGCATGGCAAATTTAATCTATCGTCTTTTTTTGATTTTAGTGGAAAAAATCTGAATTATTATTTTCATATTCTTGGGTTTTCAATTCTTTTTTTTCTGAAACGGCAAGTGCTTTTGTTTTTGTTTCTATTATCATGTTAATTGAACCTATCAGGGGAATTGTAAATAGTATGCCTATAAATGCAGTCAGTACAATTGGTTTTGTGCTGTTTGGGTATTTTTTTGCCACCAGTGCTATTAAAGAAACCATTGAAGCCAAACAGGCTGCAACAAAGAACCAACCGTAAACTGATTTAATCCAGTCTAATAAAAAAGTCAACATTTCTATCTTATTCTCCAGTTTGATTTTGGACTAAACGAAAACGGGGAAACCGATGTTTTCGTTTAAATATTGTTTGTCTACAATATCTAATGATATATCATTAGATTCTCTTTTTGGGGGTGGAGGATGTGCCTGTACTTTGGATTATTTTCTGTTGTTAATTTTGTAACGATAAACCTAACGGTAGGTTATGGGGAATTTGATGAAACATCATGTCGTTTTTTTGCCGCAACTTGATGAAATCAATAAAAGTGCCGAAATGGCAGTCATGTAAAGGTTCCTTTTTTCATAAAGCAGGGCAAACGCATTTTAAAGACTTTTAAAATGTATAGTATTTAAAAACTTCAAAAAACATTAGAATTCTTTCTGGTGGTGAAAAATGACATTGAAAGAATCACTAATGACAATCAAGGATTTCAGAATTGACCGATGTA
>JAZQMW010000089.1:0-114598 GCA_045627025.1 Treponema sp. | reverse complement strand
CTTCCTGATAAAGAACCTTTCATTTCAGAAAAGGCCATCCAGAACCTTATCTTCACAGATGGAAGCGGAAAGGAAAGCATTGAATGGAAATTCGCAACAGATCTTGAAGCTGCAACAGAAGTTGTTGTTTATGCAAAACTTCCAAGAAGTTTCCAGATTCCAACACCAGTTGGCAACTATGCTCCTGACTGGGCCATTGCCTTTAATAAAGACAAAGTTCAGCACGTATTCTTCATTGCAGAAACAAAGGGAAGTCTTGAAGATATGCAGCTCCGCAAGATTGAACACAACAAAATTGAATGTGCAAAAAAGCTGTTCAATGTAGTTTCTACAAGCGGCGTAAAATACGACCATGTAGACAGTTATGAAAGTCTAAAGAATATTATTGGATTGAAAGATTAGTTACAGCATATTCCTTAGATAAATAATTCTCGTCCGTGTTTAGAAGCCAGATTTCAAATTATGACATGTCCGTCGTAATTTGGGGTCTGGCTTTTCTGATTTTTTCACTTTTCCTTTTCTTAGGAAGTCCAGAAGTAACGTAACCGTCAAACGAACCCTATTATACAATAAATAAAAACAATCTTAAACTTCTTCCTAAGGTGGAAGAAATGAGATCAATATTAAGTGATGAAGAAAAGCAAATTTGCTCCAAATTATAGAGAAGAAAATGAAAAACAATACAAGATGCTTTCAAAACTCTGCTGTAATGATTACGATGTCAAAGAATTCAATCTGAGAATTTCAGGCAGTTAAAAAAGAAAAAAATCCATTCGTGAAAAAAAATTAAAAAAAATTGTTTTTTTTTGAAACCTTTTTGAGTATATTTGTGTCTAAATAGTCGAGGTGTGGTTAATGGTACTTACAAAAAAATATGATGAAAGGACAAATGAATTCAGAATGGATACTATGGTGACGTTCAGCCAGTGCAATAAAAAAAAGACATTCAGCTTGAATGGAATCCTGGGGCTTACGTCAGACACTGCGGCCGATGAATATGCTGAAAGGGGAATTTCTACGGATGCGCTTAAAAAAAACGGTCTTGCAATACTTGTTTCGAGGCTTGCATTCCGTTTTCATAAAATGCCCAGGGAAAACCAGTACATCACGCTTACGACTTGGGAAGAAAAACCTGAAACTTTCCAGCTTAAGAGGCAGTATGAGATAACCGATTCAAAAACAAGTGAAAAGCTTGTGTCTGGATATTCCACATGGCTTATAATTGATGCATTGAAGAGAAGAATCATTCCTACAAAGAAATTTACTATGAGGCCTGAAGTTGAAATTGAAAAAGGACATGATTCCATGGAACCCGGAAAGATAATAATGCCTGAAAGCCTTGAATTTCTTGATGAAAGAAAAATAAAATATTCAGACATAGACGGAAACGGACATACAACAAATTCAAGATATGCCGCATTTGTCATGGACAGTCTTCCTGAAAAATATTCCGATAAAGAATTCAGTGATTTCAGGATAAACTTTTCAAAGGAAGCCCTGCTTGGCGAGACCGTAAAAATTTATGCAGGTTTTCAGGATGATGAAAAAAAAGTTACTGTCGTGGGCAAGACTGAAAACGGCAACTGTTTTGAAAGTGAGCTTTTTTGGAAATAATTTATGGATGCAATTTGTTTGATGCATCTTTTTTGGAGGATATATGACATCTAGTTTGACGCCGGCTGCACAGGTTATCATTGCGATAGTTCCCGTATGCGGAATTTTTTTCTGCGCATTGGTTGTGTTTTTTGCAATGCTTTGGAAACACAGGGAAAAAAGTTTTCTCATAAAACAGGGAAAGGTGACGCCTGGCGTTTTCAAGTTCAAGGCTTTTTTCCTGCTTTCGGGACTTTGCCTTTTGGGTGTCGGAACCGTAATGACAGTCATGTTTGCATTGATTTCGGGACTTTCGTGGAGCCTTCTGGGCGGCCTCATACCGCTTTCTCTTGGAATAATGTTTCTTGTGTTCTATAGGATAAATCCTGATTTCTGATGGAAAAATACGGTCTTTCAAGAATTGAAAATTTTTTGACATATACTCGTGAAAAGCTTCTTGTTGCGGAAATACTTCATGGAAGACCTGAGAAATTTGCAGAAATTGTTTCTGCATACAGAAAAAAGGTCATGAATCTCGGAATGAGTTTTTTTCATGATTCTGATGATGCCGAAGATTTTTCGCAGGATGTATTCATCAAGGTTTTTGAAAATCTTGCAGGTTTTCGCGGAAAGAGCAGGCTTTCTACGTGGATCATGAGGATTGCATGGAACATGGCGATAAATTCTAAGACTCGGAAAAAGACAGATGATGCAATTCTTGAAGATGATTTGATAGTTTCTTCTGATGATACGCCTGAAGAATCTGCCGTAAAAAAATCAGTTCGCGAGTCAATTGCGCTTGCAGTTGAAAATCTTGATGAAAAATACAGGATATGCCTTGAGCTGTATTTTTATCATGGAATGAAATATGATGAAATATCCGAGGTGACGGGTTTTCCTACAGGAACCATAAAGACAAATGTTTTCCGTGCAAAAAAAATTCTTTCTGAAAAACTTTGTGACCTTAGGTTTTAGGAAACAAGTGAATGGCACAATTTTGCCTGGAGGTTAGTGTGAAAAGAAAATGTGATGAAGTTATCTGCGATTATCTTTCTCTTGATTACAATGCGCGTGTGCCTTTGAATCTTTCCCTTCATCTTTTGTTTTGCAGCGAATGCCGGAAAAAGATAAAGGATTTGACGCATGCGTGCAAAGTTGCATCCATGCCGCTTGAATTGAAGACTCCTCTTGATGATGAATCTGTTTCCAAAATCATGGAAAAAATATTGCCCCTTCAGAAAAAGTCGCTTAAAAAAACGCTTGGAATCTGGATTGTGCTTGGTCTTGTTTTCATCCTGTCGCTTTTGGTTTTGCTTTTTCTTGCAGGAAGTTCAGGAAGCAGAAGCCTGTCGCTTTATTTTTCAAGTTTTTTTGCATCCTCGGTTTCCGTGCTCTGCATGGTTTTTGTTGCGTCAAACATGGAGCTTTTCATAAAGATGATAAAAGTTTCGGAGTGATTTTTTTTATTTGAAGCTTTGTGTGTTGAATTGTTTTTTATAAATTGTCCATTTTTTTGAAAAAGCCGAAATCGCGGTGGTTGTTGTCATTTCTGCAGGCTCAATGTCCATAAAATCATTGATTTTCAAAACCCGACATTCGACCTGATTGATTTTGCTTGAAAAAAAATAAGTCTTTGCTTAAACTTAAAGCTATGGCAAAGAAAAAAGGTTCAATAGTTTATAAATGTTCGTCATGCGGTTATACACAGCCTGCATGGCTTGGAAGATGCCCAGGATGCGGTGAATGGAATACTCTTGAAGAGTGCATTGCAGATCCGAATGCAAATGCTTCTTCCCTGAAAAATGGTGTCGCCGCAAAAGCAAGGCCCGTGACCATAGATTCTGTCGTAATTCAGGAAGATGAGCGCATACGCACCGGAAATCAGGAATTTGACCGCGTGCTTGGCGGTGGTGCCACGAAAAAAAGCGCTATTTTAATAGGCGGTGAGCCTGGCATTGGAAAGTCGACTCTTTTGATACAGGCAGCGTCATCTCTTTTGAAAACGGAAAATGTTCTTTATGTAAGCGGTGAGGAAAGTGCAAGCCAGATAAAGGGAAGGGCCGTGAGGCTCGGTCTTGATGTGGGCCAAATGGAAATAATCTGTACCCTTCGCCTTGAAGACATCCTTGATGCCCTTGACAGCGTGAAGCCGTCTGTTGTCATAATTGATTCAATCCAGACCGTCTACAGTGTCGAGGCCGGAATAATTCCCGGAACCGTCAGCCAGCTCAAATACTGTTCAAATGAACTCATTGGATGGGTCAAGGAAAGGGAAAGCGTTCTTTTCATAACCGCACATGTTACGAAAGACGGCACTATTGCAGGTCCTAAAAGTCTTGAGCACATGGTGGATACTGTTCTTTCGTTTGAAAGGACAAAGGATGACGTAAGGTTTTTGCGCGCTCAGAAAAACAGGTTTGGCTCCGTGGATGAACTTGGACTTTTTGTCATGGATGAAAAGGGCCTTAAATGCGTGTCAGATCCAAGCTCCCTTTTTATCACAAGACGTGAAGGCGAAACTCCTGCCGGTGTTGCATGTACGACGGTTTTTGAAGGCTCTCGTGTTTTTGCAGTAGAAATACAGGCTCTTACGGTTCCTGCAAAAGGCACCCAAAACAGGGTTTTCAGCGACAAGGTTGACGGTGCGAGGGTTTCGAGGGTTGCCGCCGTTCTTGAAAAAAGAATCGGAATAAAATTTTCAGACCAGGACATCTACATAAATGTCGCCGGAGGCATGAAGCTTACGGAAAGCGCAATAGATTCTTGTCTTGCCGCCGCATTGTATTCTGCAAGAACAGACATTCCTCTTCCTGAAAAAACTCTCGTGATTGGGGAACTCAGTCTTGCTGGAGAAATACGTCCTGTCACAAAACAAAAGCAGAGGGTGAAATCTGCGAGGGAACTTGGGTTTAAGAAAATAATTGTTCCTGAAAAAGAAACCGACACAGTTCATGTGGAAAGCATAAAATCCCTCATAAAGGAACTTTTTGCAAAATAAACGCCGTAAACCTGCATTTTTTTTGTTTTTTTCGTAAATAATATAGATATGCAGAATTATGTAATTGACTGTTATGATCCGGAACGAAATCCCGACATAAGGAAACTGACTGTTGCAAACGGGATTGAGTTTCCAAGCGATGAAGAGCTTATAATGCTTATTTTGGGCAGGGGATGCAAGGGAAATCCGATTGAAAGGCTTGCTGAAAAGGTTGTTGATGTCATAAACCTTAACAACCAGGAAAATCTTTTTGAAAATCTCATTAAGATTCCAGGCGTCGGAGAATCGAAGGCTCTTGCAATCCTTGCGTCACTCGAACTTGGCCGAAGGCGAAAGGGATACCTTCATTCACTCATAAAAAATCCTGATGACATCATTCCCTATGTGAAACATTATGCCCTCATGCCGGCGGAACATTTCATCGTTGTTTCCGTAAACGGAGCAAAGGAACTTTTGACAACAAGGGTTGTAGCCGTAGGGTCTTTCAACAAGGCCATAATACATCCAAGGGACGTGTTTGCGAGTGTCGTACAGGAGCATGCTTCCGGCATAATATGCTGTCACAACCATCCGTGCGGCTCATGCTATCCAAGTCATGCAGACATTGAGTCTACTAAAATCCTTCAAAAAGCTGCAAAAGTTTTGGGAATTGCGTTTCTTGACCACATAATCGTTACCGAATCTGACCATTTCAGTTTTCTTGAACATGGACTTCTGGATGAAAGCGACGATATGCTTGATTGAATCGTCTTCTCCCTAAAAAATTGTCATTTGTGCTTTGGCTGATGACTTTTTTGGCTGGATGTGCTACAATTCAATCCCATGAAAGATTTTAGTGAGTTTGGAGTTTGCATTCCAAAGATTTTGCTGCCTAAAGAAAAGGATTTGTCTTCCTGGAGTGTTATTGCATGCGATCAGTACACTCAGGATGTTGATTATTGGAAGAATGTAGAAAAAAAAGCAGAAGGAAAGAATTCTACCCTTAATCTCATTTTTCCTGAAGTTTATCTTAATTCTCCTGATAAAAAAGAACGCATTCAGAAGATAAAGGAAAACATGTCTTCTTACATAAACGGAAATGTTTTTGATGAAGAAAAAGAAGAACTCATGTATGTTGAGCGAACGTCATCTTTTGGAAGGACAAGAAAGGGGCTTGTATGCGCCATTGATCTTGAGACTTATGACTGGAAGCCTTTTTCAAAAAATCTTATTCGCGCCACGGAGGCAACTATTGTTGAGCGAATTCCTCCGAGAAAGGAAATAAGGTCTGGTGCTCCTCTTGAGCTTCCTCACATAATGCTTCTTGTAAACGATCCAAAAGACTGTCTCATGAAAGCAGCTGCAAAATGCGTCAAGGCTGAGGAACCTGTTTATTCAGGCGACCTTATGATGAATGCAGGCTCCATAAAGGGATTTGCAATTTCTGATGAGAAAAAACTTTCTAAAATCCATAAGGCCTTGAAAGTTCTTAAAAAGAAAAATACGTCAAAAGACGGATCTTCGTTTTTGTTTGCCGTTGGTGACGGAAACCATTCTCTTGCAACTGCAAAATCATGCTGGGAAGAGGAAAAAACAAAGGATTTGCCAAACCGGAATGTCAGATATGCACTTGTTGAAATCGTAAACATATATGATGAGGGCCTTACGTTTGAACCTATACACAGGGTCATTTTCAATGCCGATGGAGAAAAGCTTGTAGGGTTCATTGCTGAAAAAATCGGCGGAAACGTCAAGGATGTGCAGTGCCACAAATGCATTGAGAAAAACGTAAAATCTTCAAAGTCGAATTTTGGATTCATGTATGTAAAAGACGGAAAGCTTACGCACAAGGTTTTGGAGACAGAAATCAGCGAACTTGCAGTCAGCAATCTACAGCCTGTGCTTGATGAATTCCTCAAGCTTAATGAAGGTTGTGAAATCGACTACATTCATGGAGCGGATGAAGTTTTAAGGCTTGGAAACAAGGAAAATGCCGTTGCCATAATGCTGCCGCCTGTTGCAAAGGATTCTTTCTTTGAGACGATAAATTCAAAAGGTCCCTTGCCGAGAAAGAGTTTCAGCATGGGTGAGGCTGATGAAAAGCGATTCTATCTTGAATCAAGAAAGCTTTATTAGAAAAAAAAATGGCTCGCAAAAAAATATCGCGCTGCCTGAAAAAAAATCATGAGAAGGATTTGAATTATGATAGTAATGAAATTTGGCGGTTCTTCAGTTGCAAATGCAGACCGCATAAGACATGTTGCAAAAATCATCCAGGAATACAGGGAAGAATCTCCTTGTGTTGTATTGAGCGCAATGGGAGATACGACAGATCATCTTCTTGAGGCTGCCGACATGGCCGTAAACGGAAAGGTTGACATTGAAAAGGTTGAAAAGCTTCATTTTGACACTGCAAAGGAACTTGGAATTGATGTTCCTGCTGTTGCAGAGCTTTTGGGCGAGCTTAAGACCCTCCTTACTGGAATCAGCATGCTTAAAGAGCTTTCAAAGCGTTCAAGGGATTATCTCGTGTCATTTGGCGAAAGGTTGTCCGTTCGCATGATGGCCGCATATTTGAAGAAAGAAGGAACTCCTGCAAGATTTTATGATGCATGGGACATTGGAATTGTAAGTGATTCCAATTATATGGCCGCAGAACTCCTTGATGAAGTTTGGGAAAACATTCCAAAACATCTTGGTGACTACATGCGTGGAATCCAAAAAGAAATCCCGATCGTAACCGGATTCATTGCCAAGGACAAGAATGGAACCATCACCACATTGGGCCGCGGTGGAAGCGACTTGAGCGCAACAATGATTGGTGCCGCATGTCATGCAAAGGAAATTCAGACTTGGAAGGATGTTGACGGAATCATGACGACAGACCCTCGCCTTGTTCCTGACGCAAAGCCTGTTCCTGAAGTTACATACGAGGAAGCACAGGAACTTGCAATTTTCGGTGCCCAGGTTCTTCATCCTCGTTCTATGATTCCCTGCCGCAAGACAGGTACTCCTGTTCGCGTAAAGAACAGCTACAACATAAAGAGTGAGGGAACGCTCATTGTAGAAAAGCATACCGGCACTCGTCCTGAAGTTACGGCAATTACAAAGGTAAAGAATGTAACTCTCATTGACATTCAGTCAAGCCGCATGCTCGGAGCCTCCGGTTTCCTTGCACACGTATTCAACCAGTTCCTCAAATGGAACATAAGCATTGACGTAATTGCGACATCTGAAGTTTCCGTAAGCCTTACTGTAAATACAAAAAAGGATCTTTCAGGTCTTCTTGAAGATTTGGGCCGCGTTGCAGAAGTAAAGGCAACTGCTGAAAAAGCCATAATTACAGTAATCTGCGATGTAACAAAGTCAAGCACAATCCTTTCAAAGGCATTTACATCTCTTGCAAAGGAGAACATCAACGTTCAGATGATAAGCCAGGGTGCAAGCAAGGTAAATGTAAGCTTCCTCGTGGACATGAAAGAAAGCGACCGTGTCGTACAGGTCATTCATGAAGCATTGTTCGGCTGATAACTGATTTTGCGTGATTTTTTAAAAACTTGCAGGAATCTCTGAATCTTTCAGGGATTCCTTCATTTTAAAGGCCTGCCGTTTGGATTGTAAAGTTGATGCAAAACCAGGCTGTCGGCTTTACAGTCTGCCAAAGAATCAGCAGTCGAAACCCTCCTGGATGAAAATCATCTCCAAATGCATCTTTGTGCGCTCATGCCATAAAAGAAGCAAATGAAACCTTGCCGGCTGCCGATTACCGATTCCAAGTCTTCCTGTTCTTTTGTCATTGCATTTTCTTGACTTCACCCATGCAAGATGTTCCGTCTGCAAAATTTACGACAGTACAGTAATAGTTGCCTTTTGGAATACCTTCTGTTTTGGGCTTGTATGTAAAGTCCTCATCTTTTAGAACCAAATCGTTTTCAAGACCGCGAGTTGCCCACAAGTCTGAATCATCACCCCAGTTAGTCTTACTGTACAATGTTCTAACAAGAGCAGGCTGATCTATATAAATCTGGTCCCCGTTTCTTCCAGGAATAAGGTTTGCCTTATTTATTTTACCCCCATTTGCAAAGAAAGGAGGATATAAATATACAGTTTTAAAATAGGTATTGTATGTTGAATTATAAGATTTATACATTATAAACTTCACAAAATTATTCTTTGTTGTATCATAAGCTAATTTATAAGTCATTCCTTTTTCAATTTTCGAACCATTATATGCATTAGAAGCCAAGCCATTTACCCATTCCTTTTTATCTTTTAAATAAGCTACATTTGATCCCGCAGGTGAATCTAATAAACTAAATTCAAAACAATACTCATCATTTTTAGTTTCATATTTTATTTTAGAAACATCAACTGTTGCTGTGTTCATATCCATTAATGCAGAAACAGAACCGGACTTGGTAGCATAATTGCCATTTGAATCTATGACTTTATAATAGACAATATTTAAGCCATTTTCCAAATCAACAGGGAAAGATGAGACATCGAAATATTGAGTTTTTATGGTTACATTCTTTGTATACTCATACAAGCCACGAACCTTTTCTTCACTGTATGCAGGTGCATTCCAATTTACGGAACCTGCTTTTTCCACATAATATTTTACTGTGTATGTATTACCAACTGGCAATTTACCATTCATGCTACAGAAATACAAAACATTTGGTCCAAAGGTGTACGTCATGTCTCCTCCGCCCATATATACAGAAGACAAATCTGGAGCCGTGTTGTTGTGTGTTGCATCTATTTCTGGATAAGTAGCTGTTTTGCTATATGCCGGTCTGCCATATTTATCATACCATGTAAAACCTATTTGATATTTACGGCCGCTTGGCAAATCAAAAACATCATCTGAAAAAGGATAAATGTAAGCATCATTTCCGTTTTCCTCATACTGGCAGAAAATATGGAATTCATATCCTTTGCTTGATAAGTCGGGTTTTTTGATATATTTTATTCTTACGGTATGGACACCTGTATTTGGCAAAGGGTCATCTACGCTGCATTGTATTTCAGGCCATGCTGTTATGATGTAGTTAGGATCTAATCCTGTAAGTTTTCCCGAAGAATCGATTTTAAACTCCATGGGATAATAAGCGCAGCTATAATAGCCGTTCCTATTATTTTCGTCGAACCTTTGTGCCACTATTTTATAAATTCTGTAAATTTTATTAGAAGTAAGAGTTGCTTCATAAGTTGGATTGTCTCCATATTTTTGCTCCATTTTCGAAAGTTCCCCATACTCTTCAATTTCAGGATCTCTTTCCTGAATTACATAATAATGCTCAGAACTTGTTAATTTAAAATTGAGAGTTTTTGAACTTTGAGTATAAGTATAAGGATCAACTTTGGTTGCTGCTGGAACAAGGAACGATTTTTCAACCTTTTGACCTAAATCTGTTTCTGCTGCAAGTTTAATATACGAATCAACAATAGGATTCAACTGGAATTTTTTATCAGTTGAAGAATATTCTTTTGTTTTTGTATATAGAATATCTAATGTTTTATATTCTTCATTTTTACTGCCATAACTAATAGTTACTTTGCAGTAAGAATATCTTCCGTCATAAAAATCATCATAGAAAACAAATTTAAAAGGATTTTTATTGTTTACTTCGTATTTCCCATTGGTGTTAGGAGCAACAAAATAGTCATTGTTAAACGCTGCACAATCCTGAGCATTAATATCAATTGTATTTACAATTGCCGTGTCCCTGATTACATAATAAGTTTTAACATCACTTTTCCTGTTGTCATAATCAAGCAGGGCAAAATCCAGCTGAACAACACCGTCACGCTCTGCTTTCAGAGTATATTCAAAAGTATCTGAAGAATAGAAGTTTTCACTGGTTTGGATAAACGTACCATTTTCTGATCCCTCATATTCATCTGAATTATCTGTACCATTTGCAAGTTTTACCATTTTTTCCTTGATGTAAAGGGCTTTTACACCGCTTCCTTCATCATAGCCTTTGCATGTAATGTAAATCGAGTCGGCAACATGATGTGTATTAAAACCATCATTTTCATCTGTCCATGATTCAAACGGAGTATCATCTATTACGGTTTTGTATTCCTCATCAGTAAAAAGGTTTTTCAGCTGTCGCTCAATTACAATGTCCGAATCTTTAAAAACAGGATCAGAATTGTCTTTTTGGGCATTGATTCTGTAAGTATGTGTGTATTCTTCAAATGGTTCAGGATTTTTTTTGTTTTCATGCAGATTTGAACTTATCACTACAGTTATGTCATATACGGAAGAGTCTGATACCAAAGTTTTGATTTTAGATTGTATTGGAAAAATGCTCAGAGTTTTTCCATCTTCAGATAAAATTGGATTGTTGAAATATTCTGTAATTGGAACATTCCTTGAGTTGATTATTTCAATATTTGAGAAATCGCTAAGCTCTGACTGCAACATTGGACTTGTAAAGTTTATCACTATGCACTGATAGCAGGAAACGCCTTCGTTAGAATATTCTGGAATGATTTTTTCAATTCTTGGCAATCTGATTACATCTGGCGTAATGCTTAAACCTTTTGCGCTTCCGAGTACGGTTACCGTTGTAGAACTTGATGTCTTGTCACGGAATGAAAGCACCCCCGACGCATCGTTTTCAACTTTCCAGCCAACGAATTTGTATTCGTTTTTTGCCTCAAAGCTGATGTTTATGGTTTCTCCGATGTTGTATTTCTGGTTTAATCCGTTTGGCGTAATTTTTCCGATGGATTCGTCCGTACTGAAAGAAATTTCTGTTTTTGAGTCTGTCGTGTTGTTTACTTTGAATGCCCATGAGAATCCCGTTCCGAGTGAAACTTTTGAATTTCCTTCCATGTAGTAAAAATCTTCCGGGATTGTGACGCTTATGGTCTTTGTGGCTGATGCTTCTATCAGGTTTGCCGTATTTGCCGCGAAAGTAAGGATGTTGCTGTTTACGACAGGTGTTTTGTAGCAGTCTCTTACGGAATTTCCGCCGCTTGTAATCAGGATTTTGGAAAAGTCGTTGTCTTTTGATATGTTTTTGTTGAAAGTGATTACGATTGATGAATCTCTTGGAACTCCTGCATCTGCATATTGCGGGGCATAGTTTGAAATGCTCGGGCGTTCAACACATACTGGATGGATGAAAATGTTTGATGCATTTGATTTTACCGTAAGTTCTGTTTCATGCGAATATGCATCAGAAATTGAAATTGCGTCTTTTATGACTTCCTTTGTGTCCCTGTCAATAACTTCCCAATATTCGAATTTGTATCCTTTTGCTTCCGTAAAAATGATGGGAATTGTTTTTCCCACTTTGTACGTGACGTTTCCGTTTGGAGTAACGGTTCCTGTATTTGCATCCGGCGCTATGAAAATGCTTACTTCTGCGGCATTTGCTTCTTCTATCGATCTTTCAAGCTCTTCCTTTAAAAAGCTTCCTGATAAAAAGTTTTCGCATCCCATGACCGCAATCAAAAGCAATACGCATAGGGCACTCTGTAAAATTGATGTAAATTGGTGTAAATTGGTGTAAATTGGTGTAAAGCGATTTTTTTTTCATAAAACAGTCTCCTGGGTTTTACTGCATTCAATTTGAATTAAAAAAAGACTTTTTGTGATGGAAGATTGAGGTACTGCCTTTGGGTGCAAACCTCATAAATCCAGTATAAAGCTTTTTTGTTTCTTAATGCAAGTTTTTTTTCTTTTTTATCCGTTTTTCGTATCGTTTTCTCAGGAATTCCTTCGTTTTAAGGGGTTTCCTTTATTGCTTTCCATGCGTTTAAAAGTTTTTCCGTTTTCCATGATGCGTTTGCGGGGCTTGTGGAGGGTAGTTTTTCAATCATTATTTTTGTTGACTCAAGGCAATGTTTTTCATAAAGCATTTTTGCCTTTGTTCCGTTTGCGAATATCTTCTTGATTTTGGTCTTGCTGATTAAGCCTGCTATGTCGTTTGGAATTACGTTTTTTATGGTACTGTCGGATGAGCCTTTTATATCGCACTCTTTTATCACGTCCCAGAGCGCAATGTGATTTTTTATGAGCATCATCTTTTTTTCTTCGATTGTCGCAGGCATTTTGCAGCCCAGCATGCTAGAAATCACTTTCCAGAATCTGTTTTGCGGATTTCCGTAATAGAAGCTTGTTTCCCTTGATTTTACGGATGGCAAGGAACCGAGTATCAAAATCGTGCATTCTTCATCATATACAGGACCGAAAGTATGCCTTACGGTTTCATATTCACTCATCAGGATTTTCTTTTTGTTCATTGAAAAGCTTGAGGCAGTCTTCTTTTGAAAGCGGTTTTGAATAGAAGTAACCCTGTATGTAGTCGGAACCTGTTTTTTTGATAAGTTCATTCTGAACTGAATTTTCCACTCCTTCGACAAGTATGTTGAGTCCTGTGTCCTTGAATGTGTGGATGAGGCTGTTTACAAGAAGTGCCATTTCCTTGTTTTGTTCCATCATGAGCACGAATGAACGGTCAATTTTGATTGTGGAGAAGGGGAGTGCTATTACGTTTGCAAAATTTGAAAAACCTGTTCCAAAATCATCAAGGTAGAATGTTATTCCTTTTTCTGACAGTTCCATCATGTGTTTTCGTATCAGGTCAAAATCATCAATGAAGATGCTTTCCGTAATTTCCATTATGATGTTCGATGTTGATATTCCGTATTTATTGATTGTTCCAAGTACAAAATCTACGATTTTGGGGTTCGTCATCTGGTAAACTGAAAAATTCACGGATACCTTGTTCACAATGTCCTTGTTTTCGCTTATGAACATGCATATTTTTTCAAATACGACATTTCCAAGTTTTTCTATGAGGTTGTGCGATTCTGCAATCGGAATGAATTCTGACGGATATATTTCGCCTATTTCCGTGTTCTTGAGCCTCGAAAGAGCCTCCGCATACATGAATTTGTTTTCCTTTATGGAATAGATTGGCTGAAGGTAAACCTGAAACTGTTTTGAAGTCGGTTTTAGTTCCCTTTGAAGGATTTCGTGAATCAGTTTTTGATGCTGTATTTCCCTCACGTATTTTTCATCGCAGTATATGAATTTCTGTCCCTTTTGGCTTCTTGCCCTTGCAAAAAGTTCGCTGATTGTCTCAACCGCCTGGTTGTATGTTGTTGCATTTTCCGGAATGTTCAATGAAGCTATCAAAAAGTCTACCTTGTGGAGATTGTTTTCTATTTTAAGGTTTTCAAGCTCTTCAAGCAGACTGTGGACGTTTTGCTTGACCGTCTGAATGTCTTTTGCTATTATTCCGATTTTTGTGGATGACCTGTACAGCGATTTTCCAAAATATTTCCTCAATATGTTCGCTATTGATGTTATAAAAACTTCAGTCTGGTTGTATCCAATCTTTTCTTCTATGAATGCATATCCTTCTATTGATACGGCAGTAAGGCAGTAGTTTCCTTTTTTGGTTGCCACAATGCGTTCGAATTCTTTTTCCGTAAACATGCCGCTCATGAAGTCGAAGTCTATGATTTCAGATTGGATTCCAAGATAAAGGAGCAAAAGTGTTGCAAAAGATGATGTGCCTGAAACAACCCAGTATGTCGATATGAACTGGATGCTTATTATTGAAACGCATAGTATCGGATAAAAGAATACAAGCAGGAAAAGCCTTTTCGTTATGTTTTTTTTGTTTTTTACGGCTGTGACGATTACTATTGTCGCGTAAATCAGCGTCTGGAGATATGTCAAATGTTTCCAGAATCCCCTTACGTAACCTTTTTCAATGTCATATCTGAAAAGCCAGCCTGTCTTTATGTTGAAAATGAGGAATATCGAATAAAACACAAGTGGCGCGTATACAACGAATTTTGATGTCCTGGACATCGGTTTGTTTATGAGGATGAAATTGTAGCAGTATATTGTGAAAAATAAAAGCGAAACTGCAAGAAGGAAAAAATATACAGTTGTAGTAAGCGTGCATATGGTCAGATTTAATTTTTGATAGTTTGATATGCAATATACGGAAGTGATGTTTGCTGCTGATGTCAGAAAAACCGCTATTATGCACAGAAAAAAAGAAAAGTTGCGCTTGTCATTGAGTGCAAATGAAATGCACGTATTGAAAAGCATTACGAGAGAAAGTATGCATACACAAACTTCACCTAAAACATTGTAATTCAAATTATCCCCTGTGAAAATCGTATAACTAAAATCGGAACTTTAATTACTGCAAATTTTAGCGCAATTTGTTCTATTTTGCATAGAATGAATTAAAAAACTGCATTTTGTTGATTTTTTATGTTCAGATGAAATCTCCCGGATCAAAATGCAGTTTTCAGACTTTAAAAGATGAAATTTATAAAAGCATGACTAGTATTTCTTGATGCATGCGAGAATCTGATTCTGTACAGGTTCTACATCCTTCAACTTTTGGATGGCTTCAGACATGCTGTTTTCTCGAAGAAGGTTTGTGATTTCAGCATACGCTTCAAAAAGTGGTGTGATGGAAAGATTTCCCATATTGCCCTTTAATGTATGTGCTTTTTGTATCGCTTCCTGCACATTTCCAGCCTGAATCAGAGGAATAATATCCTTGTTTTTGGAAAACGAATCAGGTACCTTTTTATACATCATTTCGAGAAGCTGTTTGTTTCCCATGAATCTTTTCAAGGCTGAATTTACATCAACACCTAATGCAACAAGTTGTTCAAATAATTCCATATACACACCCCTCAAGTAAACGCATGACTGTATTATTAAATTATACTTCTTTTTTCAAATTTAGCAAGGTGAATTCAAAAAAATAACAAAAAACCGTTACTTTTTTTCTTTGGCGCCAGATAAAATGTTTTTGGCCCTTTCTGTTGCCGCTGTTATGTCGGAGCATACGTTTTCCTTGCCAAGCTTTTCTATCATGCCTGTTTTTTCGCAAAGCAGGTATGGCTGCGTATGTATTCCGCTTAAAACGATAGTGATTCCCTTTCTGTCACATGCGGCTTTTGCCTGTTCAAGGGCTTTGAGTCCTCCGGCATCAAGATAAATCATGTTGCGCATTCTTAAAATCAGCACTTTGTAATCGGTTCTTGTCCTTTCCATGGCAACTTCAAATTTCCTTACGGTTCCAAAGAATAGTGGTCCGTCAATTTCATATACGACTGCGCCTTCTGGAATTGAAAGATTTTCATTTTCGCCACTTTCCATGCTTGAAATGCCTCCCGTGAGGGTTTCCCTCTTGTTCTGGACTTCAGACACGTCAATCATTTTCTTTATGAAGAAAAATGCCGCAAATCCAAGGCCAAACATGATTGCAACAGTGAGGTCTATGAATACCGTAATCAGGAATGTGGCTCCCAAAACGAAATTGTCACTTTTCTGTCCCTTTACGAGTGCCTTTATGGCCGGAATGCCTGCCATGTTCCATGCAACGTTCATGAGTACCGCCGCAAGTGCTGCCATTGGAATGTATACTGCGAACTTTCCGAGGAACATCATTATGAGCATCAGCGTCAAAGCGTGTATGATTCCTGCTATAGGTGTTTTTCCGCCATTCTTGATGTTTGTTGCGGTTCTTGCAATTGCTCCTGTCGCAGGAATTCCCTGGAAAAGGGGACTTATGATGTTTGCAACTCCCTGACCGATGAGCTCTGTGTTTGAGTCATGTTTTGCTCCTATCATTCCGTCTGCAACGACTGCGCTCAAAAGTGATTCTATTGCAGCGAGAACTGCAATTGATATGCTTGTAGGAAAAAGTTCCTTGATGTCTGAAAGCGTGAATTTCGGAAATGAAGGGACTGGAAGTGTTGAAGGTATTGAGCCGTACCTTGAGCCTATTGTGTCAGTTTCAAGATTGCATGTGTTTTTGAGTATGACGCTTGTGACTGTTGCAAGTATTATGACAATCAGGCTGCCTGGAATTTTTTTGTTGAATTTTGGCCATATGAAAATCAAAATCAGGCTGACTGATGCAATTGCAAACGAATACAGGTTGATTGTATGGAATGTTTTTGCATATGTTACGATTTTCTGCGCAAATTCTCCAGGCATTTTGCCGGTTTCGAGGCCGAAGAAATCACCTATCTGTCCTGCAGCGATTGTAACTGCAATTCCTGCCGTAAATCCCGTAACGATTGTATAAGGTATGAATTTCACAAGACCACCCATTTTGAATGCGCCGAGAAGTATCAAAAGAATTCCTGCCATTATGGAAGATATTGCAAGTCCTGAATATCCGTATTTTGCCATTACGCCAAAAATGATTACCGTAAAAGCGCCTGTAGGTCCGCCTATCTGAACTTTGCTTCCTCCAAGAAGCGAAATGAAAAAACCTGCTATGATGGCTGTAAAAAGCCCCTGTGATGGAGTGACTCCTGAAGCAATGGCAAATGCGATTGCAAGGGGAAGTGCGACTATGCCGACAATGACACCTGCTGCCAAATCACTGAAAAATGTTTTGGCTGAATAATTTTTGATTGAATTTAATAATTCTGGTTTGAACATAATGGAATATAATGATACTTTGCTGAAAAAAATGCAATAAGTAACATGATTGTTTTTTCTTTTTTGAATGGCAAAAAAAAATCCCGGAAAAGAAAATGCTTCCTTATCTGGGATTTTTTTGTCGAATTTCTGTCAGATTTTACAGGGTTGGAAATCTGTTGAAATAATCTTTAGTATCTTTTGAAATGACTTTTGCAAGAACCAAAAGCGATACGCAGTTTGGAATTGCCATGAGACCGTTCGTGATGTCTGCAATTGTCCATACTGCGCTGATTGTCATGTATGGTCCGATTGCTACAGCGATGATGTAAAGCCATCTGTATACTTTTACGACTGTCATGTTTCCGTTTGTAAGGTATTCAAGACATTTTTCCGAGTAGTAGTCCCATCCGAGGATTGTTGTGAATGCGAAGAATACGAGACAAAGCATGAGGAGGAACTGTACAGAGTGCTGGTCACCGCCAAGAACCTTTGAGAAAGATGCTGCCGTGAGGGCTGCTCCCTTGAGAGGTTCTCCTGCTTCGTTTACAAGGTTTGTCCATGCTCCGTTGTTGATTCCTGCGATTACGAGAGTAAGTCCTGTCATTGTACAGATTATGAGCGTGTCGATTATTGTTCCTGTCATGTTTACCATGCCCTGTTCTACAGGTTCTGATGTCTGAACGGCTGAAGCTGCGATTGGTGCCGAACCAAGACCTGCTTCATTTGAGAAGATTCCTCGTGCTATACCTTTCTGCATTGCGTCGGTAACCTGCTTGAGTACAAATCCCATTGCTCCTCCTGCAATTGCCCTGTATCCGAATGCGCTTTTGAAAATGAGTGCGAAAGCTCCGGGAATTTTTGTTGCGTTCATGATGAGCACTGAAACGCCAAGGAAAACGTATATTATTGCCATTACAGGAACAACTTTTTCTGCAACCTTTGAAATTCTTTTGAGTCCGCCAATGACAACAAGTGCCGTGCAAACTGTGATGAGTGCACCTGCATTTACCGTAGACCATGAATACTTGTTCTGTCCGATTGCAAATGCGATTCTTTCGTTAAGCGGATCAAATGCATTCTGTACTGCGCTGCATATGCCGTTTATCTGGGTGAATGTACCGATTCCGAAAAGTCCTACCATTGTTCCGAATACTGCAAACAAAATTGCAAGCCATTTCCAGTTTTTTCCCATACCCTTTTCAATTGTGTAAAATGGTCCGCCGAGAATGTGTCCGTCAGGCTTTATTTCGCGATATTTGATTGAAAGCATGCATTCTGCATACTTTGTTGCTGTTCCGAGAATTGCCGCAAGCCACATCCAGAAAAGTGCTCCAGGTCCGCCAGCAAAGACAGCTGTTGCAACTCCTACGATGTTTCCCGTACCGATTGTTGCGGAAAGAGCCGTGCAGAGTGCTGCAAAACCTGAAAGTTCTCCGCTTCCGCTTGTTTTCTTGAAGATGCCCTTGAATGCGCGGTTCAGGTTTTTGAACTGGATGCCGCGTGAGGCAACTGTCATTACGACACCTGTAACGAGAATAAGGACAATTGTCGGAATTCCCCAGACAACGTCGTCAATTTGGTTAAGGATTTTTTCAAACATTTTGAATCCCTGTCGATGAAATGCCCGAAACTGAAAACTGAAAGAAAATGATGCTTCCGGTTGTGGAATTTCATCCTGAAAAAAAATAAGAGCCCGTACGTCTTTGTACTGAGCTCTCTGAAAAGTGTTAGAACAGCATTATATTATATGCTCTGTCCATTTTGCCTGAGATATCGGTGAATAATTCACCTTAACCCTTCGGCGTCCCACAAGGTTTTTGGGAACTCTCCAGAGAGTTTTCATTTCAACAACGTCAAAATAAAAACGTGCAAAGTATAATGCATATCATGATGAAATTCAAGTACATTATTGCAGAAACTGTGACTTAAAGGCTCTGCGTTTGCTTTCATCTTGATTTGTCATCATTTCCTAAAAAATGCACAGCCTTTTTATCGAGCATGATTTTTCGCCCCTTGCCATGATTTTTGAAAGGTCATGTTTTTTTACGCCACATTCATGCTTTTCATTGATGCTTTCCATTACGAAAATTCCTTCATAAAGTTCATCTGCATTTGATGCGTTTTCAATTTTTTCCCTGTCCATGCCGCTTACCAATGCAAAAAGAATTTCCGCTCCATCCTTGCAGGACACTATGTCTCCAGGCACAATGCCCGATAGCAGTTTTCGTGTTTTTTCAAGATCTTGGCATTCCTCAAGCTCTGCGATTGTTTTTGCATCTGTGTTTTCTTCAGGGTACGGGACTGTTTTTTGTCTTTTTTCGTAGCTGAGGTTTCCTTTTGCCGCATAATCTGTGATTGATGTCTTTTTAAGCCATGCGTATTTTGACGAGCTGTAGTTTACAGCCTGTGCAATGAAGCATATGTTTCCTATTCCCGCACTTTTTGCCTCCTGGAAGCTTATGTTTTCCATTTCAGAAGTTTTTTCGCTTGCGTCCGTTTTTTTTATGTATGAGTCAACCGTCAGTTTTAAGAGATTTCTGAAATGCACGCATCCTTCTTTTAGTTCCTCTGCAAAACCTTCTGGCTCAAGACCTGAAAAAAGGCATTTTTCCAAGTTGCTGCCGGAGCTTTCAAGTATCTTGGATTCCGTGTTGTAGAATGGATTGTCAAGTTTCAGCATTATCTGCAAGCATGCGTCCTTTAGCGATGATTTTATCATGACAGTCGAATTTTTTAGGTTTTCCTTTATCTCGCTTGGAAACGGAAGTTCTATTTTCCCGATTTTTTCACCTTTTTCATGTTTTAAAAGACTTGCACATCCTCTTGAAAAGCATGGTCTGTCCTTTTCTTTTGCTAGAGCCTGCATGTCTTCTTCTTTTACAGATGTTTCGGCTGCTGTCTGGATCCATGCATTTTTTTGGAAACGGTAGTCTTTTTTGCCGGGAATCATGATTTTTGCGTCAATGATGTCATGTTCTTCATTGGTTTTTCTGCAAATCACTTTGTCTATGCAAAGATGCATGTTTTCCAGAGTGATGTCCACTTCGTATTCTTCATTTGTGTTTCCGTTCTTTAGGTTAAGCTCCAATGACTTGTAGTTGCACGGAAATGCGGCTGAAATGATGAAAATCAGCAATAACTGTATAAATTTTATTTTGTCCATACATTATTATTTGCGAAAAAAAATTAAAACGTCAAAAATAAGTGAAAAAAAATTGTAAATTTGATAAAATGCGTCTCATGGAACCTATAATGATTTTATGTGATGTCATTGACAATTTTGGTGACATTGGATTTGTGTATCGTCTTGCCCGTAGAATTTCTGAAATTAATCCTGAAATAAAATTAAATTTGGTTGTAAATAATCTTAAGGTTTTTTCAAAGCTATGTCCTGCTGTTGATGATGAAAAAAGCGTGCAGTCTTTGGGAAATTGGAAAATATATAATTGGAATGACTTTGATTTGTGCAAAAGGGAATTTTCTGCAAACATACCTTTAAGGATACTTCAATGTTTTCAGTGCACGAGGCCTGAATGGCTTGAGGATATCATCTTCAGCAAGAATTTGTCTGATGAAATCCACATGATAAATGTTGAGTATCTTACGGCAGAGGATTGGGCTGATGATTTTCATTTGCTTAAAAGCGGTACGAGACGGACTAACGTCAAAAAAATAAATTTCATGCCGGGTTTTACCAAAAAGACTGGCGGTCTTATTCTTGATGACAGTTTCATGCTTTTTCGGAAAAATCATTATGAAAACCTCAAGTCCTGTTCTGAAAAATGCGTCAGGATTCTTCTTTTTTCTTATCCGAAGAATTTTTCGTTTTTAATCAGTGCCTTGAACCGTCTTTTTGATGAAGGTGTTGACGTGAGGCTTTTCGTTGCGTCTGGCGCTGGAGCTTCGTCTTTTTTGGAACAGGAAAAAACATATGGGGCGGTTCGTTTTCATTACGAGTTTCTTCCATATCTGAGTCAGATTGAATGGGATGAAATTCTTTTTTCTTTTGATTTTCTTTTGGTGAGGGGAGAGGATTCTTTTAGCCGTGCGTGTCTTTCAGGCATTCCTTTTGTGTGGAACATCTATCCTCAGGATGAACAGTTTCATCTCGTAAAGCTTAATGCATTCTTAAATCGTTTGAATCCTGATGAAGTGATTTCCCGTTTCAGCTATCTGTATAACTATTCGATTGGATCTGCCCTGTGTGATGAGTCTGAATCTGTCGTCCGAGAGATTGAAAATCTGCCTGAGACAGAAGATGAATTGAACTCGGAGCTTTGTGATTTGCTGCATGAGATTTTGTGCAATTTAGCTAAATTTAAAAATACTTTCAAACAATATTCAGATGAACTTATTTCAAATGGTGATATGGTGGAAAAGCTTCTTGAATACATGAAATGATTTGCCTGCAGCCATGAAGAATTTGCTTTTTTGAGAAAAAACCAGTGTCTTTGCATCAAGATACCGGCTTTTGCATTTTTGATTTTAATGGAAACTCCTAAAATTGCATTTTCTGGGATTTTAGGGGTTTATTTCCAGAGATTTGCAGGATTTACGGTTCTTCCGTTTTTGTATACCGTAAAGTGAAGGTGTGGACCTGTACTCCATCCTGTGCTTCCAACTTTTCCAAGAATTGAATTTGTGTCAACGTACTGACCTTTCTTTGCGATTATTTTGCTCATGTGACCGTAAAGCGTCTTGTATCCCGAGTGGTGTGCAACGATGACGTGATAGCCGTATACATCGCTCCATGATGCAGATACAACTTTTCCAGGAAGTGCTGCGTAAATGCTTGTTCCTGTAGGACATGCCAAGTCAATTCCCGTATGGAACGAACGTTTTGAAGCGTCGAACGGATTTTCTCGCCATCCGTATCGTGACGAGAATCTGAATCTTGCTTTTATTGGCTTTATGAAAAGGTCTCCGTTGATTTCCTGTCTTGTAACCCAGTCAAGTTCCGCATTAGGCACAAAAAGTGATTTTCCGGCCTTGAGTTCTTCTGAAAGAGGTATGTTGTTTACGAGTGAACACTGTGACGCATCAACACTGTATTTTTTTGCAATTGATTCTACGGTTTCTCCATCTTCATGAACTGAATAGAGAATGCCCGGAAGTGAAGGAATTTTAAGGTATGAACCTATCTGAATCGTCCTAGATGAATGTATGTTGTTTACGCTTATGATTGTATCCTGCGTGATGCCGAATTCTTCTGCAATGTATCCAATCATGTCGCCTTTTTTTACGCGGTATGAAATGTATGTAAGCTCATGGTTGTTGAATGACGGCACATCGCCCATTTCCTGTTTTTCGAATGCCGCGATTGCATCTTCCTCAGATGCCTCTGCATTTTCTTCTTCAACCTGATTTATTATGTCGCTTGCAAGGTTTGAAGCTACTGGAGAGTCGAAACCTCCACGACCTGTGGAGTTCTTGAAATGTATGATTCCCAAAGTGATTCCTGCCACGAAAGCCGAGATTCCAACTACAGCTGAGACACAGGTTGCACAATATTTTAAATAACTACGCATTTTCAGTTTCTTACTATAGCATATATTGTCATAAAAAACAATTTCTTTTTTTAGCATTTTATGTCATCTCCTCCCGATTATTTTTTTGCAAGTCCTATCAAATATGTTTCGAAAGATTCCTGCCTGCATGCTTCCGGCTTAAATCCTTTTGCCTGCGTAAAAATCTCGCGCATCTTTTGGAGAAGTTTCTGTTGGTCACCGTTCTGGAATATCTTTACGCAAAAATTTCCACCTGTCTTGAGCATTGATTCCGCATACCAGATTGCCATTTCTACAAGTCCCTTTGACCTTAATGTGTCTACAGTCCTGTTTCCCGTCGTAAGGGGGGCTGCATCACATACAACCAAATCAAAAGGTCCTTCTGCCTGTATCTGGTTTCGTATTTCTTCGCTTTGAAGGTCTCCCTGAAAGAAAACCAGATTGGAAGCCTTTACGTCTTTTGAAAGTGGATTCAAGTCGCATGACACGACTTTTCCTGTGGAATCGATATGCCTCAAAAGCCATGTTGTCCAGCTTCCAGGTGCCGCTCCAAGGTCTAAAACTACCGTGCTTTTTTTCAGCATGCCGAATTTTTTATCTATTTCTTCAAGTTTGTAAACACTTCGGGCCGGATATCCTTCCTTAAATGCTTTCTGAGACCAAAAATCGGGTTTGTTATATAAATTCTTCTTGCATGCCATGTTTTTTTTATCGGTTTTGCAATGACGCAAATTAGAAGATTTCCTGAAAATTTGAATTTCAGAATCGACTATTCGTCTTTGTTTCCGTCTCCATTTTCTTCTTTTTTCTCCTCATCAGGCTTAGCCTCAGGAGCAGGTTTTGCTTTTATTTTCTTTATTTTTGGTGGCTTTTTCCTGTATGATACGACATAACTTCCAAGCATCATCATGGATATCGTGAATATTGCTATGAAAATTACACGTGCGTCTTTCAGGACTGCCAGTGAAAGATCTACTAGTTCTTTGAATTCCATAAAAAAATTATCGGCATATTTACTTTTTTTTTTAATTATGTATCATAAGTATTTATGATAGGAATTGTAGATTATAACGCTGGAAACATTAAGAGCGTTGAACGTGCCCTGGATTATATCAAGGCACAGTATGTCGTTTCGAAAAATCCCGCTGATCTTAAAGGTGTCGACAAGGTGATTTTCCCGGGCGTTGGTGATGCAACTTATGCCATGAACCAGCTGAAAGTTACCGGATTTGACAGTTTTCTGAGGGATTTTGCATCTTCCGGCAAGCCTCTTATGGGTATTTGTCTTGGAAGCCAGATAATCTTTGAGCATTCGGAAGAAGGTGATGTTGAATGCCTTGGACTTCTCAAGGGCAGCATTGTCCATTTTGAAAAGCTTCTTCCTCACGATGCATCCGTAAAGATTCCGCATACTGGCTGGAACAATGTTTCTTATGTAAATGGCGGATGCAGGTATTTTGCAGATGTTCCTGAGAATTCTGATTTTTACTTCGTACATTCCTATGTGATTTCTCCAGAAGATTCTTCCGTCATAAAAGGTGTTGCGGATTATGGAATCAAGGTGCCTTCTGTTGTTGAATGCAAGAATGTCTCTGCCTGTCAGTTTCATCCTGAAAAATCAGGAAAACCGGGACTTCAGTTGCTTAAGAATTTTGCGGAGTGTTAAAATATGCTTAAAAAAAGAATTATTGTCTGCCTTGACGTAAAGGATGGACGCACTACAAAAGGCATCAAATTTCAGAATAATGTTGATATAGGCGATCCTGTGGAAATGGCGGAGATGTATTACAATCAGGGCGTTGACGAGCTTGTTTTTTATGACATAATGGCAAGTGCGCGGGGTAGGGGACCTATTCTCGATCTTATAAGCCGTGTAGCTTCTAAGGTTTTCATTCCGTTTTGCGTTGGTGGTGGAATTGGTTCCGTAGAAGACATTAAGTCCACTATTCTTGCCGGTGCTGAAAAAGTGAGCCTCAATTCACAGGCTGTGAAAAATCCTGGCCTCATTACCGAAGGTGCCCGCATTTTCGGTAACCAGTGCATTGTGCTTGGAATGGATGCCAAAAAAGATGATGACATGCCTTCAGGATATCGTGTCTACATAAACGGAGGCCGTGTCGCAACCGATCTTGACGCTCTTGACTGGGCTAAAAAGGCATGCAGTCTTGGAGCCGGTGAAATTGTCCTGAATTCAATTGATGCAGACGGTACGAGAAACGGTTATGAGCTGAATCTTACCCGCATGATAAGCGAAAGCGTGAACGTGCCTGTCATTGCCTCGGGTGGTGGCGGAAAAATAGAGCATCTTCATGATGTTCTGAAAGACGGAAAAGCTGATGCCGCCCTTATTGCAAGCATGGTTCATTCCGGTGATTATACGGTTGGATCCATAAAGAGTGAACTTACAAAGATGGGCGTGCCTGTAAGAGTTTAAAAAGTTTTAGAAAGTGCTGAGTTTTTTCTTGACTTTGGATATGATTCGAATCTTTATCCTTTAGTTTGGAAAAATTTAAAAAATGAAAGCATCCTTGTTTTTTAAGGATGCTTTTTTTTGAGTCCGTTTCATGCAGTCATGGCAGAAAATCAATCAACCTTGAATTTTCCGATGAGCTTTGAAAGCGTGTTTATGTTTATCTGCGTGTCGCTTGCCATGTCCGATATGTTTTGGGCAGACCTGTTTATTTCTTTTGCACCAATTGCCATTTCATCCATGCTTCCGTTTACGGTGCTTACTACCTGCGAAAGGTCAGAAAGTGAGCTTTGGATGTCTGAAGAATCTATCTTGAGTTCCTGTGCCGTATTCAAAACGACCTTGCTGTTTTCCTTGATGTTGTAAAGCGATTCAAGAACCTGCTTTGATGCCGCCGACTGCTCATTCATTGCATGTGAAATTTCCTGCACGAGCGAGTCTGTGGAACTTATTTTGTCTTCTACGCTGTCAAATGCCTTTTGGGATTTTCCAGACGATTCCACAACCGTCGAAATGGAATTTGACATTGCCTGAAGTTCTTTTCCTATGGCTTCTGACTGTCGTGACGTGTTTTCCGCAAGTTTTCTTATCTCATCGGCAACAACGCTGAATCCTTTGCCGACGTTGCCTCCTGCATGTGCCGCCTCGATTGCCGCGTTCATGGCAAGAAGGTTTGTCTGTGCCGCAACGTCAGAAATCGTGCTGTTTGCTTCGAGCAGGATTTTGGACTGTTCAAGCATTGTCGTGACTTTTTCGTTGACATCATCCTGGCAGATTTTTCCTTCGTTTGCAACTTTTGCAAGGATGTTGAACTGTGTCGTCATGTTGGCCACTGTCTCTGTTACCGAGTTTATGTTTCCAACCATCTGTTCTATGGCACCTGATGAATTTTCTATGTTTTCACCTTCGTTTTTGATGAGGTCGTCAAGTTTGGTTATTTTTGTCATGTTGTTCTGCAGCAGGTTTATGACATTTTCAAAGGTCGTTTTCTGCATTTCAGTCTGATGCCTTACGCCCTCTATGTTTGACATGATTTCCGCAATGGAGCTTGCCGAGGTCTGTGAGCTTTCCCTCAGGCTGTTTCCGATTGTCCTTAGGTCTTGTTCTGAGTTTTTGAGCTCGGTAATCATTTTGCGCTGCGTGTTTATGAATTTGTTGAAGTTTAATACCAGGTCTCCGATTTCATTTGTAGCCTTTGTCTGTATCTGAACAGAAAGATCGCCTTCGCCTTCTGCAAGTTTTTTCGTGAAATCTACAGTTTTCCTGATCGGCATGGAAAGCCTCGTGCCAAGTCTTGCGCTTGTGAGGCTCAGAAGGATGACTGCAATCAGCAGGCTGCCTATGAAAAGAGAAGCGCATAATGTACGCATTGGACCGAATATTTCATCTTCTTCGACGGTTGTGTAGATTTTCCAGCCTGTCTCTTCGTTTGTGCCTGTAAGCATCATGCATTTTTTACCGTCAACCAGACATTTTTTTTCGCTTATGCCGCTGACTGTCGCGCTGAATTTCTTTTCGACGACTTCACTGTTTGTAGCCATTAGGATTTCATCAGTCTTGTTGTCCACAATGAAGTGATTTATGGTGTTGTATTTTCTTGAAGATGCCAGGACATCGCATATTTTCTGTATTTCAAAATCTGCCGACATGACCCCGATTCTCTTTCCGTTTTTGTCTATCGGACATGATATGCTCATTACGGTTTTTCCGGTTATGACATCGATGTATGGAACTCCGTAGCAAAGTTCGGGACTGTTTATTGTTGCCGTATACCAGCTTCTTGTCGTTACGTTGAAATCTGCGGGAGGTTCGAAATCATTTACAATCAGATCCCCTGTTGTGTACCCTGAATAAATGGTGAGCAGATATTCGCATGAGTTTTGAAAATCTTCATAAAGTTTCAGAACGGTTTTTTTTGAGTTTTCGTCCATGTGCGCATTTGCGGCCGCATCGTTTTTTGCGCAGCCGAGCACGATATCCGAAATGGAGTTGAATACGATGCTTGACATTCTGTCAACTTTTGTGTTTTCCACGGTCAGCTCTTCCGTTGCCTTGTCTTCAATTACATCTTTGTAGTTTGAAAGCCAGAATATGTTCAGCAAAAAGATGACAATCAATGCCATGGAGGTAAACGTAAAAAAAATCTGTTTTTTTATGGTCTGCTTCATGAGCAAGAGTATAATGCGTTTTATGAGGAATTCAAGAATAGGTTAAAGGAAAATCACCATGAAAAATCATAAATAATGTACTTTTTGTAATTGTTTTGTTTCTTTTTTTTCAGAAAATTTTAAGATATTCTTTGTGTGTTTTGGTTTTGCATGTCATTTTGAGCATTGCAGATAAATCCATGAATGCTGTAAAAAAAATAGGGAAGTTCTAAAATTTGCATTTTAGAGCCTCCCTTTAAATTTTCAGATTTCTCCACCTGTTTTGCCAGGCAATTGGCATGATTTATCAATTTTTAAGGGCATCTTTTAAAACTTTTAGAAATCCCGTCGAGTTTCGAGCCTTGAATTTACAAGTCGCTGAACATCGCATTTTCTTTCGTTACCTCTAAAAATTGCAACCCTTAGAGGTGCTCTTAAAAAATTGAAATCAATGATGCCTTGAAATCATTCATATGTTTTTTTGGAATCATAAGTTCCGTCTCGGAATTCTCCATTTATTGAAGGAATTTCCATTTTCATTCGAGGGATGATGATGTTTGGATCATCTTTCCTTGGAAGCTTCTTTTTGTTTGACTGATAAAGGTTTTCCCAAAGCCACGGATTTTTGTAGACGTAAGGTCTTGCTGAAATGTTCCAGAAACAGTCTTTGTCTGATGCCCATGGGCGTACGACATAGTATTTTGGAAGCGGCGTGATTTCCTTTATGTCTGCAAGAGTGTCAAGCACCTGTTTTGCGTAGCTTGATGTGCTTTCCCAGTTTTCTGCCTTGAAAGCCTCTTCTGCTCCTGTAAGTGCATTTGTTGCTGCCTCGAATGCAATCGGATATGTTTGTGCGCCGTTTATTCCGCTTACATATTCAAGCCTGTTTCTTGCCGCATTGAGGTCTTTTTCCGCAACATCACGTGCAAGCATGCTTTTGATGTACTGGTCTGAAAGTTCTGCATTTTCCTTTGCTTTTGCGGCATATTCTTCCGAAAGGTCATATTCTCCTGCGTCAAGAGCTTTCTGTGCCTTGTCTGTATATTCCTTTGCAAGTACCTGGTATGTGTTGTTTGTGTAGCTGTTTGCCGTGGCGGCACTAATTGCAAGGATTGTGGATAAAAGTATTGCAATCGTCTTTTTCATCAGTTTTTAACCTCTGTTTCTTCTGTAGTGATTTTTGAAATTCCGTTATCTTTCAAATCTCCGTTTGGACTGTCCATGTCTGTAAGGTTTTCGTCAACCTGGATGATTGAATATTCGTTTTTTGAAAAGTCATCATCTGTAAGAAGCTTTACTCCTGCAGTTTCTATGCCTTCAATCTGTCCTTCTCCAAGTGGTTTTTCCTGATCTGCGAGAACTGCAACCTTTTCGCTTGCCGAAACTCTCTTTTTTGCCTCGTCAAGTGCAAGAAGTGCATTTGCCCTTGCGTATGACACTGTGTTGAAGAGGTTCATGAATCCGTCTCTTGATTCCTTGTACTTGTTGTATGCGCCTTCAGGATTTTTTGTGACGTATGCCGAATCACCCTGCTTGAAAAGTTCGACACATGATGTGTATTCGTCTTTTTTTGATACGGAACATTTGATGCTGTCTGCGTCTTTTTTTGCGTTGAATGCATTTACCCTTTCAATCTGTGCAAGCGTGCGGAAACCTGAAAGGAGAACGTTTGTCATGTCTGCGCTTGCAAGTCCTGCCTTTGAATTCCACTGTTCGCCGTATGGGATTGAGCCTGAGTCGAGTTCTTCTATGAGTGATGAGCCTTCTTCGTATTTTTTCTCAGCGTACTGATAGAAATGAAGCTCGTCAATGCGCTCTTTCGTAAGTTTTGCGTTTGCAAGATCCTTTAATGCCTTGTACTGTTCGCAAAGAACGTTTATTTCTGCCGTATAATCTTTTGTCTCCCCGTTAAGGTTTGCTTTCATCTCGCTGTATTGTGCTTCCGTGTCATCGAAGTTTTTGGAAAGAAGTTTGTCTACATTTGCGTCAATGGCTTCCTTTCTTGCTTCTTCTACTTTCTGGAAAGCAATTTCATTTTGCTTTTTTATCTCGTCATCCTGTGACATTGAAACGTTTTCATTTGTTTCAGCACTTTCCTCTTCGGCAGTATTTTCTTCTTCTACAGAAGCTGCTGGTTCCTCAACTGGTGCAGGCTGTGCATCCGGTGTAGACTTGCAGGAAAAAAATACGACTGATGTGGCAAGCAATAAAGCCGCCTTGATTTTTGAATTCTTTAACATGATATCCTCCCGATTGTATTGGACATCGGTCAAATTGTCTTTTTGATGACCAATACATACTAATAATAATGAATGTGAAGAAAAAACTCTACTGCGTATCCTAAGAAAAGGGATGTTTTATTGCCAAAAAAAGGCAAATTTGTAGATTATAAGTGTAAATTCTTGCATCCCATGTGTCACCCATAGAATTTGTCGGCAAATAAAAAATATTGATGACAAAAAAAAGAAAGTAAATTACAATATGGATGTCTTATACAGGAAGATTTAAGGAAACGATGGTTGATTTTACCTCAATTAATCAGTGCTTCCTTAAGGGTCTTGCTGTTTCCGTCATGTGCATTTTGCCTTGCTCGAGACGTGATGCTTCATTATCATGTTGTTTCGCAGGGTTTTACAGGAGTTTTTATGGCAGAATTTTCACCACCTTCAATACAAAAGCAGTTTGGAGTTCTTTCAACGTCAAAATCCGGCTGGAATCTTGAATTGAATTTTGTTTCATGGGGATCCTATGCTCCAAAGTACGATATAAGGTCGTGGGACCAGAATCACGAGAAGATGGGCAAGGGAATTACTCTGACAAAAGATGAGCTTGTTGCGCTGAAAAATCTTCTTGATGGCATGGATGAGCTTAAATCTTGATTTTTTGAAACTTTTTTAGTAAAAAGGTGTTATTCTATTTGTACTCGAAAATGCATGTTTTTTTGCATGCGTGATGAAAATTTATCTAAAAATATTTATTGGGGAAAAAAATGAAAATTACTCTTGCAAGTGTTTCTATGTTTTTGTGTGCGGTTATTCTTTCTGGATGTGCAAGTACAGGCATGAAGGTAAAAGAACATATTGATGAATCAAAAATCGGAAGGTATGATCCTCCGGAGCTTGGTTCCGGACAGTTCCGTCTTGAAAAGCTTTTGAGTTCGGAGCTTGAGGCCAAGGATTATTCTGTTCTATATTATCCTGATACGAATACTGTCGGACTTCTTTTTAAGAATGGACTTACAAAGACAAAAATCCGTATGGACAAGGATGCCCGTGATGCGCTGATTAATGCCGTAAACGCTTATAAAGATGATTTTGAGAACCACAGGCTTGACAGAAAGATGAAAAAGGTTAAGGAAGTGTATGGTGCCGCCAGGGTGAAACTTGAATGGGGACCTGTTTTCTATAACTACTGGTCAGATCCGAAAGTTATTTTTGGATATCAGTTTGTGGGAAAATCTGTATATTTCTGTGCCAAGGTCTTGGCATCCAAATCTGAGATGAAAGCCGATGATGTTGTTATTCAGAATGGTTCGATTTTGATTTACATGAAAAGGTCCCAGGCCGATGAGCTTGTGCAAGCCTTGTCTGAGGAAAACATCAGTGAAGTGCTCAAGTCTGTCATTATCGTAAATCATGATGATGCTGATGAGTCTGAGGTGGATGAAAGTGCTGACTATGAGGAAGAACCTGATTTTGTAAGAAAAAAGACTGAAAAGAATGTTGCTGAGCCTAAAGAAGATGACGTGCAGGAGTCGTTTGAGGAAGACTGATTTTTAGCATTTTTTTTGCCGTTCAGTGCGTTGCCGTGCTTAAATGCTGTCCTGTTTTCAGCCCTAGCATATATTGCCAAAATATTGTAGACTTCAATCATATTTAACAAAATTCATTGGGAGTAAAAAATGTACGCTTTGTCGCTTTTGCTTTTATATTTGCTTGTTATGGTTTGTGTTGGGGTTTGGAGCATGAAAAAGACTTCCACGCTCCAGGATTTTTTCCTTGGCGGAAGATCTTGCGGTCCATGGATGTCTGCATTTGCGTATGGCACGACGTATTTTTCGGCTGTAGTGTTCATTGGTTTTGCAGGTAAGCAGGGATGGCTTTTTGGTTTCAATGCAATATGGATTGCCGTGGGCAATGCTATTCTTGGTGCATTCCTTGCATGGCTTCTTTTGGGAAAGCGAACCCGCATGATGACCCAGAATCTCAATACCATGACAATGCCTGAGTTTTTGGAAAAAAGATATGAAAGCGATCACTTGAAGATGATAGCTGCCGTTTTGATTTTCATATTTTTGCTTCCGTATTCCGCATCTGTTTTCAAGGGACTTGGCAGCCTTTTTGAGTCTACGTTCAACATTTCATATGACCTTACCTTGATTATTCTTGTCGCAATCACCGGCATATATCTTATTCTTGGCGGATATTCTGCCGTTACGCTTACGGATTTCATCCAGGGATTCATCATGCTTGCAGGCTCTGTTGCTGTTGCATGCGTAATTATTCATAAAGCTGGCGGACTGACAGAAGCTGTTTCTTCCGTGAACAAAGTGTATGACATGCATGTTCCTGCAGAAAACCAGCCTTCTGCCCTTACGATTTTTTCACTTGTCTTCATGACAAGCATCGGTACGTGGGGAATGCCGCAGATGGTTCAAAAGTTCTATGCCGTAAAGAATGAAAAGGTCATCCCGAAGGCAACCATCATCTGTACTGTTTTTGCCCTTGTGATTGGACTTGGCGCATATTTCCCTGGAATCTTGAGCCATGTTTTCTTTGATTTGGAAACAGTTCCTCGTCTTGCAAAAGGTGGAATTGATTTCGACAAGATCATGCCGGTTCTTTTTACAAAGCAGGTTCCGGAAATCCTCATGGCCGTCATGATGCTTTTGATTCTTTCTGCCAGCATGTCTTCTCTTGCAAGCATGATTTTGGTATCGTCAAGTGCAATCACGATTGACCTTTACAAGGGTTATCTCAACAAAAATATCTCGGACAGGCATTCCGTGCTCATGATGAGGATTTTGAGCGCCGTTTTCATTTTGGCGACATATCTCATCTCAAAGCTTCAGATAGGTTTCATCGTTACTCTCATGTCTCTTTCATGGGGTGTTCTTTCTGGTGCTTTCATGGCTCCGTACATACTTGGAATTTATTCCAGGAAGATTACAAAGGCCGCCGCATATTCAGGCCTTACCGTCGGAATCCTTTCTGCGATTTTATTGACAATGCTGCTTGGGCCTGCAAATTCTCCTCTTGCCGCATCAATTGCCATTGCAGTTCCATTCGTCGTAGTGCCGGTTGTAAGCATTTTTACAAAGAACGTCAGTGAAGAGACCCTAAAAACTGCATTTGGTGAGTGAAAATGATTCTGTCCGTTGTATTTTCAAAGCCTTCGTCTTGCGTGGAAGAAAAACTTTCGAGGCCTTACAAAAAAATCCGCATTGCCAGAGACAAGTTTTCTCCCTCTTATAATGCAGAATTCTTTACCGAAAAACAGTCATTTCAGAAAAAGATGACTGAAAAGGAAGTAAGTGACTTCATTGATGAAAATGCAGGCGTCACTTTCAGAAATGTCGTGGAGCTTACGGATGTTTCTGAGGTAACGATTCTTGCAAACAAAAAGGGACGTGTTACGAGACTTGAAAAGAAAATGGATGGAAAAAAATTTGACAACATCAATCTGAAATCCTTCAATCATGAGAAAAACTACATCCTGAAGGAAGGTGAGAACATTCCTTTTCTTGTGGAGCTTGGTGTCATGACTCGGGATTTCAAGGTTGTTAAGTCGAAGTATGATAAATTCCGCCAGATAAACAGGTTTCTTGAATTTATAGATGACATAATTGATGATGTATCTTCAAGGGGCGTTACGGAAGAAAATCCCCTCAGGATAATTGATTTCGGTTCAGGAAAATCGTATCTTACTTTTGCAACTTATTTTTATCTCAATGACATTCGGAAAATTCCTGTTTCCATAACGGGACTTGACCTTAAGGAAGACGTGATAAAAAACTGCAATGAGCTTTCTGCAAGGCTTGGATGCAAAAATCTTGATTTCAAGATTGGCAATATTGCCGATTATGATGAAAAAAAGACTCCGGACATGATAATTACATTGCATGCATGTGATGTTGCGACTGATTTTGCACTTGAATATGCAGTAAGGCGCGGTGCCCGTGCAATTCTTTGCGTTCCATGCTGCCAGCACGAGATAAATCTTCAGCTTGAAAAGAAAAAGCTTCCGAAAGAAAGTCCTTTTGCCCTCGTTTCAAGATACGGCATTATCCGCGAAAGGTTTTCTGCCCTGCTTACTGATGCCATTCGTGCAGACATTCTGGAAAAAAAAGGTTACGATGTCCAGGTGCTTGAATTCATCGACATGAGCCATACTCCAAAGAACATTTTGATAAGGGCATTGAAAAAAGATGGGGGGGCAGGCAGTTCGGAATGTGAAAAAAATGAAGTTCTTGAGACTCTTGGCCTGAATCAGACTCTTTCAAGCCTTATGCAGAATCCGGGAAATTAAAGCCTTTTCTGAAAATTACTTAAGCATGAACATCTGGTTTCATCATGAGATTTTTTTTGATTTTGCCGTATTGCGAAGATGTTCTTTTTTAGGATTTTTTTTAGAGCTGACCTTTATGTTTTGTGATGTCAAAAATATAATGATTCCACCGTGCTTTTTTTGTTTTTCATGTCAACCTTTATGAGAAGGACATTGTGCGTGTCAAAAAAACATGCGGCGGTCTTTTCATAAAAATAATCCTTGTACTTGAATTCATGTTCCTTGTGGCAGTGTCCCGCAAGATAGAATTTCACGTTGTTTTTTGCAAATGACGATATGAGGCTGTCCCTTTCGTTTATGTTCTGCAGCGTGAAATATATGATTCCTCCGGCGTATAGCGGATGGTGGCCGAATACTATTTTGTCTCCGCTGTCATTTTCAAGCTTGTTCATGAAATTTTGAAGCTGTTCTTTTCCAAGAGTTCCGTTTGCTGTGTCTATGAAATACCAGTTCATGAAATTTCCGTTGAATGATGTCCTGAACGTGTATGCCGTTTCGTAAGGATATATGTTTTTCTTGAAGAAAAGATATCCGTCGTTGTAAAGGTCGTGGTTTCCGATGACTGTATATACCTGGATTGACGTTTTTGCCTTTATGTCGGATACGAAGCTTACGTATTTTTTGAAGTCATCTGTTTTTGCGCTTTTTGTTGTGTCTCCAAGGCATGTAATGAATGCTATCGGAAAATCGTTTGAAAGCTTTTGTTTTTCATTGTTTACGAAGTTTATGAAATTTCCGCATGCTTTTGCCTGTTCAGTATTGCTTTTTCTTCCAAAATGGATGTCTGTGAATACCAAAACGCTGAATGTTTCAGATGATACTGACGGTGCAAATTCTGTTCCGTTTAAATCCATGAGTCTTTCGGTTCTGGTGTTTACCTGATAATCCCTTCCGAAGAAATCTGACCATCCGAAATCACATGACGTGAGAATCAATGAAATGATGACGCACAGAAAAATGTTTTTCAAAATATATACTCCACTGAAAGCTTTATGAAATTTGACTCAACGTATGATGAAAGTGCAAACATGTCAATTCCCTTTATTCCGATTGAAAATTCAGGCTTTATTTTGCCGTTGAATGCATAATTTGCACCAAGCGTGTATATTGGAGCCGCAAATATCGGGTAGTAGAAATTTTCCCTCGATGAAATGAGCGCAAAGATTTCTGCATTTTGGTATTTGCATGCAAGCTTGAGTGATGCCATTATGTCGCTTTGGCAAATTACAGGAAATCCGTCGATTCCAATCAACCTTGAAGTTTTCATTCCGTAAAAAAGATCCCCTGAAAAATTCATGTATTTAAGGAACTTGACGTTCCAGTTTATGCCCCAGAATGAATTTGTCCTGTAGCTTATGTCGGAATATTTTTCCAGCTCATAAACTGATTCTATTCCGAAATCTATGTGCCTCGAATCAATCAGCATGTATTTCGTATCCAAAAATACGGCTTCCTGCTCAGATGCCGCCTGAAAACCTGTTGTCAGGTTTATCGCCTTGAATTTCAAGGTGTAATAGTTTTCAAAGGAAACTTCTTGAGCGGATATTGTTCTTGAATTTGTTTTTTCGAATGCCGTTTTTACGGACTGCACGAGAATGTCTTCCGATGATGCATTTGCGGCCATGCATAGGGAAAAAATAGAAACAAGTATTTTTTTCATGAAAAATATTTTTCCCTAACGCCCGTTGTCTCGGAATTTGCCTTCAACATATCCTTCGTCCTTCGTTCGTATGAGGCTTCCGTTTGTTATGGAAAGATTCGTGTATATGACGCAAGGATGGCTGTTGCAGACCCAGTTGTACACCTCGCCGTTTTCCGGGTTGATTAATATGAAATCTCTTGAAAGCTCAATGTCCTTTGCAACTATTTCTGGGCTTACAAGCTGCATTGATTTTTTGCCGTCCAGCATGTTGAGCGGTTCGAGACGGTACATTCTGTAGCCTTCGATTTTTTTTGCAAGGGGAAGATGCTTGTCCGGCTGGTCTTTTACACGTTTGTCATGTGCCGCTTTTGCTTCCGGACACAATGCATCATATTTTTCCTTTTGCATCCGTTCATTGTTTGATGCAATGGTGAGGATGTTTTTTTCTTCATCTTCTGAAAGCATTTCTCCGATTTCAGCCGCAAGTTCATATGGAGAATCGCTTGCACCGCTTACCGCAACGTCCGCATCTTCCTTGTTGTAGTAAAATCCTGTCGCAAACGGGCGGTGTGACACTTTATAAAGCTCATCAATGAAAGGTGATGCCTTTTCTTCTGGAATTTTACCCTCCAGCGCATCAAGAGCTTTTCTGTATGCCCTCGTGATGAGTGCCACGTAGTATACGCTTTTCATCCTTCCTTCGATTTTGAGTGAATCGACACCTGCTTTTTTTAAATCCCCAAGGTGGTCTATCATGCACAAATCCTTGCTTGAAAGCACTTGCGTAAAATGCTCTCCCTCGTATACGGGAAAGTATTCGTCAGGACGCTTGTGTTCCCTTAAAACAAGTTTTCCGCTTTCCGCAATTTCTTTTGGAGTTTTTCCGACTTGTGCAAGTACGTCATAATCCCATCTGCATGTATGCGAACAAAATCCTTCCTGCGCGCTCCGTCCGTTAAGATATGCGCTCATCAGGCATCTTCCGGCATATGCTATGCACATGGCTCCGTGTACAAAGCACTCTATTTCCATGTCTGGGACAGCATCCTTTATCTCCGCAATTTCCCTGAGCGTTGCTTCCCTGCCCATGACGACCCTGTGAAATCCTATTGATTTGTACATTTTGACGGCTTCCCTGTTCATGCAGCTTGCCTGTGTTGAAAGATGAAGTTCTGCGTTTGGAAATTCCTTTTGCAGTATTGGGACTATTCCAAGGTCCTGAACTATGAATGCATCTATCGGATACTGCCTGAAATATGGAATGTTGTCCTTTAGCCTGTCAATCTCGTTGTTGTGAAAAGCAATGTTAAGCGCGCAATGCAGCCGTTTTCCTGGAAACTGTTTTTTGAGTTCCTGGACTTTCTTGTATTCATCTTCATAGAAATTGTCTGCCTTGACTCGAAGCGAGAAATTTTTCAGCCCGATGTATGCCGCATCAGCTCCGTATGTGTAGCAGTATTTCAATTTTTCAACGTTTCCAGCAGGAGATAGTAATTCCATTTTATTCCACCGTTATATTGTTTTCTTTCATGAGCCTTTCTCTTTCTCTGAGTTCTTCGATTGAAGGCTCATACCTTTTGTTTACGTAATGTCCGATTCTGTCCACGGCAAGATGTGATTCCATCAAAAACTCGTCCGCCATCTGGAACATGTGCATCATGTCGTCAATTATGTCAAGCGTATATTTCACGTTGTTTTTTGAAAGAAGTTCTGCAAATGCTTCTGATTGAATCCTTAGTATTTCCCTTTCTCCGGTCTGGATGTAGACTTCTGGAAAATTTTCGAAAAAATTGCCATCGGCATTCAGGGGTGAAACGAGAGGGTCTTTCAAAGCATCGTTTTTTGCATATTGTGCCGCTATTGCCTTTATGTCATCCCTCGTGATGATTTCGTCTTTTATCTTTTTGTAGCCCAATGTCTTGCTGAATGCAAGATCAAGAATCGGCGAAAAGAGAATCAGTTTTGATATGTGTGCCCTGTATCTTGCATCAAGCCTGTAGATTGTGGAAACTGCAATGTTGCCTCCGCTTCCGTCACCTGCAAGTATCAATTCAAATTCCTTGAAAAAATCATCTTCTTCCATTCCAAGATTCATTTTTGCGTTTATTTTTTCTTCTGATATGACTGAACGAAGCACATGCTCTATGTCGTCAATTGATGCAGGAAACGGATGTGCCGGTGCAAGCCTGAATTCCGGTACTATAACCTTGCAAGATGTTGCGTTTGCGATTACTGAGCAAAAACTTTTCCAGCTGTCACGCGAACCTCCAACAAAACTTCCTCCATGCACGTAAATCATGATTCTGTTTGATGCAGTTATTTCTGGAATGAGCAGGTCGCACTTGATGTTTCCGAATTTCTTTTCCTGTACCTCGACATTGTTCGGAGTGAATTCAACCTTGAATTTTACTTCAAGCCTTGTCCTGAAAGAATAGATTTCACTTTTTGGCGTGTAAATGAGATGTTTCAACTTTTTTATTGCGCTTTTACGCTCTTGCTTTGTTTCCATAAAAAGACATTATATCAGAAAGGCATGTAATATGGAATCCTAAAGTCTGAATGGAACATCTAAAAATTGCATTTTTTAAAGGCACCTTCAAAAGGGGCGTCCCAAATGCATTCCGATATATTTCTTGCAGCAAATTTTCATTTCAAAGCCAATCAAATCGAAAAGGTGCACACCCGATGCATTTTCGTGCGCAATTGACGCAAAACCGCACCCGAAACCGATTCTGTCGCAAACAGCCGCCAAAAACGATGTCGATGAAATAATGCAAACTGTGAATCTGCATGCAAACTGTGAATCGACACGCAAACTGCCAGAAGGGGCATCCCAAATGCATTCCGATGTTTATGCTTTCAATGCAATGAACTATGGGATTCTGCATTAATTGAAAAATCATTAAAAGAAGATGATGTGTGGCTTATTTTTTTTCATGTGGCAATGTCCTTTTCCAAACATTAATTGATTTTTTTTAAGTTTTTTACTACTATGGCTGTATGCCGATAAAAATTGATACAGATTTGCCTGCAAGACAGGTTCTTGAAAATGAAAACATTTTCGTGATGACAAATGATCGTGCTCTTTCCCAGGATATCCGTCCGCTGAAAATTGCAATCGTTAACCTCATGCCTACAAAGGAAGTTACCGAAACTCAGCTTTTGAGGCTGCTTTCAAATACTCCCCTCCAGATAGACGTTTCTCTTGTTCAGATAAAGGGACATGTTTCAAAGAATACTGATGCAACTCACCTAGACCGTTTCTATATTTCAAGCGATGAAGTTTTCAAACAGAAATTTGACGGAATGATAATTACAGGCGCTCCTTTGGAGAAGATTCCTTTTGAGGATGTCGATTACTGGGATGAGCTTTGCAAGATCATGGATTACGCAAAATCAAATGTATATTGCACGCTTTATATCTGCTGGGGTGCAATGGCCGGCCTTTATCACCTTTACGGCATTGACAAGCAGCTTGTAAAAGACAAGCTTTCAGGAATTTACTATTCAAGGCTTCTTGACGGAAAGGAACCTCTCGTAAGGGGATTTGATGATTATTTTCCTGTTCCGACATCAAGATATGCAGTAAACAAGGTTGGTGACATAAAGCGAAATGAAAATCTTGTTCTTCTTGCAGAATCGAAGGAAACCGGAGCCACTTTGGTGAAATCAAGGGACAACCGTTCTGTTTTCATGACAGGACATGTTGAGTATGATGCAGATACTCTTGCAAAAGAATATTTTCGCGACATTGACAAGGGAATGAAGATAGACATGCCGTTGAATTATTTTACTGACAATGATCCTTTAAAACCCGTAGTGTCAAAATGGAGGAGTACGGCTCATCTTTTCTTCTCAAACTGGCTCAATTATTACGTATATCAGACTACACCGTACAGCATAGAAAACATTTGACGCCTATCGGTACTGTGTCTTTTCTCATGCTTTTTTTATGTGAATGGAACTGAGATTCCTGATTGTCATGAAAAACGCATGTGACGCATCCTTTTATTTTTTCCCGGATGCAAGATACAGTGCCAGTGCGGATGCCATGAGTGCGTGCGGATATTTTTCAGATCCTATGTTTTCGATTATGTCTTTTTTGTCGATTTTTAGGAATTCCACAAATTCATCTTCATCAAGATTCTGTTTTCCCGTATACGAAAGGTTTTCTGCGAGAAAAACATGTATGTGGTTTGAAAAAAGCGCCGGGTTTGGGTTCATGGAGCCGAGTTTTGTCATCTTCTGGGCATTTGCGCCTGTTTCTTCAAGGAGTTCCCTTTTTGCGGCCTCAAGCGGTGTTTCTCCGTTGTCAATTACACCTCCAGGAAATTCTATGCTCAGTTTTTTTTCCCCATGCCGCCATTGCCTTACCATCAGAAAATCGTTTCCGTCATCAGGAATCACGATTACCCAGTCCGGGGCATTTGCTATTATATACGTGCCTTCAGAGCCGTCCGGAGCTTCTGAAATTCTTTCCGTCACCGTGAAAACCCTTGTAGTCAAGATGTCTTTTTGTTTTTTTTCTTTCCAGATTAATTTTTCATCATTCATATCATGATATTACTGCAAGATGTGAAAAATTGGAACCCTTGCGGTTAAGTCATTCGTGGGAAGAAATGCATAATCAAGGGAAGAGTTAAAAATATTTGCAAGAAAATGGATTTGCATGGCCATGTCTGCATTTGACAAAATATTTATACGCTTTATAATGAATATATAAGGTGGGCTTTATACTTTTATTGGAAGTTTATGCATAACAAAGGAGGTCTATCATGGCAATTATAGCAATATCCAGACAGGTTGCGGCATTTGGTGATGAAATAGCAGAGGCTGCCGCCAGGGAATTGAATTATACCTTCATAACTCGAAAGCAGATTGAAGCTCGTATTGTTGAGATGGGATTTCCAAAAGAGAAACTCAGCAAATATGATGAGAGAAAACCCAAGTTTTTTGCAAGCCTTGCGAAAGGCCGTGACGAATACTTGAATTATCTTCAGCTTGCCATAAAGGAAGCCGCTTCTAAAGGCAATTGCATCTTGATAGGACGCGGAGCATTTGTCATATTGAAAAGCCTTCCGAATCTTGTTCCCCTTCGGTTTGTTGCTGAAAAATCAATAAGGAAACAGCGCCTCATGAAGGAATTTAACTGGAATGAAAAGCAGGCCCTTGCAAGAATTGAAGAAAGCGCGATGAACAGAAAGGGTTTTCACAAGAGTTTTTTTGATGTTGATCATGAAGACCCTGCAAATTATCTTGTAGTCATGAATACAGGACTTCTTTCCCAGAGTGAGGCCGTAAAGCATATCGTAGGCATTGTGCAGAACATGATTACCCCGGAAAAGGAAGAAGCTGGAAAGATTGCCGTTCAGCGCATGCTGAAATGCCAGGAACTTGTCAATACGCTTTTGTTTGAATATAAGATAAACATCAATTTCCTTCATGCAGATTATGACAGCTCCGGTAAGTTCGTAATTCTTCAGGGCATGGCAGATTCTCAGGCAATTGTTGACAGGGCAATTACGCTTGGGTCTAAAATACTGCCTGATGTTACGATTAAGTCGTCCATAAATGTCGTTCAGGATTTTAAAAGCTATTGAGAAGCCTCTGAAAATTGCAAGGTTCAGGGATAGCTTCAAAAAGTCAAATTTGCAAGACATGGATTTTTCATGTTTTGCATTTTGACATCATTTTGTGCGCAAGAATGCATCATGATGTCATTGGTTGGCATCGTTTGGTGCATTTTTTTTGTTTGGATGCTTTTGCAGTTTTTCCAATCAAATGTTTTGCATGAAACATCAATCAAAACCTATTACCTATTGCATGAAAATATGTTAGACTGTTTTTCATGAACACAGACAATACAGTTTATATTCTTGATTCCTATGGCCTCATATACAGGGCATATTTTGCATTGATGACGCATCCGCTTACAAATCCTTCCGGAGACAACATAAGCGCTGTCGTTGTTTTTTTCAACAATCTTAAATCTCTTTTAAATAAATATAAGCCCGGATACCTTGCCGCTGCCTTTGATTCCAGGACAAAGACGTTTCGTCATGAACTTTATCCCGAATACAAGGCAAATCGTGCAAAAACACCGGAAGATCTTCATGCACAGGTTCCGTGGATAGAAGAAATACTCGGTGCTCTTGGCGTGCCTGTTTTGCGCTGTGACGGATTTGAGGCAGATGACATAATATCGCTTGTCGCAAAAAAATGCCGTGAAGAAGGGCGTGAATGCAGAATCTTGAGCGGTGACAAGGATCTTTTGCAGCTTGTGGATGAAAAATGCAAGGAAATGCAGCCTGACAAGTCAAACGGTGGCTGGGAAACATATGGAGTCAGCGAAGTTATTGAAAAATGGGGCATAGGTCCTGAAAAAATACTTGATTACCTTTCTCTTGTAGGTGATGCCGCTGATAATGTCCCGGGCGTAAGGGGTGTCGGTGACAAGACCGCTCTAAAACTTCTTTCCCAATACGGAACACTTGATGGAATATATGAGCATTCAGGTGAGATAAAGGGAGCTTTGGGTGAAAAAATCCGGGGTGACAGGGAAAATGCGTATTTTTCCAAAAAACTCATAACATTGTGTCCGGAAGTTCCTGTTGAAATAAATTTTGATGATTTTTGTACGGAAAAACTTGATTATAAAAAAGCTGCCGAAAAACTTGAATTTTACGGGGCTTTTAAGACTGCAAAAAGTTATGCGTCGGAATCTGCCGGAAATGAGGAGCTTTCTGAAGAAAAAAAAGTCGGCCTGAAAAGTGAAGGTGAAACAAATCTCCTTGAATCAAACGGACCGTATGAAGAAAAAAAGGATATCGTTAAAAATTCAGGAAATTACAGTGCATGCACAAAACTTGAAGATCTTGAAAAATATGTTGATGATTTTTTGACATCAGGAAGAAAAGTGATTGCATTTGACACCGAAACTACGGGACTTGATGTTCTGAGTGCTGCAATTGTGGGATTCAGCTTGTGTCATGAAAAGGGAAAAGCCGTTTACGTTCCGATAATTCTTTCTGGCGGGATGTTTGCTCCTGAAACGGTGTCGAAGAAAGATGCTTTCAATGTCCTTGAAAAAATTTTTTTGAACGATGAAATTACTCTTGTCATGCATAACGGAAAGTTTGACATTGAAATTCTTTATGCGAATGGATTTTCCAAAAAACTTGAATGCAGGATTTTTGACACGATGATTGCTGCCTGGATGTTGAATCCTGGTGATGGAGGCAAAAATCCGTTTGCGCTTGAAACTCTTGGTGAAAAAATTCTTGGCCTCAGGGGAATTGAATTTTCCGACATAGTTCCAAAAGGAAAAGTTTTTTCTGACGTTCCTCTTGAACAGGCAAAGGATTATGGTGCCGAAGATTCTGATTTCACATACATGCTTTATGAAGTCTTGAATGAGCGGATAAAAAAGGCTTGTCTTGAAAAAGAATTTTATGAAGTGGAAATGAAATTGATTCCTGTTTTAGTCGGCATGGAGATGGAAGGCATCTATCTTGACAGGAAAGCCCTTGCGGAATTCGGCATCGAGCTTCAAAAACTCATAGCGGAAAAAGAAAAGGAAATTTATGCCTTTGCAGGTCATGAATTCAACATCTCGTCTCCAAAACAGCTTCAGGAAGTTCTTTTTGTGGAGCGAAATCTTCCCCACGGAAAAAAGACAAAGACAGGCTACAGCACAGATACGTCCGTGCTTGAAGAACTTGCAGATTCTACGGAAGACAAGCTTCCAGGCCTTATTCTTGAATACAGAAGCCATACAAAGCTTTTGTCAACGTATGTGGAATCTTTGCCTCGCCTTGCGGATAAAAACTCCAGGCTTCATACGAGTTTCCTTCAGACGGGAACCGCAACAGGAAGGCTTTCGAGCAGCAATCCGAATTTGCAGAACATACCGATTCGTGACGAAAACGGAAGACGCATAAGGAAGTGTTTTTCTGCAGGCAGCGGAAAGTGCCTCATATCGGCTGATTATGCGCAGATTGAGCTTGTTGTGCTTGCTCATTTGAGCGGTGATAAAAATCTTTCTGATGCATTCATTAATGGTGTTGATGTTCACAAAAGCACCGCAGCCCTTATTTATGGAAAAAATCCTGAAGACGTAAGCCCTACGGAGCGACGTTTTGCGAAAACTGTAAATTTTGGAGTAATGTATGGAATGAGTGCGTTCCGGCTTGCAAAAGATTTGGGCATATCGAGAACCGATGCAAAGAATTTCATAGACAAGTATTTTGAAACGTATTGCGACGTAAAGAAATTTCTTGAAAATACGATGACTGACGCAAGAGAAAAAGGATATGTTGAAAGCATCACCGGACGAAAAAGATACATTCCTGAAATCAGAAATTCCAACAAACTCATTCAGCAGGCCGCAGAGCGTATTGCAGTAAATACTCCGATTCAGGGAACTGCCGCTGATATCGTGAAAAAAGCGATGCTTCGTGTCACATGTGCCCTTGAAAAAGAAAAAATAGACGCATTCCTTCTTCTGCAGGTGCATGATGAGCTGATATTTGAATGCCCTGAGAATCAGAAGGAAAGGGCATTGGAAGTCATAAGGCGGGAAATGGAAAGTGCGTTTTCACTGAATGTTCCTCTTCGCGTAAGCATTGAATCTGGAAAATGCTGGGGAGAGTTCCACTGATGGTGGTTTGTGTCGCAGGTCCCATGGCAGCCGGTAAAAATGCCGCAGCATCAATGCTTGAAAAAAAAGGATTTGTTTCAATAGATGCCGATGTCGTTGCCCATGAGGCAATTGATGAATGCCGTGAAAGGATTATTCAGTCTTTTTCCGGCAAGGCAGTTGAAAAGGGAATAACTCTTACTGATGAAAATGGAAAAATCATTCGGAAGAATCTTGGAAAACTTATTTTTTCTGACAAAGCTCTTGTAAAAATGCAGGAAGATATAGTTTATCCTTTCATTACTGAAAAAATAGAAAAGTTCATTGCGTCGAATGAGGGAAAAAACATAATTGTAAACGCAACGCTTCTTTACAAGGTTTGCATTATTGAAAAGATTGACGTAATAGTTTATATTGATTCTCCGGCATTCCTGAGGTTTTTCAGGGCAAGGAAGAGAGATGGACTTTCGTGCAGCCAGATTCTTGCCCGTTTTCATGCGCAGAAAAATCTTTATGCAAAATATGCGGAGACTGGAAAAAGAATTTTAAAAATAGAAAATTTTCTATCAATAAGGCATCTTGAAAAAAAACTTGAATCCATAGGGAAGCTCCAAGACAATTTCTGGAGTTTCTCATAAGGTATGATTGGGTTCTTCTATTGCCTCAATAAAATACCTGATTTTTTTAGATGGCCTATTAATATTTTTTCTTTGTTACCGATACAATATAATGTAGAATTCCGATTTTTTTATCGGTCAGGGGATAATCTATGGAACAGAAAAGAACATTGTGGATACTTCTTGCAGTCGGCATCTTTTTTATGGTTGTGCTTGGCTCTGCAGTGATAGTCTATTCATCATCGGCAAAAAAAGACACGACAGCCTTGCAGCAGAGAAGTAACGGTGCTGTATGGGTTTCTCCGGATACTGTTAAGGCGACAAAAAATGACATGATAGCTCAAGACCTGGATACTTCTGTTGTTGCCTCGGTTTCTGATGAAAATCGTTCCGACACAAAGGATACTGTTCCTGAAAATGAAGCTTCCGTGGTTTCTGATTTGGCTTCTCCGATTGAAGCTGATGACATTGAGGACATGAAAGCCGCCCACTCAAAATCAAATCTTGTTCTGCAAAGCGAGAAAGGCATAGCGCAGACTGACAATCTTACCGTAATTGCTACCGGAAACACGACAGTTTATGGTCTTGAAGGTACGACAACAATAGACCTTACGTCTACGAAAGATGTTTCTTCTGGAAATTCAAATGTCAAGGCACAGAATAATGCCGCTGAAAAAGCCATTGAAGAAACAAGAATGAATAAGATTGCAGAAAAAAAGATTGTTGATGATGTTGATGAGCCTTTGGTGGAAAAAACTTATTCCGAAAAAAAGCAGAAAAAGGAATACAAGGCTCCTGTTGATGAAAATGAAAAGTATCGTGCAAAGAAAGCTGAAGCAAAAAAGGATTCTGGCAAAAAGGCTGAAAAGAAAGCTGCTGCAAAGAGTGCCGCCAAGTCTTCTGGTACCGAGAGGTTTTGGGTTCAGGCTGCTTCCTATGCTTCCAAGAAAAACGCTGACGATGCGAGGGTTGTTCTTGAAAAAAATAAAATTCAGTGTGAGGTTTTTACTTTTACGGATAAAAGGGGCAAGTTGTTTTACCGCGTGAGGGTTGGACCTTATACAACAAAAAACGAGGCCACTTATTGGAAAAACAGAATCGATGCGATTCCGTTGTTTGCAAAAAGCAACAGCTTTGTAACTGCGAAATAAACTATTTTCCGTCTGGAAGTCAAGTATTTTTTCTCCTGGAAAATGACCAAAATGCAAAAGACCGCTTCATTGAAGCGGTCTTTTTTCTGAATAAAATTTGTGTTTTTTATATCTTGTACTGATGTTTCAAGCTTTCCGTGATTAAAAGTGAAATCTCAGATTGATTCAATCATTTTTTTTGTTTTAGAGATGCCCTTTATCTTTTGCTCTGCACAAACTCTGCAATTGACTTTTCCATCATCAATTTTTCTATGTCTATCTTTTTCTTCTGGCCATAGTCTACTATTTCAAGAAGAACTCTTGGGCTGCATTGTGTCAAAAGATATTCGGAAAAATCCATCGTTTTGTAAATCTTGTTTAGCTGCCATGATGTCTGCAATTCGAAAATTTCCTGATTGTTGTTTCCTATTCCGTTGTCAAGATACTCGCATGTCAAGTCGTACATTGTTTCAAAAAGTTTTTCTTTTGAACCGATGCATGATTCCGAAATGTCATAAATGTCCGGATTGTAGGAAAAAAGCACAATCATGCTTTTTGTAAGTTTTTCTACAGAATGATCATAGCCTGTTGAATGAATTTTCCTTGATTCTGCAGAAGCCGAAAAAACTAATAAACCTAAAAAAAATGACAAAATTCTCTTGTTGTTCATACTATCTATTGTATTTAATTTTTTTATCTGTTTCAAGAAAAAAAATGCTATCAATAATAAAAAATTGATAGAAAAAAATTATGCAATCGGTTGTGGTTTTCAGAAGAAATTAAGAAAAGTTTAAAATCTCTAAAAACTCTAGCCTTCGCTGACAATAAAAATGCCCCAATCAATGTGAGGAGAATTAATCCGCATTGCTTTTCTTCAAGAATTTGCTCGGTTTTCCATGAGTTTACGCCGTTTGCATGCATCTTGTCGTGTTTAAAATTTAATTTCTTAAAATGTGGATTTCCCATCGACTGCATCTTCAATCTTGTCCATGAAACATGCAGTTTTCGGATTTTTGTTTCAGTTTTTTGAAGATCCGCCGTTTTTTACGAATTCAAAATCAGATATCCTGTAAAGTTCATTTGCAGTTGAACCGAATTTCTCAGAAACATTGTAAAAACTCATCCTTTCTGGAAGTCCGTCTGCATTGTTTTTTATGACGATTCTTTTTATCAGCTCATTTTTATCAGAATATTCCTGCACTTCAATAAGATTGCCTTTTGCATCGTATTTGTTGCATTTTTTTCCGAAGAAAATCATTTGTGAATTGAAATAATCTTCCGTCAAAATCTGGCTGTCACCTGCATAAGTGTATTTTGCGAGCATTTCAAGGCTTCCGTTGCCTTTATATCTGTAGCAGTCTGCTATTTTGTCTTCCGCATCAAGGTAACTTATCGTCCTGCAAGTGAGGTCTCCGTTGCCGTCATAAATGCTTTCCGTATTTTTTCCGTCTTCATACTTGTAGATTGTTCTTGTCATCAGCTTGCCATCTGCATCGTATTCGTCTGCAATTGCCATCCTTCCGTCTGAATCATATTCCATTGCTTTTCTTGAAATCACCTTTTCGGCCGCATCAAGTTTTATGCTTTCCTTCAAATTAAATTTTTCGTCATATTGGAAAACAATCTTGTTCTGCAGTTCATTTTTTTCATTGCATTCAGATTTTTCTGTTATGAGTCCGTTTGAAACCTTCAGTTCCTCCCTTAAAGTCACGGTTCTGTAATATTGTCCGAATTTTGAAGAAACTTCATATTCTGTTCTTGAATATGACTTGATGTTTTTTTCCGATACGGCATGTTCAAATCCGTCAAAGGCAAATGATGTCGCTTGAAATGAAAGGCAGAATGCCAGGAGTAAAAGATTTTTCATATTGTTCCTGTTGTAATTTTTTTTGATTGTCTTGAAAATTTGATTTCTCGGATAATCCTGTTTTGCTTGATTTCATAATTCTACCACTTATCGACTATTTTTGCAAAACGTTTTATATTGGAGAAATGGATTTCTATGAGTTGAAAACTTTTCTTGCTCTTGCCCGTACCCTTCATTTTACAAAGGCTTCCAGAGAGGCGAATTTGAGTCCTTCTGCATTGAGCAGGCTTGTGTCAAGGCTTGAAGATGAATGCGGCACTGAATTTTTCATAAGAAACAACCGTGAGGTATGCCTTACAGAAAACGGGAAAATTTTCGAAAATTTTGCATCAAAATGTCTTGGCGAGCTGGACGATCTTTTGTCGTCATTTAAAGACCGTCAGAATGAAGTGTCCGGTACGCTTCAAGTGTATGCGAGTGTCACTGCATGCAATACCGTCATGATACCGTTTGTAAGGAAGTTGTCTGAAAAATATCCGCTGATAAAACTTGTGGTGCAGACAGGCGACCCTGCTGAGGCTGCAAACATGCTTCGAGACGGAAAGGCAGATCTTGCGGTTGATGCGATTCCAGAGATAAAGAATCCCGATTACAGCTATATGTCTGTGTGTCGCACGCCCCTTGTGTTTGCTGCAAAAAAATCAAGCAGATATCTTGACCTCAGGGACATGAGCCCCCAGGATATAGTTTCGTCGGTTCCCCTTATTTTGCCCAAAAACGGCATTGCAAGGGAACGGTTTGACGAATGGGTCAGAAGCCGAAACGTAGTTCCGAATATTTTTGCCGAGGCAGAGGGAAATGAGGCTGTCATGGCCATAGCTTCACTTGGTCTTGGAATTGCGCTTGTTCCAAAAATTGTACTTGAGAACGGTCCTTTCAGCGAAGGGTTTGCATATCATGAGGCTGGAAACGTACTTGGTTTCTATGACATAGGTTTCATCCAGAAAGTGCGCGTTCCCGTAAGTGAAACTCGAAAAAAGCTATACATGGCGGTTTCGAGCGTACTTGGAATGCAGGAATCTTAAAAAAATTGTTTTGAAAAAAATCGGGTTGCATGAAAAAGGGCAGCTGATAAAAGTGTTTTTGTGAGGCACGTGAAAATAACGGAGTGTTGAAATGAATTTGATTGAGGCAAAAAACTGTTCCATAAAAAATGGCGGCAAGACTTATATTGACGATTTCAGCTGGGAGATGAATGTTTTGGAATCGTGGCTTTTGATAGGAGATAATTCCAGCGGTAAAAATCATCTTGTCGATGCTCTTTCAGGAAAGCTTGAGTTTTGCACGGAAAGGAAAAATTCTTTCTTTTCGTCTGCATTTGGAAAAAACGTCACTGTAGTTTCTCTTGAAAATGCGGCATCGCTCATTGAGGAAGAAAGAAATCGTGATGAGAGTGAATACATGGACAGGGAGGATGTGGGCAGAACTGGCAGGGCTTACATTTCGGAAGTGCTTGGCGGATCTTCAAAGAAAAATGCACCTCTTCCTGAAATTGCCTGGAAACTTGAAACTTTGCCAGAAGTAAAACTTTGTGGAGTTGAAAAAATACTTGACAGGGGTCTTAGATACATGAGCACTGGTGAAATTCGTCGTACGCTTTTGTGTCGTGCCCTTTTGAGCGGGGCAGGTTTAATCATACTTTCAAATCCTTTTGCGGGACTTGACGCGGAATCAAGGAAAATACTGTTTGAATTTTTCAATACAATTGCGGAAAGGCAGAAATCATCATCTTCCCTGAAGTCCGTTTTCCCAAGGATAATTCTCTGTTCCGACAGGTTTGTTGAAATTCCTGAAGGCATAGACCATGTCCTTGAATTTGACGGCAAAAAGGTTTCTTTTTCAGGAAGCAGGGTGGAATATGAAAAAATATGTGAAGCCAGGGAAAAAGAGAAAAATGCAGGCCGTGAAAAGCGAAAAAGTGATTTTCTTGAATCTCTTGCAGCTATAAGGAAAGAAGGATCTGTCATCACGGATTCAATAAATTCTACGGATGTTTCATCATCTCTTGTAAGGTTTGAGGATGTCAATGTCGGCTGGGATGAAAAACTTGTTCTTGAAAATGTCAGCTTTGAGATAAAGAAAGGAGAACATTTTCTTGTGCGTGGTCCAAACGGATCTGGAAAAACAACTATCATGGAGCTGATTACTGGAGACAACATGCAGGTTTTCCGAGAAAAAGTTTTTATCTTCGGTTCAAGGCGCGGTTCTGGCGAAAGCATATGGGACATAAAGAAAAATCTTGGAATCGTGAGTTATCGCCTTCATGTTGAATACAGGATGGTTGGCGGTACCGAACTTCAAAATGTAATAGTTTCAGGTTTCAAGGACAGCATTGGCCTTTATGAAAAACCGACAGACGTTGAGCTTTCCATTGCAAAGGCATGGCTTAAGCTTGGCGGCTTCCAGGGTCGCGAAAGGGAAACATTTTCTAGCTTGAGTTATGGAGAACAGAGGGCTGTCTTGATTCTTCGTGCTGCCGCAAAAAGTCCGAAACTCATGATACTCGATGAGCCTTGTCATGGACTTGATGACGGTTTTCGGGAGAAAGTCCTTGATCTTCTTGAGACAATTGCAGAAACAGGACTTACGACACTTCTTCATGTTACTCATGAGGAATCGGAAATTCTTCCGTGCGAGAAAAAAGTCCTTGAGCTTTGCCCCGGTAAAAATCCAATGTACAGGATTTATGAAAGGTGATGAAGAAAAAAGGCAGCCTGAAAACCAGACTGCCAGATTAAAAATAAGAAGTTAAGACACAAAACCCTCTCAAATGTTATATTTTGTGAGTTTTTGTTTATTTTAGGGAATCAAAAACTGACTCCCGATTTATAAAGCCAAAACATCACCTGTTCTGACGCTTTATCCAAAAAAAAATGTTTTAGCAGATTACAACAGAATTGTCTGTGTGGCTGAAAGGTGCCGGAATGTATTTGTCTGCTGACCAGTCATTTTCCCAGTGTTTTCCGTCCAAAAGGTATCTGAACTGATATTCTTTTCCTACATCAAGTGAAATCTGTACGGAAAAATTGCCTTCCTTGTCTTTCTTCAAAGGGTTTTCTGTGCTGCTCCAGCTATTGAAGTCTCCTGCAATCGTAACATCCTGTGCTCCGTGAGCTGCTTCCTTTGAAACTGTAAATGTTACCTTGCACTTCTTTTTATCCTTTGAGTAAGTTTTTTTTAATGCCATTTTTATTGTCTCCTAATATATCCTTAAAATGCGTATTTAAAATATACATGTTCTTAGTATTGAAATAAATTATAATTCAAAAATCTTAACTTGACAAGTTTAATGATACTTTATATTATGATTTTCAAGAAATTTTTATCCGCAGATTTATCCAACTTGCTGGCGGAAAGAAAAAACGGATGTATTTTCGTTTTATCTTGAGACTTAAACGATTTAAGCCTCATTTTAGCTAAAAAGGAGCTTTGTATGGCTGTCTTATCAAAAAATCATTATTTGTTTACATCTGAATCAGTAGGAGAAGGTCATCCTGACAAACTTTGCGATCAGGTTTCTGATGCAGTTCTTGATTATTGCCTTTCTTTGGATCCAAATGCACATGTTGCATGCGAATCGTTTTCCACAACGGATTTTTTGCTTGTTGGCGGAGAAATTGGCTTTCAGAACATCAAGGTTGATAAAGAATTTACGAAGAAATTTAATGCTGAAATAGAAAGAATTGCCCGTGGAGTTGCCCTTGACATTGGTTACGATTCTTCGGAAGTCGGACTTGACGGTGCAAACTGCATTTTTCAGAACAGGCTTCATCCACAGTCATCAGACATAAACCAGGGTGTCATCGGCAAGCGTGGTGAGGATGATTTGAAAGAATATGAAGGTCTTCAGGGTGCCGGTGACCAGGGAATGATGTTTGGATTTGCATGCAATGAAACAGAAGCCTTGATGCCTGCTCCACTTTACTATTCACATCAGCTTTTGCTCCGCGCACATGAGCTTCGTCACAGCGGAAAGATTTCATGGCTCAGGCCGGATGCAAAATCTCAGGTAACAATTGAATACGATGGTTTTAAACCTGTTCGCATAGATACTGTTGTTGTAAGCCATCAGCATGATCCTGACGTTGATTACGAGACTATAAAATCTACCATTATTAATGATGTCATAAAGGCTGTTTTGGAGCCTACAGGCCTTTTGGACAAGGATACAAAATATTATGTGAATCCTACAGGAAGATTTGTTACAGGTGGTCCTGACGGAGATTCTGGTCTTACGGGCCGAAAGATTATTGTAGATACTTACGGTGGAATGGGTCGTCACGGAGGCGGTGCATTCTCAGGAAAAGATCCTTCAAAGGTAGACCGTTCTGCAGCTTACATGGCACGCTATATTGCCAAAAACATTGTTGCCGCAGGTCTTTCTGACAGGGCAGAAGTTGAGCTTGCATATGCAATCGGCATTCCTTTCCCGGTTTCCATCATGGTGGAAACATTTGGCACTGAAAAAGTTGAACGCTCGAAAATTGTTGCCGCAGTAGAAAAAGTTTTTGACTGTACTCCTGCTGGAATCATAAAGACTTTGAATTTGAAACAGCCGATCTACAGAAAAACTGCAAGTTATGGACATTTTGGTCGCGAATGCTTCCCTTGGGAAAATACGGACAAGGCTGAAGAGCTTAAAAAACTTGCAAAATAAAAAAAAAGTGCAGTTGCTTTCGGAAAAAGAACTGGCGGAATGTTTTTCAAGGTGGAAAGCTGCAAACCCGGCACCTGAATCGGAATTGGAATATGTAAATCCTTTTACGCTTCTCGTTGCCGTAGTCTTGAGTGCCCAGGCTACAGATATAAGCGTAAACATTGCGACTCGAAAACTTTTCAAGGTTGCATCCACGCCTGAAAAAATGATTTCCCTCGGTGAAGAAAAACTTATTCCATTCATAAAATCAATCGGTCTTTATAAAAGCAAGGCATCTCACATAATTGGACTTAGCCGCAAATTAATGGAAGATTTTGACGGAAAGATTCCTGATAACCGCGAGCAGCTGATGACATTGCCTGGAGTCGGAAGAAAAACCGCGAATGTTGTCCTGAACGTGATTTTTCATCAGGACACAATGCCTGTTGACACTCATCTTTTAAGAATATGCCCCAAAATCGGTCTTGCGGAAGGAAAAACTCCAACAGAGATAGAATCATCACTTTTAAACCGTGTGCCGAAAGAATTCCTTCATCATGCTCATCATTGGATTTTGCTGCACGGACGCTATGTCTGTACGGCGAGAAACCCCAAATGTGGGGAATGTCTGATTTCTGATATTTGCAAAAAGAATTTTTCCTGAATGTTTTGTTTCATTTGCCGTTAAAAAGTCACGTGCATGAAATTTTATTGGCATTATGTTGGCATGTTTGTTTTGGATTTGGGAGAGTCCATTGAAAATTTAACATCAAATCAGTATAATGTCCTTATGGCAAAGACAGTTGATGATAAGAAAATTATTTATACCATGGATCGTGTTTCGCGAGCATACGGAACAAAAGTTGTTTTAAAAGACATAAGCATTTCATATTATTATGGAGCAAAAATCGGCGTAATTGGTGAAAACGGTGCCGGTAAGTCTTCATTATTCAAAATCCTTGCAGGCCGCGATACTGATTATACGGGAGAAACTCAGCTCCTTCCTGGATTCACAATGGGATATCTTGAGCAGGAACCTGTTTTGGAACCTGGAAAGACTGTAATTGATATTGTAAGGGAAGGCGTAAAACCGATTACGGATCTTCTTGCAGAATTTGATAAGGTGAACGAAGCTTTTGGTGATCCTGATGCAGATTTTGACAAACTTTGCACCCGTCAGGCAGAACTTCAGGAAAAGCTTGATGCTGCAGATGCATGGAACCTTGATGCAAACCTTGAGCTTGCCATGGATGCACTTCGATGTCCTCCAGCAGACCAGGTTGTGGATGTGCTTTCCGGTGGTGAAAGGCGTCGTGTTGCCTTGTGTCGTCTTCTTTTGCAGCAACCGGACATTCTTCTTCTTGACGAACCTACAAACCATCTTGATGCTGAAACAATTGCATGGCTTGAGCGCCATCTTCGTGATTACAAGGGTACTATTATTGCAATTACGCATGACCGTTACTTCCTTGACAATGTTGCCGGCTGGATTCTTGAAATGGACAGAGGTGAAGGCTATCCTTTCAAGGGAAACTATTCTGAGTGGCTCGAGGCAAAAGAAAAGAGACTTGCACTTGAAGAAAAGCAGGCTTCCCAGCGTCATAAGGAAATGCAGGAAGAACTTGAATGGATTCATGCAGGTGCAAAAGGTCGTCAGGCAAAACATAAGGAACACATCACAAAGTATGAGCAGCTTCTTGCGGAAGAAAATCGCCGTGTAGAACTGAAAGATTCTCAGATTTCAATCCCGGCAGGTCCTCGTCTTGGAAGTCTTGTAATTGAGGCAAAGAATCTTACAAAATCATATGGTGACAAGCTTCTTTTTGAAAATCTTGAATTTGCAATTCCTGCTGGAGCCGTAGTCGGTATTGTAGGACCAAACGGTGCCGGTAAGACGACTCTTTTCAAGATGATTGCAACAGCTGCCGCAAAGGCCAAAAAAGGCGAGAGTTTGGATGCTGAAGAAAACCCTGATGACGGAACCATAAAGATTGGAGAAACAGTAAAGCTTGTATATGTTGACCAGATGAGGTCAAAGCTTGATGACAATAAAACTGTTTACGAACTTCTTTCAGGCGGTGCAGATCTCATAAAACTTGGTGCAGTTGATGACAAGGGCAAGCCTGTAAATGGTGCCTTGCGTGAAGTCAACGCACATGCATACTGTTCATGGTTTAATTTCTCAAGTGCTGACCAGAATAAAAAAATAAGCGTCCTTTCCGGAGGAGAAAAAAACAGGCTCAACATGGGCATGATGTTCAAGGAAGCTGGAAATGTCCTCCTTTTGGATGAACCTACAAACGATCTTGACATTACGACAACACGTTCTCTTGAAGAAGCAATACAGGGATTTGCCGGATGTGTCATGGTCATAAGTCATGACCGCTATTTCCTTGACCGAATCTGTACTCATATTCTTGCATATGAAAATAATTCAGAGGTTCGCTGGTTTGAAGGAAACTGGTCTGAATATGTCGAATGGAAGAAAAAAGAACTTGGAGAAGATTCCGAGATTCCTCACAAAACTGTATACCGAAAGCTTACAAGGTAACTGCATGGAAAAGAAACCTTCGTCAAAGCTTGACGTCAAACTTATTGCGCTTGATCTGGATGATACTCTTTTGAACAACCGTGCGGAAATTTCTGATAAAACTGTAGAAACGCTTAAAAAGTGTGCAGAAAAAGAAATTTACGTCGTTCTTGCAAGCGGTCGTCCTGAATATGGAATTGTTCCTCTTGTAAGCAGGCTTGATATAGCCGGAAACAAATATGGAAAGTATCTTATTGCCATAAACGGATGTTCGGTATTTGATTTGCACAAAAGGCAAAAAGTCTATGAACGAAATGTGCCTTCAGATGTTCTTCTTTGTGCGGAAGAAGTTGCAAGGAATTTCGGACTTTATGCCGAAGTGTATACACCGAACACGATTTATTATGAAAAAGAGACTCCGTGGACCATAAAGGATGTTGAACTTTGCAAGATATATGGAAAGGAAGTTCAGGATTTCAGGAATTTCATTGAAAAAGGAAGCTTTCCAAAGATGCTGATACCGGGAGAACCTGAAACATTGCAGAAAATACAGTCGGCATTGAAAGAAAAGCTTGGTGACAGGGTGAGCGTGTTTACAAGCAAGCCGTTTTTTCTTGAAATCCTTCCTGCAAACTGCGGCAAGGGGCAGGCTATAAGATGGCTTTCTGAATATGCAGGCGTTCCTCTTGGGAAGACAATGGCTTTTGGAGACGGCATGAATGATGAGAGCATGATTCTTGAAGCTAAATACGGTGTTGCAATGAAAAATGCAAATCCTGTCCTTAAGGATGAAGCTGATTTCGTTACGGAAAAAACAAATGATGAGGATGGCGTTGCCGATTTTATTGAAAAATACATTCTGTAGCCATCTTGCTTGAACTTTTATCAGGCATGGAAGACTTGAGCTTTCATGTCATCTGAGGGCTCTGTTCACGGGGCCCTTTTTTTATGCTTGAAATCATGTAGAATCATCTTGTAACCGTTTTTCTTCCATATATGTTTATTATTTGACAAAAGAAAAATATTTTTTTATCTTTATGATGGAGGGAATGTGTTATATTATTAATGGGGATTTTTAAAATCTGCAATTTTTAGAGATGCTCAATATCCCCTATGGAAAATTTGATGCTGTTTTCTTAAAAGCTGAAAATGCTTTCTGGTCGGTTTGACAAGGATTTCGTGCGGATGAATCTTAAAATCCTGCATGTGCCAAGATGACTTGGAGCCATTTATGAGAATCGGTCTGTTTGTACGGAGTTGAAATGATAGATAAGAGTATTTTTTCATGTGAAATGGAGCCGTCTTTGCTGATTTCATGTTTTATGAAAAAATTTGATGACCTTTATGACGAGTGTGACAGAAAAAAAATAACCGATGCTTGGAATTTCCTCATAGATAAAACCTGCAGCATCAAGCGTCAGTGTGGAATGCCATACTATATCCACCCGATGCGGGTAGCGGAAATACTTGCTGAAAAAAATCTTGGAACCGATACAGTCATTGCAGGGCTTTTCCATAACATATATGAAGTTACGGACAGTGAATGCATGGAAGAGATAAAGAAAAGATTTGGTGATGACGTATACAGAATATGTCTCGGCACATCCAAAATTACTGGCATGCGGATAAATACGACATCACTTCATCAGGCAGATTCCATAAGAAAAATGCTTTTTGCCATGGTTGATGACATTCGCGTGATACTTGTAAAGCTTGCCGACCGTCTCGACAGGATGAGAAACCTTAAGCTTGTATCTCCTGAAAGCCAGAAAGCCGTTGCCAGGGAAGTGATTGACGTATGGTGTCCTCTTTCAAGCAGGCTTGGAATGAGTGACGTCAAAAGTGAACTTGAGGATTTAAGCCTAAAATATTCAAATCCTGATGTTTTCCAGCAGATAAAAAAGATTGTTGCGCAAAAGCAGCAGGAAAGATCAGAATATCTTTCGAATGCCGTAAAAAAGATTTACTCTTCAGCAGAAAAAATCGGGATAAAGGTAAGCATAAAGAGCCGTGCAAAACATTTTTATTCAATTTATCAGAAGATGAGGAAGAGAAACAAGGAACCCGGTGAGCTTTATGACCTTCTTGCATTGAGAATCATATGTGAAAAAGAAAGTGACTGCTATACTCTTGTCGGCATTGTGCATGGACTTTGGAAACCTATGGACGGCAGGTTCAAGGATTATATTGCCATGCCAAAGGCAAACGGATACCAGTCCCTTCATACAACTGTCATCTGTGAGGGCAAGCCTCTTGAAATTCAGATAAGGACTGAAAGCATGCACAATATTGCAGAGCATGGAGTTGCATCGCACTGGCTTTATAAAAAGGGAACCAATCATGACATGGTTCGTCCTGAAGATTTAAGCATCATAAATCAGCTCAGGTCTTTGAGGGATGAGAATTTAAGTGATGAAAGTTTTTTTGCTGAATTGAAGAATGAACTTTTGGGAGACAGCATATTTGTATTTACTCCGAAAGGTGATGTCAAGGAACTTCCTGCAGGCAGCTGTGCGATTGATTTTGCATATTCCATACATTCTGGAATTGGAGAAAAAATTGTCGGTGCCAAGGCTGACGGAAAAATCATTCCCCTTACGCAGGCATTGAAGAACACCCAGATTATTGAAATCATCACGAATCCGCAATCGCATCCGACACAGGCGCAGCTGAAGGCTGTAAAAACATCCAAGGCGAGGCAGAAAATACATTCATGGCTTGCGGAAAACGATGAAACTTTCCTTGACAGGGAGACTCTTGAAAAGAAAGAAGAGCAGATTGCCGCAAACACCCTTTATTCAAAGAAAATTGCAAGTGAGTACAGGGAAGAGCGGAAAAAGAAAAACGAACTCAAGAAACAGAAACTTTCTGATTATACGGGAAAAATACGCATTGACGGAAATTCGAATTATGTTGTTACCATGGCAAAATGCTGCAACCCGAAACCGGGCGACGTTATCGTTGGCTACGTTTCAAGAGGTCGTGGCGTTACAATCCATTGTGCTGACTGCAGGACATTTCTCAGGATACGGAATGTTGAAAACCGTTCTGTAGATGTCGAATGGGACACTTCTGCAAATTCAAAGCTCGAAAAAAAGTTTGAAAAGCAAAAGGCACTCATTGAAAAAGCCAAAAAATCACAGGTTGAGAAAAATCGATACGAAAAGCAAAGGTAGAAACTGAAGGGAACCTCTGAAAATAGTTTTTTAGAGATGCCCTGAATCTTTAGTTTTGCATTAAATCATTTTTCACAATGTATGAATGTAAGCTCATGTTTGTTGTAGTTCAGGTGAACGATACGGCTGTTTGGAATTGATGCAAATTCCTCTATAAGCGGCCATTTGATTTCACCTTGCATCTTTATGGTGCAAATCATGTTTTTGGTTTTTCCGGATGAAAGCCAAAAATTTATCCACTGCAAAAGACGCTCCGGGTAACATATGACATCACTGAAAACCCAGTCAAATTTACCCAAATCATCAGGTTTTAGGGTAAATGCATCGTGCTTCAGAAACTCCACAAGCGGATTTGACATGAGTGAAGGTGCAAGAGGCGCCCTGTCAACTGCAAATACATGGCTTTTAAGTCCTGCAAGAACGTATGTCCATCCACCTGGACAAGCTCCTGCTTCAAAACATCTTGAACCTTCTCCTGGAAGCTCTATGCCGAAAAAATGCTGTGCAAGTGAAAGTGATTCCTGAATCTTGAGGTATGCCCTGCTTGGTGGATTTTCGTGATCCTCCTGAAATTCAATGTATCCTGCCGGCAGGCAAGATGATGTCTCTGCTGATGCGATAATTGTATTGTCATCAATCAATGTGTAAAGGCCTGTGGTGCTTGTAGGAATTTTGCATGGAAACTGCTTCACTTTAAGATTAACGTAAGGAAGTTTTTCCTGAATGAGTGTAGTTCTTCTGAAGCATGTGAAAGAGTAGGGTGCCCATGAACGTTTTTTTTCTTTTAATGCATTTGCTGCATCTGTAATCGATTTGAATGAAATCTTGAAAGGTTCGTACAGCGTGCATCGTGAAAAGTAAGGCGTGATTTTTTCATTAATCGATGGAATGTATACAAGATCTCCATATTCTTCAATATCGCTTAAAGAAATGTTGAATCTGTTTTTCAGTTCAGATAAAAGCATATCCTTCATCTTTTGGAATGGAAGAAATGCAAGACCTGGAAGGCTGTCAATCTGGAAACTCATATTTTAAATAAACTCCAACTGCGGTGTGATTATGAGGCTTGTGATGTCAGAACTGTTTTTGATTTTATCCTTGAGGATTTCTATCAAGCTGTTCAATACTGGAGTGTCCGGGGAACGCAGAATCTTAAATCCAACTGTCGTCTTTGTTCTTTCTTTCATGATCCATCTGGGATGACATATAAGTTCCATGTGAGAAAATCTTGTGTCTGTAAGCATGAATAGCATTTTATATTCATTTTCACCGCTAATATTGAGGTTTACCGGAAATCGAACCTTGCAACCGCTAAGGCTTATGTCTTCCAATATCCCTGGTAATGCGGAAAGCTCTGAGCATTCAACTTTTCCTATTTCATTGAATCTTTCTGTTTTCCTTAACTCTTTCTTCATATATTATATTACATTATAAACAAAAAACAAACAAAATTCAATTATGGAAGTAAAATGTTGCGAATGCATGCTTGAGCTTCTTGAAAATACTTTTTTTGATGTCCATATTTATGTTTTTTTTAATGATTCTCATGATGATAAAATTGCATAAAAAACAAAAATTGAGTATATTTGTTATATGGTACTTATTTTCAGAATTATTGCAGGACTGCTGTCGGTTTTTTCTCTCATGTGTTTTGTCAGAGTAATCATTACATGGATTCCTTCCGTAGCATATACTAAAGCGGCTTTTTTCCTTTCAAAGATTTGCGATCCCTACATGAATTTTTTTAGAAGATATAAATTCCTTAAGTTTGGAAGTTTTGATTTTTCTCCAGCGCTTGCACTTTGTCTGCTTGGTGCCATGACATCTCTTGTTTCAAGCGTGGCAAATGACGGCAGGTTTTCTTTGGGAATTATTCTTGCACTTGTTATGCAGATGATTTTCGGCATATTGAATTCCATCATAGTTTTTGTGATAATCCTTTTTATCATAAGGCTTGTGCTTTTGTTTGTCTGTGAACAGGAAGGAACTTTCATAAAGGCCATTGACAGCTCAATTTACTCCACTGTATACAGAATCGCAAAGACATTTACAGGCGGAAAAATGATATCATATAAAAATGCACTGATTGTTGCGATTTGTACGCTTGTTGCCATAGATATTGCCTTGAATGTCGTTGTACAGATTCTCATCACTTATATTGCGTCAATTCCTGCATGATAGATGAAACTCAGTGAACTTTCTGCTTCCATAGAAAATCTTCCAGGCTTGGGACCGAAAAAGGCAAAACTTTTTTCAAAACTGAATGTCTTTACCGTTGCAGACCTCTTGAAGAATTTTCCCCGGGATTATGAGGATAGAACTCATCGCGTCATGCTAAATGAAAGCGGAAAAAGTCGTGTCCATACCATATGCAAGGTTTTGGCACATTCGTATTTCGGGTATGGAACAACGAAAACGCTCAAGATTATCATTACTGACGGTACGTTGAAAGCATCTCTTGTTGCCTTCAATAGAAATTATCTGGAAAAAACACTCCCTGTAGGAAGCATAGTTGCCGTTACTGGCAAATTTGAAGTAAAATATGGCGAACTTCAGAGTTCTTCTTTTGAAACGGAGATGATGGCCCAGTCTGGCGAACTTGCTGATTTTGTTTCCTGCATCGTGCCTGGAAGCCGAATTTTCCCAATTTATCCGCTTACGGAAGGTCTTACGCAGAAATCATATTCCAAAGCTGTTGAAACTGCTCTTGGAAAATACCTTAAAACGATTGACAATGACCTTGATGCAGACTTGATTGCCGCAAACAATCTTCTTTCAAAAAAAGAGTGTCTCTTGAAGATACATTTTCCTGAAAGCATGAAAGATGTTGAAGAAGCTGTAAGGACGCTTGTTTACGAGGAATTGTATTTTTTTGAATACAAGATGCTTCTTCGAACACTTGAGCATAGGGGAGAACTTCCTTCTGACAGCATTGAAAGCATGCCTTTGAATGTGAAAAACCGTGCAGAGTTTTCTCCATCGCAGAAAAAACTTTTGGAAAGCCTTCCTTTTACCCTTACCGATGACCAGATGAATGCCGTCATGCAGATGAATGCCGATATTGACAGGAGCCAAATGTCTTATAACGACATGCTTACCGGAAAATCCTCTAAAACTTTTTCAATGCAGCGCCTTCTTCAAGGTGATGTCGGTAGCGGAAAAACACTCGTCAGTTTTTTTGTTGCGCTCAGAACGATTGATTATGGCGGTCAGGCAGCCCTTCTTGCACCTACGGAACTTCTTGCCCGTCAGCATGCGGAAAATGCATCCAGGCTTCTTGAACCGCTTGGCGTGCGTGTCGCGTTTCTTACTGGAAATCTTAATGCAAGTGGGCGCAACAATCTTGTAAATGCGCTTCGTGATGGTAATGTTGATTTGGTGATTGGAACCCATGCTCTTTTTAGCCAAAATGTATCGTACAAAAACCTTCAGCTTGCCGTTATTGATGAACAGCATAGGTTTGGGGTTACTCAGCGTGAATCAATAATTGCAAAGGGGCGGAAAACATTTAATTCTCTTTCACATTCACCGGACGTACTCTTGATGAGTGCGACTCCAATTCCACAGACTCTTGCTTTGACCGCATTTGGCGATCTTGACGTGAGCGTGATAAAGACAATGCCTTGCGGCAGAAAACCCACGAAGACTTATCTTACAAGAATTGGAAATGAAATAAACGTATATAATGCAGTCAAAAAGGAACTTGAGAAAGGTCATCAGGCGTATTTTGTTTATCCGAGAATTGAAAATGATGATGATTCCGGGTTAAAGTCTGCTGAAGAAATGCAGAAAACACTTTCATCATTTTTTCGTGGATATGATATTGCTCTTGTTCATGGTAAGCTTGATGACGATGCTCAGCATAAGGCTCTTGATGATTTCAAAAATGGAAAAGTCCAGATTTTGGTAGCAACAACTGTTGTGGAAGTTGGTGTCGATGTGGGAAATGCCACCTGCATTGTCATTGAACATGCAAACAGATTTGGGCTTGCAGAACTTCATCAGCTTAGGGGTAGGGTCGGACGGTCTTCCCTTCAGTCTTTTTGCTTTCTCACATATGACAAGAACATATCTGAAACCGGCATTGCAAGGCTAAAAGCACTTCATGAAAGCAATGACGGATTTTATATTGCCGAACAGGATTTGAAACTTCGAGGCCCCGGTGAGGTAAACGGAATTGCCCAGTCAGGAAATCTTACGCTGTCGATTGCTGACTTTGAAAGGGACAAAACCGTTCTCATGAAGGCCAGGCTGGATGCTCTTAAAAAGTTACGCAACATAACTTCTTAAGATGTATTCTGACTTTTTTCCGTCTCTGAGTGCTGTTATGGCCTTTTTTTCAATTTGCCTTACGCGCTCTCTTGAGAGATTGAGTTTTTCACCGACTTCCTTCAGTGTTCTTTCGCTTCCATCTTCAAGTCCATATCTCATTGATACGACACGGGCTGCTTTTTCGTCAAGTGTTTCAAGAGCCTTTGTTATGCTGTCCTTCATGTCGTTGTTGATGAATTCATCTTCCGGTGACAGATAGTCTGATGCAACTATTACGTCCATGAGGGTGTGGTCTGAATCTTTGCTTAGGCTTGAATTGAGGCTTACCATGTCGCGTGATATGTTGAGCATTTCCCTTACGTGGTGTTTTGTCATTCCAAGTGAGGCTGCAACTTCTGCAAGTTCCTGCTCTTCTGTCATTGTGCCTTCAGGATTGACTTCTGCACGTGTCTTTTTTATTTCTCGCATTTCTGCATCTTTGTTTGCCGGAAGGCGAATCGGATGTGCAAGGTCAACAATTGCCTTTAATATGCTCTGCCTGATCCACCATACGGCATAAGAGATAAAGTGATAGCCCTTTGATACATCGAAATGTTCAAGTGCCGAAATGAGTCCAAGGTAACCTTCACTTATCAAATCCTCGAACTCAAGGCCCCTGTTTCTGTATTGGGCTGCAATCTTTATGACAAATCGCATGTTTGATGTCAGAAGTTTGTCTTTTGCTTCCTTTGACCCATTCAATGCCAGTTTTGCAAGCTGGAATTCCTCTTCTTCAGAAAGAAGCGGATATCTTTTTACTTCATCCATGTGCATTTTGATGATATCAACATCGAAATTAGAAATATTTGTCATTTTTTTTTCTCCTGCAAGATATATAGCAGAAATTGTGCCAAGTATTAAATTTTTCTTTATTTTTTTTATTTAACGGGTCAATCGGATGCTAGAATGGGACTTTAAGGGTCAGTTTGGAATTTAAATAAAAAAAATGCGTCAAAATGACGCATTTGCTTAAAATAATGGGCTTTTTTTACTCAACTATTGCAATGATGTCGCAGTTTTTGAGAATCAAATAGTCCTCACCGTCAACTTTTATTGTTGTTCCGGCATATTTGTCATAAAGGATTTTGTCTCCAGGTTTTACGGTAATTTTTTCTTTTTCCGTTCCAGGTCCTATAGCCTCAACAATTGCTGCCTGAGTCTTTTCCTGTGCCGTATCAGGAATGATGAGTCCGCTTGCTGTTTTTGTTTCTGCCTGTACCTGTTTTACCAATACTCTGTCTGCTAAAGGTTTGATTTTCATATGTCCTCCGAGAATATGTTGTTCGAAAATGATGCGAAAACTGTCAGAAAACACGTCTTGTGCCTTGCTGAAGTTTTCGTCGAGTTCAAGATCTTAAATGACCGAGATTTTGTAACTGCATTTTCAAGGCGGTTTCTGCAATTCGTTTTTTAAAGCCGCCAATAAGTTAAAAATACAAATTTTTTTTAAAAAAGTCAAATTTCTAAAGTTTTTTGTGGATTTTTTTCTGCAAAAGTCTTGCTTTTTTATGCTCGGGATTGAAAGTCAATGCGTATTGCACTGAGCGTGATGCCGCCATTTCCTCACCAAGGTTCCAGTGGAGTTTTGCTATCCTGTATAGAACTTCAGCTTTTAGTTTTTCATCAATTGTTCGTGCAGAAACTGTATTGAGCGTTTTGAGTGCTTCTGAATTTCTGTCCGTACTTTCGTATATGGCGCTTAAATTTACGAATGCATTTAGTATAGATGCGTTTGCTTCCGTGGAATTCAAAAGTTCGTTTTTATTGCCTGTGTGCCTTACTATATAGTCGTAGTATGTTTCGCCTTCATCAAACCTGCCGTGTTTGCATGAAAACCATGCAAGCAATTCACATTCCCACAGCTGCAAATCAGCACAATGCTCCGTGAAACTGAAGCTGTACTTGTTTTTCATGTATGCATTGAAGAGCCTTTCTGCATTTTCATCATCATTGCATTCCAGAAGATATATGACGGCATAATTTATGAGTTCCGAAGGATATGAATTAAGTTCATTGAGATTTTTTTCAAGTATGAGATAAATTCTCGTGATGTTTGTTTCTTCTCCAAGAATTCTGTTTTGCTCTTGAAGAACAGATTCCTTTAATACAATCAGTGCAGGATTTTTTGTCCTTTCGTAGCTTTCTTCAATTTGGCTTATTGCATCATCGATTGAAATCTTTGGAACTGAATCATTTTGTTCCATCTGACGTGTCTTCAAACCTTTTTCCCTGATTTTCTTTACAATGTCACTTTCTTCTGGAAGTCTAAGATTTTCAAGTGCATATTCAGAATATGCCGCAAGTCCTGGTTCATAATCAGGGTAAACCTTGAGGAGCTTTTTTATGTAGCTGTGCTGCTTGATGAAATTTCTGTTTCTTTTGGCAAACAGGGCACTGTTCATGAATACGCTGGAAGGAACGTCTTTGTTTTTCTTCAAAAGCAAAAGGTTTTTTCGCATTTGCTCTGACTGCTCTTCTTCTCCGATTACATAATATGCGTCTGCCGTCAATATCAATATTTCAGCCTTTATTTCATCATCTGCAACGTTTTGTCCGTTCAGATTTGCAAGCTTTTCACTTGCAAGCAGAGTTTCGAGGCTTTGGGCAAACATGTTTGAATCATAAAATACGCATCCCCAGAAAAGAGAATCGCTGAAACTTGAAATTTTGCCTGGATATCTGTTGCATGCAGCCTTGTATTCTCCGTTTTTCATGAGTACGGAAACTGCATTGTAAATCCACTTGTTGTCTTCACCTGATTTGAAGGCGTTTTCGTATATCGGAACGAACTGCTGGTTGCTGAAAACTTCAGCAATCTGTTCCTGGCTGTATGAAATGCTTTCATCTTTTTTGATTTTTTTTGATGGATTGAATGAATCGCGCAAAATGTCGTCAGAACCGTTTTTTATTGCGAGAAGGGCCTTTTTAAGCACACATTCAGCATAGAATGATTCATATTTCGTGTCTTGTATTTTTTTTGAAACCAGAAATGCTTCTTCAATTCGCTTTTCTTTTAGCAGAAAATTGGTGTATACGGCGCAAAGTTCTGGATTGTCATGAAACTTTTTTATTGCCTTTACCAAAAGTTTTTCTGCAAGTTTTCTTTCCCCAAGTTTTTCATAACGCTTGTAGACTCCAAGCTTTTCAAGGGGAGTGGAAGCTCTCTTGTCAAGTTTCTTTAAAACAGCAATGGCATCTTTGTTTGACTGCATTGATATGTAGGAATCTACTGTATCAAGTTCCGTCGTAAAAGATGACCTTTGCGTTTTTGAACAGGAAAAAAAGCACATTGTGGCAGTGAATGAAACGATAAAACTAAAAAACATGCAAATGTACTTTTTTTTCACTTTAGTTCCTTCCTTAGGAAAGTGCTGATTAATTGAGGTGAAATTAACCATCGCTTCCCTGGCGAATCGCACAAAGCACTGTTTTTCACGATTCGCAGATATCAGTGTTTCTTTAGACAAATCTCCTTGCTGTTAAAGATTGTCCTTGTATATGGAATCCAATATCGCATTGATGAATTTGAAAGAATCATCAGATCCAAACTGTTTTGACATGGAAATCGCCTCGTCAATAACAATTGTGTGGGATATGTCTTTCTGGAACAGCAATGCATATACGCTGATTCTGATTATTGCCAAAGTCACTCTGTTGAGTCTTGAAAAATCCCAGTTTCCTGTCAAGTGACTCTTTATCTTATCGTCAATAACATCAAGATTATTTATAGTTCCAGCGATAATTATTCGTGCAAAATCACATGATTCCTGTTTTGATGCAGACTGAACGTTTTCTTTTTCATTTTCTTCAATCTTTATTTCCTTTCCCAGGAGATCTGATTCTGAATCTTCCTGAATCCACTGAAGTTTCAGTAAATCATCAAGAGGCACTTTGCCAACATCATATGAATAAAGTGCCTGTACTGCTAAAATTCTGCCTTTTCTTCGTGACACGGTTTTCTCCTTAATTACCAGTTGAGCAGTTTTTTCAACGCATCACCAGTCTTTTTGCGTGTAACATTGCTTGATGTATCAAGCTCTTTTGCAAGTTCCTGTGCTGCCTGGGTAAAATATTGGCTCTGCTTCTGTGCCGAAAGATTTCCCTTTATGTAATCATATACAGTTACCGTAGTATCCGGCTGTACGATATCGCTGAGTCCAAGCATTTTGGCGTCATATTTTTTCAAAACTGCATAAAACTGGAAGTCTGTAGGTGTTTCCGATACATCGCTTATGAAGTTGACTTTTTTTTCGAAAAGCTCGTTCAGCTTGTCAATTGACCATCCGAGCTGCTGTGCCTGCTGAGCTGTCTTTGCAACAAGAATCTCACCTGTGTTGTATTTTTTCCCGTTGTCGCTTGATGACTTGAGGTCGGCAATTTTTTTTGCATCGATGCTGAATGAATTTCGTATTTTATTAGCTTCTTCTTTTGCCGCATTGTCTTCTGATGTCTTTTTTGGCACCATGAGAAGGAACAGTTTGAGCATGTCGTTCCATACAAATGTCGATTTGTTTACCTCGTATGCACTACGGATTTCTTCATCTGTAGCTGCAATCTGCTTGAGTTCATTTTGCTTTTTGCTGTAGACATATTGCTGTATGAGAATCTGGCTTTTGAGGTATGTCTTATAATCGTTTACCGACATACCGCTGTTTTCCTTTATGTATTCCTCTGTTGTCTTTCCCGTGCTCTGCTTGATGATTTCTTCAAGCTGTGATTCTGTCACGTTCTGGCCAAGCTGCTGGCGGAAATTGTTGAGAAATGCATCATTTACCTGACTGTCAGTTACGTTAAGTCCTGCTTTTATTGCAGCCTGCGTTATGAGCTTTTCTGCAATAATGTTTTCAAGAAGCATTTCCCTCTGTTCTTCTGAAAGAGACTGTACGCCATACTGCCTCTGTACAAAAGTGGCACGTGCTTTTACAGTTCTCAATGTTATTGTTTCTGATTTATCAAGTTTTACGACTGCAAGTGCCTGCAGGTCGTTTTGTGCAAAAACTGTTCCTGTAAAAAATGTCAGACTTAAAATAATGGCGGCTATTTTTCGCATAATAAAATCCTTTAGAAATTCTCTTTATCTGTATAACACTTAAAACTGCCGGCGGTTACAAAAAACTGTCGGCAGTCATCATGTCTCATGTGTTATTTGTCAAGTGGAAGTCCACCAGAGATTGTTGCCCTGATTCGACGTACACCTGCTGACGAAGACTGTTCTTTTTCTATCTTGAATTCACCAATCTGAGCGGTATGCTGAACGTGTGGTCCTCCGCATACTTCTTTGCTGAACCAGTCATTTTCAACATTTCTTCCGATTGTGTAAACCTTTACTTCCTCACCGTATTTGTTTGAGAACAGAGCCCTTGCACCTTCTTTTTTTGCTGCGTCAAGACTCATGATTCTCATGTCCACAGGAAGGTCTTCCTTTATCTTTTCGTTTACAATGTCCTGTACTTTCTGAATTTCTTCCTTTGTCATAGGGCGTTCAAACGTAAAGTCAAATCTCATTCTTTCATTGTTGATGTTGGAACCCTTTTGTGCAACTTGTTCTCCAAGAACGTTGATGAGTGCCTGCTGCAGAAGATGAGTTGCCGTATGGTACTTGGTTGCTGTTTCTGACTGATCTGCGAGACCTCCCTTTGCGGCTCCTGCATCCTGAGTTTTTGAAGCTTCCTTGTGCTTCTTGTCAGCTTCACGGAATCCTTCCACGTCAACAGTGAATCCATTTTCTGAAGCAAGTTCCTGTGTAAGTTCCAAAGGAAAACCGAATGTGTCGAAGAGACGGAATGCAATTTTTCCTGAAATTTCTTTTTTAGGATTCTTCATGAGGTTTGGAAGAAGTCGCTGGAATTCCTTTTCTCCGTTTTTTAGGGCTTCACGGAATTTCTGCTCTTCCTTTACCAATTCTGAAAGAACCTTCTGCCTGTTTGACTCAAGTTCAGGATATGCATTCTTGAAATTCTCGATGACAGTCTTTGCTATATCTCCGATAAAATCCCTGTCGATGCCGAGCTTCATGCCTTCGCGTACTGCACGTCTGATAAGTCGGCGAAGAACATATCCTGCTCCTATGTTTGATGGTGTGACGCCCTTCTGGTCACCGAGAATGAATGTTGCGGAACGTGAATGGTCTGCAATGATTCGTACCGAGCGGTCTTTTGCTTCATCGGTTCCATATTTGTATGATGCGAGCGTTTCTATCGTGTTTATTATCGGCATGAAAACTTCCGTAAGGTAAACGGATGTCTTTCCCTGGAGAATGCAGTTCGCACGCTCAAGACCCATGCCTGTGTCTACATTTTTCTTTGGAAGAGGTATGAGTGTCTTTTCATCCTTTCTCTCGAACTGCATGAAAACATTATTCCAGATTTCCATCCAGTTTGCGCTGTCAGTTCCCTTGTTGGAACCTTTTGGAGGCAGACCTTCTCCAACCCAGTAGAAAATTTCCGTATCAGGACCGCAAGGACCCGTTGGACCTGCTGCCCACCAGTTGTCGGAAGCTGGAAGATATGCGATTTTGTCTTCTGGCATTCCGTTTTCTTTCCAGTATGTGGCGGCTTCTTCATCGCGAGGAGCGTTGTCGTCTCCTGCAAAAACGGTTACCGAAATCTTTCTTGGATCGAGGGCAAGCCAATCCTTGCTTGTAAGGAATTCATAAGAATATGAGATGGATTCTTTCTTGAAGTAGTCACCGAGAGACCAGTTTCCGAGCATTTCAAAGCATGTAAGATGGCTTGGGTCTCCTACTTCGTCAATATCGCCTGTGCGAACGCATTTCTGGTAGTCAGTGAGACGTGTTCCGGCAGGGTGTTTTTCTCCAAGAAGATATGGGACGAGCGGATGCATACCTGCTGTCGTAAAAAGTACGGACGGGTCATTTTCAGGAATCAAGCTTTGTCCTGAAATCTCAACATGATTCTTAGACTTAAAAAAGTTAATATATTTTGATCTTAATTCGTTAGCAGTCATAGCTAGACATAATAAACCATTGAGTTTTTTTTTTCAATATGATGATATTACTTTATTGAGGAATCTTTTAGCCCTCAGACTCATGAAATGCTTTTTTTTTGTTGTCCGGTGCGGCATTCAGCCTGGATTTTTTTTATGGGATTCTTCCCGATGAAAAAAAAAGGGGACGAGGTCGGCTTTATTAAAAAATCAGACTGTTTTCCGATGCTCTGCTTGATTACAGGCTATAATTCTTCAAGTTCTCCAGCAGGCTCTTGTACAGTAGTTGTATTGGTGCTTCCTGCCGTTTCCTGTTCGCCGTTTTGCATGAGGTTGTTGGTCTGCTTGAACTCGTATGCGTCTAGAACCCTTCTGCAGTTTTCAGATAGAATCTGGTACATTTTTGGAATGATGAGCTGCTTTGTTGAAACGTCGAGGCCGTTTACTCCCTGTCTGTTCATGAACATGCATACAAAAAGAATTTCACCTGTTTGTGGAAGCTCCCTCTGCGTGAATACGACTGCATTTGCATTGAAGTGTGTTCCCTTGAGTGAAAACTGTATCATTTCTATTTTTTCGTACATTTTCACTATCAGCTTGCCCTGTGGAAGCGTAAAGGAAAAATGGCTCAAAGATATGTCCCTTATGAAACCCGAATATGATCTTCTTTCATATACAAAGGAAAAAGTGGATGTCTTGTCGTTGCAGATTGCACGAACGCTTTTTCTGCGGCCCACAGCCTGGTTTGCAAAAAGAACCTTTTCTATGAGACCGAAATTTGCCTTTTTCTGATAGTCAAGCTGAATGCATCCGCACATCAGTCCTATGTCAAAAAGAAAAGCCTTTTCTATTATGAGCTTGTCTTGTGGATTTTTTCTCTTGCTGTACAAAACTCCTATTGGAATTTTCTGATCGTACTTGAAATGTATTTTCGAGATGAACTGAGGCCATGATATTCCTGAAATTTTCGCATCTATGTTGAAAAATATTATGACATCCTTGAAAATGCTTATGATGGCATCAATCTGCTCTTCCAGGTTGACTCTTTTGCTGTAGTCTATGAAATAGCATTCGTATCCGTCAATGAGATATTCTTCACAAAAGTTTTCAGGAAAAAGTTCCATGGTTGGAAGTATGAAAAATGTTTTTCTTCCTGCTGCAATTTCTTTTATATTTGCATCGAGTGTTTCGTCCATATTTCTAATTATAACATAAATTTGCCAATTAACAATTTCTTTTGTATAATATTTTCATGAGTGGATTTATGTGTAGGTTTTGCAGGGAATGCAACGGAAAAGGATGCCTTAATCAGCTTCCTGGAATGGGCGGAGAGGATGATAATGAAAATTTCATCATGAATTTTGAGGGTTGGAAAAAAATCCCATATGGCACAAATCATGAGCATGCCGTGAAAATCAGGGTTGCGCCAATGACTGGAGCTGTTTCAAACATAGGCTATCCGGATGAAAAAAAGTTTTATCATGACATGGTTGACTATTGTATCAATATGGGATATGCACTCAGCATAGGTGACGGAACTCCTGATTTCAAGCTTCAGTATGGTATTGAGGCTGTTTCATGCAGGGGCAAAAAGGCTGCCGTTTTCATAAAGCCGTATGAAAATGCAAAGATGCTCGAGCGTTTCGATTGGGCTTCCGGCATTCTTGAATACGGTGGAATTGACATCGATGCATACAACATACTTACCATGAGAAACCAGGCAAAGCTTGAAAAAAAAGATAGCTGCAAGCTTTTGGAAGTGAAGGAATATCTTGCTGGAAAAGGCATTCCTTTTGTATTGAAGGGAATTTTTACGGATGATGATTTGGAGCTTGTGAAAAGCGTAAAACCTGATGTTGCATATGTTTCAAATCATGGAGGACGTGTTCCTGCGAGAAAAGGAAGTTCTGCGGAATTCCTTGCGCGTCATGCGGATGAGCTTAAATCTTATTCCGGAGAAATCTGGGTTGACGGCGGCATAAGGTCTTTTTCTGATGTCGACAAGGCCATGAGTCATGGAGTTTCGAATGTGCTTTTGGGGCGTCCTGTTGCGTCTGCTGTCTGCAGGCTTTATGGCAGCATGTCTTGAAAATCATTGTTTTGTCCCGGTTTTTTCATATCTGCATAATTTTTATTCTTGAATTTCCCCTGATTGTTTTCGGGGGATTTTTTTATTAAAAAAAAATACATACGTATAGTATTGATTTTATTTGTTAACAGTGTTAAGTTAACATTGTTATGAGACCAGCAAATTCAGAACTTGAAAAAGAAATTTTAATGAAGACCCTGAATCTTTTGCAGGAAAAGGAACCTGTGGAAGTCGGGATGAGGGATGTTGCCGTGGCATGCGGCATAAGTGCGACTGCAATTTACCGCTATTATAAGGATAAGAATGCACTTTTTCAGAAAATTTCAATACATTGTCTTTCTTTGCTTGAAGACAAGATAAAGGAACGTGTCTTGCCTTTGGAAGATTCCAGAAAGCGGGTGATTGAGGCTTTGCGTGCGTACAGGGATTGGTGTTTTGAAAATCCGAGGATTGCGCTTGTAGTTTTTTCAAAATTTACGGAGGATATCAGTGAAGGTGACATTCAGAAATTCTATGGATGCAATCGGCTTGGAAAGATGCTTTTTGAAAAATGCATGGAGGAAGGGGTTGCATTTTCTGATGATGTCTCGCTTGATGTCGGAATCCTTATATCGGGACTTTGGGGATGCATTGAGTCTGTGATACTTGAGCGAACGGAACCTGAATATTGGAATCGGGGCGTTGAGTTTACTGACAGATTTATTGAAATTTTGTGCCATAGTTTTTTTAAGGGGAAATGAAGTTGAAAATTCTTTTGTTGAATGGAAGTCCAAGAAAAAACGGAACTGTATCTCGACTTTTGAATGAAGTCTGTTCCTTCCTGCGAAATGATTTTGAGGCGGAAATCGTGAATGCAAATGATTTGGAATTTGCATATTGCAGGGGTTGCATGGCGTGCAGAAAGTCTTTGAAATGTGTTCTTCCTCATGATGATGCCCATGAGTTTGCCGAAAAGATGCGGAATTGCGATGTTTTGATCGTGGCTTCTCCATGTTACTGGGGAAACATTCCTGGCAAATTGAAAATGCTTTTTGACAGAATTGTCTATATAATGATGGAAGAGAGTCGTTTGGGCATACCGAAACCTTTGCATAAGGGAAAAAAATGTTTTGTCATTGCGTCGTCTACGACTCCTTTTCCTTTTAACATAATTGCAAACCAGTCGAATGGTGTTGTAAGGGCTTTGAGGGAAATTCTCAGTTGCAGCGGATTTAGGATTTCAGGCGTAATTCAGAAAGGTGGAACTAAGAAGAAAAACGTAAATCTGTCTTCTGAATTGAAAAAATGCAGGAAAATTGCGAAGAAAATCAATCAAATGAAGGAAGTTGTGAAATGAAGCTTAAGGTTATGTTCTGTGCTGTGTGCGGTTTGTTTTGGGGAACTTCGGTGTTTGCTGAAAACACGTTGAGCTTTTCGTCCGTAACGGATTTTGCGTATTATACGAAAAGTGATTTTGTTGCAGGTAATGGCGGTTTTGCTCCGATTACAGGCCCTTATGATGGTGTTGAGATGAGGGAAACTTTTAAGGCGAATTATTCTGTTCCGCTGAAAATTGGTTCAGGTCCTCTTTTTGAGTCTGATTCTGTGGATTTTTCCGGGGGACTTGCATTGACACCTGTTTCCGTTATGGGAAAAACTTCCGTTTCTCTTACGCCCGTGGCATTCCTTAATTTTTCAGCAGGATTTAATGTTGCGACTGCGTGGGAGGCTTTCGGCGTAAAAAGCATTTCTTGCTATGATGAAAAAAAGAACGAATACTGCCAGCAGACAGCATTTGAGACGTGGTATTGGCAGTGGTGGGTTTCTGGAACTTTCATGTTTGATTTTGCGGCAATTGTTCCCGGTGACTGGCACCATGTCGTGATGCTTGCAAGTTATGAGCTTTCAAGGGCAAGTCTCATGAATGCAAAGGATGACTTTGTGCTTTATGAGTTTCAGACGTCAGAAAACCTTATAAATGATTTTTACATGGATTCAAATTTGATTCTTGGATACCAGATGCCTATGAAACTTTCTCTTGTGGGCATAAAGGCTGAAGTTCAGGGATATCTTGGAGACGAAAAGTTTTCAAGTTATGGAGGATATTGCGGTGATTTCAAGAGAATCAGCATATCGCCTGTCATGGAATATGATTTTTCCGACAAAAATTCCCTTTTCATGATGGTGGAATTTGATTCCAGACGAAGTTTTGCTGAAGAGCACGATGAAACATGCAAGGAGCCTCTCCTTACCCAAAAGGGACGCGAGTGGTATTTTTATAGAATTGCATTCAGTTTCACACATAGGTTTTGATGGAGCAGATTATGAAAAAAAGCATAAATGTCTTGTTGTTTTTATTGGCGGTTTCATTTCCTGTTTTTGCGGAAAAGGTTTCTCTTTATGTTGGACAGGGCAGTGCGTGGCAAAAAAGGGCACCTCAGGTTGCTGTCTGGATTGAAAGTGAAGGCGGTGAGTATGTGCAGACCCTGTTTGTTACAAGGTCGGCAAGCGGAAAAAAATGGAAATTCGGTCCAAAGGGCGGAAGACCTGAATCTGTTCCTGCATGGTATTTTGCGAAAGGACAGAATCCTGGAGTTAAGCCTGGAAAAGATGCACTTGACGCCACGACAAGCGCAACTCCCAAAAAAGGAATTGCCGTAGATGCTGATGTAGATCTTATAATAGGAAAGAAATATAAGGTACGGGCAGAATTTAACCAAAGCTTTGACTACAATGAAAGATGGACGAAAGAAAATTCTTCCGTAAATGGGCAGCCTTCTGTCATTTATGAAGCATTTTTTGTTCCTTCGGGAGCACATGAAGAATTTGAACTTGCATTTTCAGGAACAGGTTCCCTGGATGGTTCTGACGGTGAAGTTCATGTTGATGAAAACGAGTTTCTGACGACGGCACGGGAAATTGCTGGCAAAATATACTTTACGCTGAATTGATTGCGTGATTCTTTACCTATGTCCAAAATGGTGTACCGTCATTTTTGCCTCTGAATCTGACAGAATCAGGGGCATTTGTGTTTTTTTCCAAAACGGGAGTTTCGTCAAGAGTTTGCATGCTTTTTTTGTGAAATCGCACACTTGAGCCTCAAGGCGTTTGTTACGACGGAAATGCTTGAAAGACTCATTGCAAGCGCACAGTATTCCGGCCTGATGTGGGAAAAAGCCGCAATCGGAATGAATATCGCATTGTAGAAAAAAGCCCAGAAAAGATTCTGTTTTATGACCCGCATGGTTTTTCTTCCAAGAACTATTGCCCTGAATGCATCGAGCAGTGAATTTCTCATGAGCACTACATCGGCACTTCCTATCGCGGCATCTGTTCCCGAACCTATTGCAAATCCCACGTTGCTTGCAGAAAGTGCAGGCGCGTCATTTACTCCGTCTCCTATCATGCATGTGGTTCCGTCTTTCATGAGGTTTTTGACGATTTTTTCCTTTTCCTCAGGAAGTACTTCTGAATAAAAAGTTTCTATGCCTGCTTTTTTTGCAATGTCTTTTGCAATGCTTTCCCTGTCGCCTGTAATCATTACAACCTTGAGTCCTATTTGTTTCAGTTTTTCTATGGCTTCTATGCCGTCATCCTTTATTTCATCCGGTTTTTCCGTGCATCCCTTTGTTATGGTTCCTGTCTTGTCCAGTGCCACTATCTTTATTTTGCCGCAAGTCTCAATGCTTTCTGCCGTCTTGAAAAGAATTCCGTTTTCCGCACCGGCACCGTTTGACACCATTATTGCGACTGGAGTTGCAAGCCCAAGCGCACAAGGACAGCTTATCACCAGTACGGAAATCGCTTTTGTAATCGCCATCTGAAAGTCTGAAGTTGTCCAAGCCCACAATGCAAAAGTCAGGATTGAAACTGCAAATACTGCCGGTATGAATATTGATGCGGCCTTGTCTGCAATTCTTGCAATGTGTGGCTTTGTTGATGCTGCTTCCTTTACGTGACTTATGATTTTTGAAAGCATCGTGTCGCTTCCCGTGGATGTTGCAATGCATTTTACGTCGGAATCAAGGTTTATCGAAGATGCATAGACTTTGTCGCCTTCCTTTTTGAAAATCTTTTCGCTTTCACCTGTCAGAAACGATTCGTTTGCAAATGTGTTTCCTTCTATTATAGTTCCGTCTGCAATGAATGCATTTCCTTTTTTGGTTTCAAAGACATCTCCGGGTTTTATTTCATCGTTTTTCGGAACAAGGCGTTCCAGTGCCGAAATGGCGCTTGTCGTTTTTCCTTTTGAAATTTCTTCAAGGAATTTTCCTGCCGATATGAACGTCACTATCATTGCGCATCCTTCAAAGTGCGTGTGCAGAAGGCTTTTGGTCGCAAAAAGAAACGTGTTGTATGCAAAACTTATTCCGCTTCCAAGTGCAACGAGAGAATCCATGTTCGGTGAAAGGTGCAGTATGTTTTTGAATCCTGAAATGAAAATTTTTCCGTTTATGAGGATGATTGCAAGTGATATCATGCATTTTGCAAAATCCAAGCGTATGAAATACATTGAAGCAAGGAGCATGATTGAAAAAATCAGACGCAGTTTTTGAACTGTGTTTTGGGGCTTTGTGATGGTAAGTTCACTTGTCTCTTCTATTAGCGACGCACCGTATCCTGCATTTTGCACCGCATTTATGATTGCTTTTGGATCTGCATTTCCTTCAACGCATGCAGAATTTGTAAGCAGGTTCACGGAGCAGAATTTGACACCTGCAATGCTGTTTATTGCCTTTTCAACTCTTGAGGCACAAGCTGCGCACCCCATTCCTTCAACTTTAAAATTCTTCATGATAAGAATATAACGAAAATTCGTGGAAATTTAAATATCTGTATTATAATTGACCTTGTGAAGTCTTTTGAATTGCAAGATTCTTTCTTTGCCGTTCAGGCATGGTTTAAGAAGGTTGGTTGTAAGGCATTTTTCTTCTCTAACGTGACTGTTTCTTTAAATCAATCTTTAAATAGTTTCAAAATAGGTTTTTGAATGCTTGTCGGTATTGAATTTTTGTAATTTAAAAGATATCCTATAGTAACGTTTTTTTATAGAGGTATTTTATGGCATCAATGAAATATGATTTTACAATTGAAAATTTGGGAGAATGCAAGGTAAAGTCTCCGATTGAACTTTCCCAGCATCATGGAAACTATAGAGCAACTTTTGTAAGAAATGAGGATTTTGTTCGACGTCTTGTTAATTCTTATGATGAAAGGGATCCTGAGAATGTTACTCCTGAATCAAATCACCTTGAAAAAGCAGGTCCTCGAGAATACCTTTATTTTAATCCTGCACATGTAACAGCCGGAATCTGTACTTGCGGAGGACTTTGTCCAGGACTTAATGATGTTATCCGTGCTGTTGTTCGCTGCCTTTGGAATCGCTATGGTGTTAGGCGCATCAAGGGAATCCAGTTTGGCTACAAGGGATTTTTTGCAGAGGAAGGATATGATACAATCGACCTTAATCCTGATAACGTTGACAATATTCATAAAATCGGAGGAACTTTCCTCGGTACTTCACGTGGTGGCGGAGACAGGGTTGTAGACATTGTTGATTCCATTGAGCGCATGAGCATAAACATGATGTTCATCATTGGTGGTGACGGTACACAGCGTGGTTCACTTGATATTGCAAATGAAATTGAAAAGCGTGGCCTCAAGATTGCCGTTGTCGGAATTCCAAAAACTGTTGACAATGACCTTGAATTCATTGACCGCTCATTTGGATTCGAGACAGCTGTTCAGAAAGCCACACAGGCTGTAAATTCCGTACACATGGAAGCAATTTCACAGATAAACGGTATCGGACTCGTAAAGCTTATGGGTCGTGAGTCTGGATTCATCGCAACTGCTACAGCCCTTGCAAGTCATGAGACAAACTTCTGTCTTATTCCTGAAGTTCCTTTTGATCTTGACGGACCAAACGGTCTTCTTGCTCATCTTGAGAAGCGTCTTGAAAATCGTGGTCATGCAGTTATTGTTGTTGCAGAAGGTGCAGGACAGGAGCTTTTGACTGCTACAAATCAGACTGATGCGAGCGGAAACAAAAAGCTTGCCGATATTGGCGTATTCCTTTGTGAAAAAATCACTGGATACTTTAAGGAAAAGAAAATACACATCAATTTGAAGTATATTGATCCAAGCTACGAGGTACGTGCATCAGTTACCACGGCAAATGACAGCCTTTACTGCGAGCGTCTCGGAAACAATGCCGTTCATGCTGCAATGGCCGGAAAGACAAAGCTTGTAATAGGTCTTGTTCATGACAAGTATGTTCATCTTCCAATCAGCATGGCAACACTCAAGCGCAATATGGTTGACCCTGAAAGTTCATTGTGGCGTGACTGTCTTGATGCAACCCTTCAGCCTGTATACATGGTTAATAACCTCAGCACAGTTGTTGAAAAGCTTAAGAAAGATGATGATGAGGTAAAATCAAAGGCCAAGGCTCGTCTTGAAAAAGTTAATGCAATGAAAAACAACAAATAGCCTTTAAGAAAGTTCCCTTTTCAGGGAACTTTTTTTTGCGGTGGGTTTAAGTCTGCGTTAATCAAATAAGGTAAATTTAAGTGTTGTCTTCTTACGAACTGGATTTTCTTAAAATCGGATTTTTTTTCACAAAAAAAGATTCTGTTTTTTATTTATGCATGGATTTTTCATGGCTTTAAAGAATGCGGCATCTCTAAAAATGGGTTTTTAAAGATGCCCTTTATTTGAAAACATTGACGTATGTTTGAAAATTGTGTAGAATGTCGATGCAACATAAAATTATAACCACAATAAATTTTATGAAATGCAAGAAATTTTTTATAAGAGGTAAGAATAATGCCATATTCTGAGCCAACAGATTTAGCTGTCATTGCTTGTCCTGGTGGGGAAAGCTTTGCAAACGAGGTAATTACACATTTACGCCACATGTACAAACATCGTTTTTCTTTGAAAAGTGATGCTATTTCCAGAAAATATAACTTGGAAAAGGCATCAATCGTTCATCAGATGAACTTGAAGAATGATATTGATACGAGCGACTTGGTTGTAAGAGGTTCCGTAGACAAGTATAGACCTCCTGTATTTAAGGTTAATACTCAGTTCACTTATTTTGCAAATGGTGAATTCAAGGCAGAACTTCTGGAATGCATTCGAGGAAAGGATGTGTACATTTTCCAGGATATTGAAAATCATGAAGAGATTGCACTTAACAATGGCAAAAACAGATTGAAGTTGAGTGTAAACGATCACGTTATGTGTCTTCTTGTAACAATTGATGCTGTTCGTCAGGCTGGAGCAAGTTCAATTACTCTTGTTCTCCCTGCATATCCGTACAGCCGTCAGCATAAGAAGAAGAGCCGTGAGGGCCTTACTGCAGCACTTCTCGGTCACATTTATGAAAGCATGGAAGTTAAGAGAATCATTACCCTTGACCTTCATTCTCGTGAAATTGTAAATGCATTTGCCCATACGCATTGTGAAAATCTTCATGCCTCTTATCAGATTATTCGTGAACTTGCAAAAGTTGTGGATCTTACGGGAAAAACAGAGGATCTCGTTGTCGTAAGCCCAGATACAGGTGCCATCGACCGAAACAAATTCTATGCAACAGGCTTGAAGAAACCTCTTGCAATGATTTATAAGGAAAGAGATTATTCTGTTGTAACTCAGGATGCAAAAAATACAAACATAAAGTCCATAAAGCTCCTTGGAGACGTAAAGGGAAAAGTTGCATTCCTTGCAGATGACATGCTTGGAACTGGTGGAACTTTGCTCAAGGCAATGGGATTTTTGAAAGAGCAGGGTGCAACAAAGGTTATTGCCGCAATTTCCCTTCCTTTCTTTACAGGTAATGCAATCGAGCAGTTTGATGAAGCATATGAAAAGGGATTGTTCTACAGAATCATTGGAACAAATGCCGTTTATCATGATGAACTCTTGAAGCGTGAATGGTATATCAGCACGAATGTTACGGGGCTTTTTGCAAACGTTATTGTTCGTCTCCATCACAATCAGTCTTTGGGAGATTTGCTTGACAACCGCTCAATCATTGACAAACTCATCAAGGTTTCTACACCAGAGGATGAGGCTCAGGAATAAAATATGAACGTTCTGTGTGTTGATATTGGTACTTCTTCATTAAAGACAGCCGTTATTGGTGAGAACGGGGATGTGCTTGCCTTTAAGAGGCGTTTTCTCCTTCTGTATACGACTGATAATGCCGCACGTGAATGGTACTCGACATTGCAGAACGTTATAAATGACCTGTTTGAAAATCATCCGGATATCCATGTTGATGCTGTCTGCATAAGCGGAAATGGACCGACTCTGGTTGCTGATTCAGGCAGGACTCTTCTCTGGAATGAAAAGGTTCAGGAAATAAAAAGCAAATCGATGTTTGTTCCACGCATTGCAGCATTTAAGGATATGCTTGGAAATGAATGGAATGATGTAAAGACTGTCTTTTCCGGTCCTGAATATCTCATCTACAGATTGACTGATTCTTTTGTGACGATTTTGCCCCATGATGATTTTATTGACGCATATTGGACGAAAGAAGAGTTTTTGTCATGTGGTCTTTCTGAAGATGATTTTGATAAGATGCCTCCCTTTAAAAAGCCTGGTGATATGGCAGGAGTGCTTACTCACAAGGCTGTGTCTTTCCTCTCTCATGAAAGCAATGGACTTGTGGAAGGTGTTCCCGTTTATTGTGGAGCGCCGGATTTCATAAGTGCGATTGTCGGCACAAATACATTGCATCCGGGTGCATTGTGCGACAGGGCAGGGTCTAGCGAAGGACTGAATTATTGCTCTGACAGAAAAATTGAAGCTGCAGGCATAAGGTGTCTTCCGAATCCGTCATCAGGACTTTGGAATGCAAGCATAATTCTTCCTGATACAGGTTTGAAGTTTTCTGCATTCAAGAAAAAACTTGAGCGTGAAGATGGGTGCGAGTACAGGTTTCATGATCTTGTTGACGCAATTCTCATGAGTGACGGTTCAAATCCATCGTATGACCAGGGAAAGTATCTTATGATTCAGACTGCTCTTGACGTACGCAATGCTTTGAAAGTTCTTAAGGGCTTGGCAAAGGAAAATGGCCAGGTTATTCCTCAGAAAATGATTGTTACAGGCGGGCAGGCTCTTCATGATGGCTGGAACCAGATGAAAGCTGACATTACGGGAATTACTGTTTGTGTCACATCATGTCCTGATGCAGAACTTCTTGGTGATGCGATTTTTGTCTTTGCAGGATGCGGACTTTATGAGTCTGTTGAAAAAGCTGCCGAAAAACTTGTGAAAATAGAAAAGACGTTTATTCCGAGGGAAAGCTAGGTTTCGTTTTTTTGCAATTCTGGATTCATTTTGAAATGCATTCATTTGCGTGTTTTTAGAGGAATCGTGATGTGTGCATTTTTTTCAAAAATGATTTTTTTGAGTTTTTCATATATGGTTCCCGTACTTTATTTTTTTGTTCTTTTCTGATATATTAGCATACATTGTAATTAGTTTTATGGCAGGGGGATTTTTACTGAAATCTTGATGCTTTTAAGGCTTTCAGAATACCTTTTCCAAAAAAACAAGGAGTATTTTATGGCTAAAATTCAAATGAAAAATCCTATAGCAGAGCTTGATGGCGATGAAATGACGCGCGTTCTCTGGAAGGTAATCAAGGAAAAGCTTCTTGAGCCTTTTGTTGATCTTAAGACTGAATATTATGATCTTGGACTCAAGAATAGAGATGACAGTGATGACAAGATTACTTATGAGGCTGCAGAGGCCATTAAGAGGCTTGGAGTCGGCGTAAAATGCGCAACAATTACATCAAATGCAGCCCGTATGGAAGAGTATCACTTGAAGCAGCTTACTCCTTCTCCAAATGGAATTCTTCGCGGAGAGCTTGACGGTACTGTTTTCCGCGCACCTATTTTCGTAAAGAACATCCAGTGCAATGTTTCAAGCTGGAAAAAGCCGATTGTGCTTGGACGACATGCATATGGCGACGTATACAAGAACTGTGAGATAAAGACTCCTTGTGCGGGAAAGGCTGAACTTGTATTTACAGGAGACGACGGTACTGAAATAAGAAAGACGATTCAGGTAATGAAAGGTCCTGGAATCATTCAGGGCATCCACAATATGGACAAATCAATCCGTTCGTTTGCCAAGTGCTGTTTCAATTATGCCCTTGACCAGAAGATTGACGTATGGTTTGGTGCAAAGGACACGATATCAAAGACTTATGACGGAAACTTCAAGGCCATATTCAATGAAGTGTTTGAGGCTGAGTACAAGGAAAAGTTCGAGAAAGCCGGTCTTCAGTATTTCTATACCCTTATAGACGACTGTGTTGCACGCATCATGAAGCATGAAGGCGGAATACTTTGGGCATGCAAAAACTATGATGGAGATGTCATGAGCGACATGATTGCATCGGCTTGCGGAAGTCTTGCAATGATGACGTCTGTTCTTGTTTCTCCAAATGGCGAGTTTGAGTATGAGGCAAGCCACGGTACAGTCCAGAAGCATTATTACAGATATTTGAAGGGCGAGAAGACATCCACAAATCCAGTTGCGCTTATTTTTGCATGGACTGGAGCTCTTTCAAAAAGGGCAGAAATGGACGGTACGCCGGAACTTGGTGAGTTTGTAAAAAAGCTTGAAAAAGCTACTCTTGACGTCATTGAGGAAGGCATAATGACAGGCGATCTTGCACGTCTTGCAAATCCTCCTGCAAAGCGCATTGTAAATTCCTGGGAATACATAGACATTATTGCAGAGAAACTTGCAAAATAGTTTTTTTAATCATGGCGGGTCAGTTGGCTCGCCTTTTTTCATTTGAAAAGACACGGTAGCGGTTTGATGCAGATGTGGCATGAAAGCTTTACTGATTGAATTTTAATATCATATCCGTTATACTAGCAGATTATGAAAACTTCAAAAATTCCTTTTAGAACACTGCGTGAAGCTCCAGCTGAAGCAGTTATTTCAAGCCATCAGCTTATGATGAGGGCAGACCTTATCCGAAAACTCGGAAACGGTCTCTATACGTACATGCCGCTTGGCCTAAGGGCTTACAGAAAGCTCGAGGCTATCATCAAGGAAGAATTGAATAAAAGCGGTGCAATGGAATTTAAACCCACTGTTGTTGTTCCTGGTGAAATTTGGAAAGAATCCGGCCGCTGGGATACGATGGGGCCTCAGATGCTCAAGGCAAAAAATCGCGGTGAGCAGGATATGGTTGTGTCTCCTACAGCAGAAGAAGCTTACACTGCAATTTGCCGTGCGGGACTTACAAGCTACAAGCAGCTTCCAATCAACATGTATCAGATAAATACTAAATATCGAGATGAAATAAGACCTAGATATGGCGTGATGAGGGGCCGTGAGTTCAACATGATGGATGCCTATACGCTTAATGCTGACGAAGAGTCTCTTGATGAATCATACCAGGCATATGCAAAGGCATATCTGAACATTTTCAAGCGCCTTGGACTTAAGGTTATCCCTGTAACAGCTGATACCGGTGCAATGGGTGGTTCCGGTTCTGAAGAATTCATGGTGGAAAGCGAGATTGGTGATGACACTCTCATTCTCTGCAAATGCGGATATGCAGCAAACGTTGAAAAGGCATCTTGTAAGGAAGATGAGCTTAATCAGACAAAAACAGATCTTGCCGTAGAAGAAGTTGCAACTCCAAATGTTTTCAGCATTGAAGACATGGAGAAATTTTTTGGAACATCATCAAAGAACTTCATAAAGGCACTTATATATCGTGTCATAAATTCAACTCTTGACCTTTCAAAGGCTCCATATTGCGAAAACCTTAAAATTACAAAGGAAGAAAATTTTTCATTCTATCCTGTAAGCTATGTATGTGTTCTCATTAGGGGCGACCTTGAAGTCAACGAGGCAAAACTTGCCGCAAACCTCAAGGCTTCGGAAGTATGTCTTGCAGATGATGATGAGATTTTGCAGATTGCAGGCGCACCACATGGTTTTGTAGGACCTCTTAACGTAAAGTGCCCGATTCTTCAGGATTTGAGTGTCTGTGGCATGCATGACTCTTTTGCAGGAGCTGGAAAAGAAGGTTTCCATGTAAAGCATGTAGAGCCTTCTAGAGACTATAATCCTTGGATGACAGCCGATGTTCGTACCGTAAAGAGCGGAGACATATGTCCTGTTTGCGGAAAACCTTTCTATACAAGCAAGGGAAATGAACTTGGTCACATCTTTAAGCTTGGAAAGAAATATACAGAGTCCATGAATGTCACATATCTCGACAAAAATGGAAAAGCTGCCGTTCCGACAATGGGTTGTTATGGAATCGGAGTTGACCGCGTGCTTGCATCAATAATCGAATGCAATCATGATGACAATGGAATCATCTGGCCTATGTCAACTGCTCCGTATCAGGTTGCAATCGTACCTATCAAGTACAAGGATTCCATGAAAGATGCCGCTGACAGGCTTTATGAGGAGCTTTCAAGCCTTGGAATTGAAGTTATTCTTGATGATAGGGATGAACGTCCTGGAGTTAAGTTCAACGACATGGATCTTATCGGCTTCCCTGTAAGAATCACTGTTGGAGACAAGAATCTTCCTAATGTTGAGGTAAAACTTCGAAACGAAAAGGAACCTTCTCTTGTTCCTCTTGATGAAGCTGCTTCAAAAATTGCTGAGATTGTCAAAAAGGAACTTGAAAAACTTAATGCCTGAGGGTAAACATAAGGAAACACTGATATCCGCAAATCTGGAAAAGCAGGACTTTGCACGATTTGTCAGGGAAGCGATGGTTGATTTCACCTCAATTAATCAGCGTTTCCATAAAAAATTGTATTTTTCTGGGGAATACCGGCAGGTTCAAGACCTTGAAATTGCATTATGAAAAATATCGGGCACCCATGAATGTTTTGGAGTGCCCTTTTTATTAAGGGTTAACAAAACCCTAGAAACGCCTGTGTCAATGCCTTGAATGAAGAGTGCCTTGTCCAGACGTATTTGGAGACATAAAATGATTGGAATGCTAAAAAAAATCTTTGCCGCGCTGGTTGTTTTGACCGTATCGGAAGCTGTTTTTGCCCTTCCTGGAGTTGTTCCCTATCTTCCTGACATATCGGGTGAATATGTATATTACAGGGACAATAGTTTTGAATCTGAAAGCTATGTTGGTTTTCTATATTATGACGAATCAACTTACGCCGTCAGATATTACAGTCCTCTTGATGAAAAGCTTAATCGTCTCGAAAAGAACATAATCGTATATTTTTCCGTTAACACACAAAAAAATCTTCTTGAATTTACCGGAGAGAAAATAGAAGGAATCGTTGTTGAAGAAGATGCTGAGATTGTAAACTACATCCATGACCTTTTTTATGAATTTACGTCAAGAAGACAGCATGCAACTTCTGATTTTTCAAAACCTTTTGTTTCAGACCAGGAATTTTTCCAGTTTGGCGGAAACGTAAAGATTTGCTTTAGTTCATATGTTCCGATTTTCAACATTGAGTCGATAGAAGGATCTTCTGGCAAAAGAATTTTTGACATTGTGACTGTTGGATGTCTTGTGTCGTCACAGGATACAAGTTTCCACGATTTTAAGGGAAATTCTGGAATTGAGGATAAGAAGAGAAATTGTAAAATCAAGAAGGCAAAACCAATGAATGCTGAATTTGAAGGCATGAAGATTACCCTTGATGAAAACTGGAAGTCTGATGTCCTTCCAAATGTATATTTTCTCGGAGAAAATGCTGTTGCAACATTCAACAAGATTGCATCCCCTGGAGAAAACAATGATAAGGCCCAGGATTACCTTGTTAGAAAAATCATGCAGGGTGCAAACCATTCGTATGTTTTGTGGCAGCATGGGAAAGTGACTGCCGATGATGGAAGAATTTCAATAATGAATCTTTCAGTTGAGCCTGAAAATGGAAATGTATCCCGTTCATTCGTTTATCTGAAGCAAAATGAAGATGGTTCTTTCAGTCATTTTGTGCTGACATCTTTTGAAGGTGTCTATCAGAAAAACAGAAAATATTTCAACAAAATGCTTAAAAGCTATTGCGATTAAGGGGAGTTCCAATCCAGACTCCTTCACTTCCGAGGTATTCCTTTTTTTCACCGTCCACAAGAAACTGAACGCTGTCTACTGTAGGAAAAGCAGTTGCGGTAAATACGATTTGCTGCAGCTGTCCTCGAAGTCCTTCTATGCCGTACTGGTTGTATTCAAATTCACTGCTGAAATTGAGCGTTGCAATTCCGTTTCTTACGCTTGCACCGATAAGCCTTGTGCCTGATGAAAGAAGCGACCTGCATCCGTCTTTTGACTCTTCCGAAGAATTTGGACCTTCTATGAGGGCTTTTACGGCATCACTCAGCGGGCTTGATGATTTTGTCATTTCTCGTGTGACTTCAATCCTTGATACTGAGCCTGAACTGTTTATTGTCATGAAATAAAGCTTTATCCTCATTGTTTTGTTTTTTTCAGCCGTATTGACTGTCACTTCTTTTTTTACGACAGTTTCTTTTTTTGCTTTTTTCCAGGCAGAAGTTTCAGTTCGGCTTTCTGTGTCTAGACCTTCTTCATTTTCACTATCTCGAAGTTCTTTTCGTCTTGCGGTAGAATCTATCTGTTTTTGCGTGATGTCATTTTGTGCCGAAATTTCCTTGATTTCATCATCATCGTCAGAATAACCGGAAGTTTTTGTCTCAGTATTGCCTGCGAAATCAATTTCCACGTCTTCAAGCTCTATTGGTGCGACTTCATTTTCTGTATCTTCCGCTTTTTTTGTTTTTTCAGCCTTTTCGATAAATTCAGGATTCTTTCCTATCGTTTTGTCAAGAAACCCCGTAGCCTTCAGGTTTGACGCTATTCTCTTTTGGTTTATGAGGAATGCAACAAGAAGCACCAATGCCGCAAGTACCCACAATGCAAATCCAAGACCTGTTTTTTTTCTGTTTTCATTCTTTTTTTTATCTGCCATTTGCCCAGTATAAACTTTTTGCAAACAAATTTAAAGAACAAAACTTTGCGTGGCGGTTAAAAATATTGATGGCATCTCTAAAAACTGCATTTTTGGGAGGTTCCCTTGAGTTTTCGCTTCGTCCTGTATTGAAATCTTCATGCATGAAAAAGGATGCCCTCATGTGGCGTGGCATCCTCTTTAGCGACTTCTATTTTTCCCTGTCTTTTTCTATGATGAGTTTCAGTGCCTCGACTCCGACTTTTACCGCAACAGACGTGTCCGTGCTCATGTCCTGGTCAAGACCTGCTTTTTCCCTTTCCTGATTCCATATTACGTGGAAGCATGATGCGCATCTGCATTTGAGGGCTGACGCAACTACAAAAAGAGCCGCACTTTCCATTTCACTTGCCTTTACTCCAAGCCTTTTCCATGAATCCCATTTTTGCAAGAGTTCATAGCTTACGGGACTTTTTTCCGGGCTGTGCTGTCCGTAGAATGAATCCTTGTTCTGCACGACTCCTGTGTGGAAATTTTTCCCAAGTTTTTTGCATGATTCCACAAGGCATGATGCAAGTTCGAAATCTGGAACGGCAGGATATTCTATGGGCGCATATTCCTGGCTTGTGTGCTCGTATCTTATGGCTCCCGTTGCAACTACGACGTCACCGCTTTTTACGTCAATGTCTATTCCACCGCATGTTCCGACCCTTATGAACGTGTCCGCACCAATGTTGTGGAGTTCTTCCATTGCGATGGATGCTGAAGGACCTCCGATTCCTGTTGAGCATACGGAAACTTTTTCACCAAGAAGCGTTCCTGTCCATACCGTAAATTCCCTGTTGCTTGAGACAAAATGTGCGTCATCAAAAAGTTTTGCTATTGATTCGCATCTTCCAGGATCTCCCGGCAAAATTACGTATTTTCCTACATCTCCTTCCATACATTGTATGTGAAACTGTTTTTCCATTTTCTGCATATCGCACCCCGGTTAAGTTGGTTTGGACCATGAAATTTCGTTTTCAAAATCATCTTTTGCATCGATGCGTCCAATTACAGTAATTATACAGCATAAAATTCTTTTTTTCCATTTAAGATTATATGCAGTTTTGCAAGAATCTTGAAATCGTCTTTAAACGTAGAACTCTTCTGTAAAAAAAATCGTGAAAGTTTGCATTTTTTTTATGATATGGGAAATAATCTGTTTGCCTGAAATGTAAATTTTATCATGTTTTGCATGTAAAACTCTAAATGAAAAACCCATGATTTCCGACAAATTTCTCAAGTCATTTTCTTTTACGTGATTTTTTTTATGCATGGATTTGATGAAGGTAAATTGATTTTAAAAATAAAGTTGCAAAAAATAAAAACACCGTATAAAATATCAAGTTACTAATTTTATACTTTAGGATAAAGTAGTCATATTTAAAAGAAGGTTTAGATGAAGGAATGTAAGAAGCACTTTAAATTTTTCCAGTACGTGGGAGACACTCCGATTATTTCAATCAAGTTGAAAATCCTTACGGTTTTTATTGTCATGCTTTTGCTTTCGACATTTTCTACAAATTTGATTTCCGTCATGCTGTCACAGCGAAAGGTTTTTGAGCTTACGAACATTATTCTTGTTGACAAGCTTACTGAAATTTTCAATGCCGCAAATAACCAGAAGCAGATAGAATCTTATTCCCAGGATACTGCAGGATGCCTTAAAAATATTGAGGAAAGTGCAAGAAACGGATTTGACGAAAGTGAGGTGAACGGTCTTGCTTTTGGCCTGAATCCTGACGGTTCTTTTCTTTTCATGGCAAATGCAAATCCTTCTTTGTCGTGGAATGTTTTTTCAGATGAAGATGCGCTTGCCGAGATGGAAGATGAGGTCCAAGGTTCTCTGAATTTCAAGGGACCTGACGGTGACGAATATTATGGCGTGTACAAGTATCATTCCGAGTGGCTTACGTACATTGTGCGAGCAAACAGGCGTTCGGACATAAGCAGATCCATGTTTTCCGTATTTGCAAAGGCAATTGTCCTCATTGTGATTGTCGCTTTCTTTTTCATCTACATGGGAACAAAGATTCTTGACGGTCTTCTTTCAAACATCAGGAGCTTTTCAAAGCAGATTTATGCCATGCAGCAGTCAAAAAAACTTGTGCCGCTTGACATATCTGGCGCGCCTAATGACGACATTACGTATCTTGCGGCCAATTTCAATTCCCTTTCACTTACGATTGACAATTTGATGCAGATTTTTCAGAAATTTGTCCCTGAAAATGTTGTAAAGAAAGCCAAGGAAGAGCAGCTTATACGTCTTGAGGGAAGACAGCGTGAGCTTACCGTGCTTTTCAGCGACATAAAGAGCTTTACGTACAGGACTGAAATTCTTGGAAACGACATAATCGGTCTTTTGAACGTTCATTATGATTCTGTAATCAGGAAAGTCAGCAACCATAACGGAATCATCGGCTCGATTATCGGTGATGCGATTCTTGCAAGTTATGGAATTGAAGAAAACATAAGTTCCAACAAGTCTTATGATGCCATAAAATCTGCATGGGAAATAACTGCCGTTACTGAGGAACTTCGCGGCAAGATGGTTTTGAGAAGGCGCATTCTTGAGGAAAAGAGGCCTTTTACCGAAAGTGAGGAAAAGGTGTATAATGCGGTAATGCTTGATGTTGGTGTCGGTATTGACGGCGGAAATGTCTTTTACGGAAACATCGGTTCTGATGAGCGAATGGCAAATACCGTTATTGGAGACAACGTCAATTCTGCGTCAAGACTTGAAGGCCTTACGAGAATATACAAGGTTCCGGTAATTGTGAGCGAATACATAAAAAATGATGCGTGCGTCAGTGAGGAAGCCAAGGCCAGATATGATTTTTATGAGATAGATACGGTTTTCGTCAAGGGAAAGACAGAAGGCGTGAAGATTTATTTCCCTCTTGACAGGCTGAACAACAATTCTTCATGGGCACACGATTTGTATAAGGAAAAATTCGACATGTTCAGCGTTGCGTTGAAAAAGTATTATGAAGGCGACTGGAATGGGGCAAGGGATGTCTTCAAAAAGACGGAACTTGAAATTTGCAGTGTCTTCCTTGAAAGAATGGGGGATGGAAATGCACCTGAAAACTGGAGTGGAATATGGACAATGACGACAAAATAATCAATAACGGCAGCATGGATTTTACGGATGTTCATAATGAAGTCTCTCTTCTTCTCGAAAAGGAACTCGGTGAAATTTCAAAATATGATGATGGAAAGACATATTTGCTTGAAAGTGAATTTGAAAAGACCCGGACTAACAGCACAGTGTTTCTTTGGAGGCACATGTGGGGAAAGCTTTTGGTATGTCTTGGAGTAGTTATCGCAACAACCGTTTTGCTTTCATCAATAGTTTCAACGTCAAACAGGAAAATCGTTGTTGAGGTAAAGGAGTTTGACAACATGAATCTTGCAGCTCTTCTTACAAAAGTCAGCAACATAGATTCAAAAATAGAAGAAATCGAAAGGCAAAAATCCGGCTTGATGAAATCCAGGAGCCGTACCATAGAAAAAATTGAAGACAAACGTACCGATGCCTTGAGGCTTTTGTCAATTGACAAGACTTTGGGCAAGAAAGAGAGAACTCTTCGTGAGACAGAAATTGAGGATGAATATCAGCTTGACATATCTACTCTTGCAAAATTTGACCGCGAAATAGAAAATTGCAATGATGAGCTTAAGCATCTGCAATCACAAAGGGGCGCATTTGACGGAGACAGGATTGCTGAGGCTGAAAAGCAGAAAAAGGTTCTTTATACGGAACGTTTTGTTCATGAAAAAGAAAAAGAGAAACTTGTCCAGGAATATGAGGATAAGCTTGTTTCTATGGATGAAATTCTTGCTGAAGCAAAAAATGATGCCATTGAAAGACAGGAGAAACTTATTTCTGAAACGATAAGGAGTCTTGATCCTGAAATGCCGAAAGATTCCAGGTTGGCAAAAATCATCAGGCAGTCAAAAAAATATTCTGCCGATTATGCTTCATCGTCAAAAATTGAGGAAGGTGCTTCTGATGCATTTATGAAAACGGCAGCAAGGCAGAAATCATATTTTGACGATCTTTCATATGTTTACAGGCTTTGCGAAAAATTTCCGCATGACAAGAACAATGCAGTCATGACTTATCCGAAACTCCTTATGCTTTATGCCGCAAATGCAAAAAAAGAATTCATGAATGCATCCGTTTCGGAAGTAAACAGGCTTGTGCTTGAAAAAAGAAAGGCCGTTAATGCAAAAACAAGAATCCAGAATGAATTCCAGGCAGTTCTTGAAAATCTGTGTCATGAAAAAGTACGGGGAACTGAAGTTGATGGCGTTGTTGTGGATATTAATCTTTCTCAGGGTGCCAAGGTTTATCTGAAAGATATCCAACGTTTGGTTGTTACGGGAGGAGAATATGAGAATTGCATTTTCCCGTGTACCGTTTTTCATGAAGGTGAAAAGATGGCCGATGCAAAGCTTCTTGAAAAAGATGACGGCATAATTCTTTATGATTTGGAGTATGTGGAAGGAAAGTCAATTTCTGTTGGTGACAGGATAATCATGGCTCTTCCTCAGAAATCGTCAGGCGTAAAGGCTGAAAATGAAACGTCAGAAAAAGCAAGTGCTGCGGAATCTTCTGCCGTAAATGATTGAAAGTTAAACTGCATGAGGTGATTTGTTATGGCGCAAAGAAATTTGGAAAGGCTTGACAAGGTTCTTGCAAATTCAGGAATCGGGTCAAGGCGAGATGTGAAGCGTCTTGTAAGATGCGGAAGGATAAGGATAAACGATGAGGTTGCCTCTGATCCGGAATACCATGTGGACATAGATTCAGACAGGATTTTTTTTGATGATGATGAAGTGGTTGTTGAAAAAAACGCATACTTCATGATGAACAAGATTGCAGGAAGTGTCTGTTCCACAAAATCCGACAGAAGGCAGACCGTGTTTGAATATCTTGATGACGGTGACAGGAGAAAATATCTTGGCGGCGAGCTGAGTACTGTTGGTCGTCTTGATGCCGATACTGAGGGACTTTTGGTGATAACAAGTGACGGTGGACTTGTGCATCGCGTTACATTTCCGAAATATGAAGTTCCGAAGACATATCTTGTATATCTTCGTGATGAGGTTGATGCTGAAGAAAAGGTTCGCTACGAAAAAGAACTTTCAAAGGGCGTGCATATCGCGGCAGACGGGAAAGATGGTGAAGCAGACTGCAGACCGGCATCCATCGAATGGAAAGACAAAAATCTTTTTGGAAAATCAGACGGTTCCCTTCCGGATGAAGTGTGTGCGCTTACCGTGACGGAAGGAAAATTTCATGAGGTAAAGCGAATCTTTCAGGCTTTGGGAAATGAAGTCGTGTACTTGAAAAGAATCCGCATGAATGGACTTTGTCTTGATGAATCCCTGAAACCCGGTGAATACAGAAGCCTTACAAAGGAAGAGGTGGATCTTCTTGATGTTTCCGAAGAAAAAAGAACTTGAAGGTTGTGAAGTAGTTTTTTTTGAAAATTCTGATAATGCAGAGTTTGTTGCCTGTGCATGTGTCTGCCTGCAAAAACTGGCAGGAACATGCCTTTTGTCTTCTTGAAGTTTACCGTAAAAAGCGTTATCCTATACCACGATGAAAGACTATTACAAGGTTCTGGGAGTAAGTCAGAATGCAACTGCAGCCGAAATAAAGCGCGCGTATAGGAAAAAGGCCAAAATCTTACATCCTGATATTGCTGGTGATTCGGAGAAATTTCTTGAGCTTCAGAAGGCTTATGAAACACTTTCCGACATGAGAACAAGAAATCTTTTTGATGAATCTGTTTTTTATAAAAAAGCAAACAGTCAGAATCAGGAAAGAAAAAGCTTCAATTACAGGGAATGGCTTTTGGAAAGGGAAGAGGATGAGTTTAAGGCCAAGCTTGTTTTCTTTGACCTTATACATGGTCGTGAAGATGATGCCGTAAGCGAGTTTAAGAAATTCAACATGGAGCGTGTTGGTTTTAAGCTTTCAAGATGGTTTACCCGTGAGGATTTTATGGATTATGGATTTATTCTTGCGGAGGAACTTGTCATAAGGCAGGAGTATTACGATGCTGTAATTCTTCTCGAGCAGATAATACGCATGGAATTTTCCTATTCGTATTTCAAGCTGTTTTTTCCGGAAGTAAAAAGTCTTGCACGTCACATTTTAAGGAACAACATAGAAACTTCGGTAGGTCCGGAGCTTGCCCTTGATGCATGGGAGCGGGCGCTGGATTTGCGGTTTGATAAAAATGATGATTTTTTTTTCCTTCAGAAGATGGCTGATGCTTATGAAAAAATCGGTGATTTCGATACTGCATCAATCTGCAGGGAAGAGAGCATGAGGATAATGAAATGATTAGATTGAAGAATGAGGACCAGATAAACGGCATAAGAAAAAGCTGCCATTTGCTTGCTGATCTTTTCAATGAACTTATTCCTACCATAAGGGCTGGAATGTCGACAAAGGAAATTGATGACTGGTGCGTGAAATTTGCACATCGTTACGGGGCAAGGCCTGCATGGCCAAAGGAAGGTTTCCCGGGTTGTGCATGCATAAGCATCAATAATCAGGTTATTCATGGTGTTCCTTTAAAAAAGCGCATCGTAAAAGACGGAGACATCGTTTCCCTTGACATAGGTCTTGATCTTGGAGGCTATATTTCCGACAGCACTCATACTGTTCTTGTTGGAAATGTTTCTCCTGAACATAAAAAACTTTGCAGTGTTACAAAAGAATGTCTTTCTGCAGGAATCGAAGCTTGCAAGGCCGGAAACAGAATTTCAGACATAGCCAATGCAGTTTATGAAATTGCAAACAAAAAAAATGGCTATGGTGTTGTCTATGAATATTGCGGTCATGGTGTTGGTCTTGACGTGCATGAAGATCCAAATGTCCCAAACTGTCCTTTCAGTGGAAAAAATCCGAGAATCCAGGCTGGAATGGTGCTTGCAATTGAACCGATGATCAATGAGGGACTTAGCGATGTTGACATAGAGGAAGGCAGTGACTGGACTGTGGTAACTCAGGATGGAAGCTATAGCTGCCATGAAGAGCATACCGTGGCCGTATTCCCTGATCATACTGAAATCCTTACGGACCTTGATTATTCCGGCAACAGTTGCCTCAAATAAATTTTTGGAGTATTGACATGAATCACGTTGACTTTGCGTTTCTTGACAGCGGAACAGGAGGAATTCCTTATATGCTTGAACTCAAAAAGGAAAGTCCTGAGTCGTCATGCCTTTATTTAGGCGATACTGCTCATTTTCCGTATGGAGAAAAGTCATATGAAGAAATCATAAGATGTTCGTCAGAAAGCGTAAAGAAGATGATTGACAGCTGGAAACCAAGTGTCGTCATAATTGCATGCAACACGATAAGCGTTACAGCCCTTGATGACATCAGAAAAAGGTTTCCAGATACTCCGATTGTCGGTACAGTGCCTGCAATAAAACTTGCATCAAGTGTTTCTAAAAACCGAAGGATAGGTTTTTTGGCTACAAATGCTGCGGTAAATCATCCTTACAGCAAAAAACTGATTGAAAGTTTTGCAAAAGACTGTGAAGTTTTTTCTCGCGGAGATCCTGATCTTGTCGCATTCATCGAGCGCAATCTTTTTACTGCCACAGAAGACGAAAAAATAAAAGCCGTAAAGCCAGCTGTTGGTTTTTTTCTTGAAAAGGATTGTGATACCGTAATAATGGGATGCACTCACTTTTGCCACATTTCGCGCATCATAGAAAAAGCTTCCGGTTACAGGCTTACTTCCGTAGATTCAAGGGAAGGTGTTTGCCATCAGGCGATCCGGGTAAAACCTGGAAAAAAAGAAGGGGAGTGCATCTCATCGCTTCCTGAAGACATGACTTTCTTTGTCACATCACTTAAAAACGAAGAAGAAAACGAATATGTCAGACTCTGCAAGAATTATGACATTCCCTGGGGCGGAGTTTTAAAAAACTGAAAACGGAAATGTTTTCCGTAACGATTTCATTCTGTTTTGTCGGTCTGTAGAAATTTGGAGTTGATTGTTTCAATGACCTTTCGAAACCTTTCGTCGTAGTCGCCGTCAACAGTTTGATATGCAATTCCTTTTTCGTCAAAAAGTTTTTTTATCTGCTGGCTGTATTTTTCACGTTCATTTTGTATCTTTACGTTTCTTGTTCCGTCCTGAACAAAAGAAACTGTCGGTTCGAGAAAGAAAATCAAATCAAAACTGTTGATTTCGGTTATTGCATCCGCAAGTTTTTCACATTTTTCCTTTTCTTTTTCATCCTTGAGGAGAAACTGCACGAAAAATTTCGTAATCAATGCATCTGTGTCGACGAAAATAAATTTACGGCTTTCCTTTAGTGCCCTCAATTCATCTGCCTTCTGGTATATGAGGCATTTGTGAAGGTCTTCGTGAGTCATGAAATCCTCGCCGCCTGCTTCCATGCATATGTCACGTCCTGCTTCAGAGACATAATTTGTGCCATAATAGTCTGCAAGTTTTCTTACGATAGTTGATTTACCCGTACTTTCACCGCCTGCAAAAAGAATTTTCTTTACAAAATACGGCTGTGCAATTTTTGGAATGTAATCCCAGCTTAAAAGAGGATTTTTTCTTATTTCTGTAGATGATATGTTGATTTCATTTCTTGATATGTAAATTATCCTGCTTTCATCATAGTATTTTTCATAAATTTTTTTTGAGGAATAATCGCTGCCGCAATATACGACATCAATTTTTTCACCGATTTCTTTTTTTATCCTTGAAGCGCCTTCTTTCCATAATGATGATTTGTCATAGGCATCCTTTGAAACTTCATCATCTTCAAGAAGGATGATTTTTGTGTTTCCAAAATGTTCCGTGAGTCCCCAAATCCATCTGTACCTGTATTCCATGGGAATGCTGTCCCGTTTTCTGGAGTAGCTTAGGACGATATAGAATTTTTCGCATTCGGAAGCACCTTTCATGATTACCGACAAGTGTCCCTTGTGCAGGGGATCAAAGCTTCCGCCGTACATTCCGATTCTGTATTTCATTTTTTTGCCTCTCTGTACCATTTTACGTACATGATGACTGCGTTTCCGAGGTATATGATCCACATTATGAGTGTTGATATGTTTTCTTTTCCCTGTGCAAATGCAAATGCCCACATAAATACCGTCACTACATCGACAATTATCCATAGAATCCACTGCTCGGCATACATTTTTATGGAAATTATCATTGCAACGACTGATACGACCGTACTCAATGCGTCAACATATGGAAGTTTTCCTCCAAGATGTTTCAGTATCAATCCATATGCAAGTGTTGCGCATCCGACAGAACAAAGCATTATGGCAAGCCCTTTCGGTGAAAGAGACCTTTTGTTTACTTCATGTGTTTCACTGTTTATGTTTTTCTTCCAGACGTGGAATCCGTAAAACTGGAGCGGAAAATAATATAATGCATTGAGCATTACCTCTCCGTAGTATTTTTGCCTGTATGATATCAGTGCATAAAGAATTGTATTGACGGCACCGAAAACATATGCTGAAAGCTTTCCTTTTCCCGTGCATATAACGCATATCACTCCTGTAAGTGCCGATGTAATGCCTATGGGACTGTCTTTCCAGTAAATTGAAAGAGCTGTTATTACTGCGCATGAAAACACCATCCATGATATTTCCCATTTTTTCCAGCCTTGCAATTCTTCCCTTAATGCTTCTTTCATTTTTATGCTCCCATGCCTTGAAAAAAATCATTTTTTTCCAAAATGTCGCAAAATGTTGCAAAATTGATTTTTTATTCAAATTCTTCTATAATTTACAGATTATGAAACAAAAATCTTTATTGCGCAAGGGGCTTTCCCTTTCCGTGCTTACGCTCTTTTCAAGAATACTGGGACTTGTCCGTGAAATGACAAAGGCTCATTTTTTGGGTACATCCATTTTTTCCGATGCGTTTGGAATTGCCTTTATGGTTCCGAATCTTTTCAGAAGGCTTTTTGCTGAAAACTCGATATCAGTTGCATTTATTCCGACTTTCAGAAACTATCTTGAGGATTGCAATACTGATGAAGGGAAAAAAAATACCCAAGACTTTGTAACTGCGACATTTACCCTTGTTACTTTTCTTACGACTGTTTTTGTAATTATTGGAATGATTTTTACTCCGTTCATACTTAGGATTTTTTATTCGACTGAAAATGCTGATGCCATGAATGAAGCCGTTGTCCTTACGAGAATCATGTTTCCGTATCTTGCGATAATTTCAATTGCGGCATTTTTCCAGGGAATCTTGAATGGAATGAAAATTTTCTCTCCGTCAGGATTTACTCCGATACTTTTCAACCTGATTGTCATAGCCTGTACTTACCTGCTGTCCCGTTTTACCGCAAATCCTGCAAGGGCCATGGCTATCGGCGTGATTGCGGGAGGTGGGGTACAGACTCTTTTCCAGCTTCCGTTTGTCCTTAAAAACAACTGGAAAATAAGCCTTACGTCACTCAAAAATGCTTTTGGAAATCCGGGTACAAAAAAAGTCCTTGCCCTTATCGGTCCTACAATCATTGGCATGGCAGGTTACCAGATAAACGATATCGTATCTTCTGCCCTTGCAACTCATGCAGGTGAAGGGGTCGTTTCAAGCCTCCAGTATTCCTTAAGGCTTCAGGAACTCATTCTTGGAATTTGTGCAGTGACCATAGGCACCGTGATTCTTCCGGACCTTACAGGATACGCAAAAAGAAATGAATGGGAAAAATTCATCACCCTCCTTACACAGTCAGTAAAAATAATGGCGCTCATTGCCATTCCGGTAACGTTTTATTCGCTTGTCATGAGCAGAAACATAATTGCGCTTGTTTTTGCCGGTGGAAAATTCAATGAAGATTCCGTAAAGATGACGAAGGATGTTTTCAATTTTCATATTGCAGGTCTTTTCTTTATTGCCGTAAACAGAATTGTAAGCCCCGCATTCTATGCTCAGCAGGATACAAAAAGTCCTACAATTGCAGGTCTTGTGAATTTTGCAGTAAACATAATTCTTGCATCCCTTCTTGTGGGAAATTTTGGAGGCAGGGGAATCGCGTTTGCCCTGTCCGTTGCCTCAATGATAAATACAATTGTTCTTTTCATATTCTTGAAGAAGAAATCGTCTGTAAATGTTTCATCCGTTGTCATTAAGAGTTTTGCGTATGCCGCAAAAACCGTGGTTCTTTCTGTCATTGCTGTTCTGCCTGTATATTTTTTCCGTGATGGAATCATCAGATTTTTTTCAGGTCATGCAAGGATTTTCTCAGAAGGATTTCCTGTTTTGATTACTTTTTTTGTTTTCTCCGTGTCAGGCATAATTCTTCTTGCAATTACGAGGGATTCTCTTTTGAAAGATGCTTTAAGGCTTTTTAAAAGAAAATGATTTTAAATGAAAGGCCTTCAGATTGCGAAAAGCAACCTGAAGGCTATTTTTTTTTCAGCTTTGGCAAGGTGATGTTTTTCTCTTAGTTGAAGTATTCGTCACCGAGTCCGTATTTTTCAGTTACGAAGTCAACATCCTTGTCTCCGCGTCCTGAAAGGTTTACGAGAATTGATTTTGTAGGATTTTCTTTTGCATACTTCATTGCAAATGCAACAGCATGAGAGCTTTCAAGGGCTGGAATGATGCCTTCATAGCGTGAAAGCTTGTAGAAAGCTTCAAGGCATTCCTTGTCGTTTGCACTTGTGTACGTGACTCTGCCCGTATCCTTAAGCATGCAGTGCTCAGGACCGCTTCCTGGGTAGTCAAGTCCCGATGCAATTGAATATACTGGTGCAGGTTCTCCCTTTTCATCTGTGAGAAGGTAAGTCTTCATTCCATGGATTATGCCTTCGTGTCCATAGCTTAATGAACATGCATGGTCTCCGAGCTGAAGTGATCTTCCGCTTGGCTCAACTCCGAACATTGCAACATCTTCGTCGTCAATGAATCCTGAAAAAAGTCCCATTGCGTTTGATCCGCCGCCTACACATGCCGTAACTGCATCTGGAAGTTCTCCAGTCATTTCAAGAAACTGTTCCCTTGCCTCAACACCGATTACATGCTGGAAATCACGAACCATCATTGGAAATGGATGTGGACCCATTACGGAACCGATGCAGTATATTGAGTTTACAGGGTCTTTGAGATATGCTTCAAATGCGCTGTCTACGGCTTCCTTGAGCGTCTTCTGTCCTTTTGTCACAGGCACCACTTTTGCACCCAAAAGTTTCATCCTGACTACATTCGGATGCTGTTTTGCAATGTCAACCTCACCCATGTGAATCTCGCACTCGAGTCCGAAATATGCGGCTGCGGTTGCAAGGGCAACACCATGCTGTCCGGCACCTGTTTCTGCGATTACCTTCTTTTTGCCCATGTATTTTGCAAGAAGAGCCTCTCCCATGCAGTGGTTCAGCTTGTGGCTTCCTGAATGATTTAAATCTTCTCGTTTGAGGTATATTCGTCCGCCAATTTTTTCACTCAGGCGGCTGCAGTAATATACAGGAGTAGGGCGTCCCTGAAAATGCTTTCTGATTGATCTGAGTTCCGTTATGAAATCATGGCTTTTGCTGATTGCATAGTATGCGTCATTTATGCGTTTCATTTCCTTTGCAAGTTCTTCGCTCACATATACTCCGCCCCAGTTTCCGAAGTATCCGTCTTTGTTTGGAAATTGTTTGAGATACTCTTTCATTTTTGTCCTCCATTTTTAAGTTTCTATTTATAGAAACATATTATCATTAAAATTTGTTTCTGTCAATAGAATCATATGAAAAAAATATTTTTGCATTGGTTTGCGTTCGATTAAAAAAATCCCTGCTCAAAAACGAACAGGGATTTCATTTATGATGGCCTGATTAAAGCCACGAAGCCAAATTTTTTATCTTGTCATAGCCTAAGATCTGATGCTTGTGTTTCTTACCGTAACATCATGTGCACTGCCTTCACTGATTGTTGTTGCAGAAACAAGTGTAAGTTTTGCTTTCTGCTGGAACTCTTCAATCGAAAGTGCACCACAGTTGCACATTGTGTGTATTACCTTGCTCATTGAAAGCTGAACGTTGTCATGAAGGCGTCCTGCGTAAGGAACGTATGAGTCTACACCCTCTTCAAATGCCATTCCTTTTTTGCCGCCAAGGTCATAGCGCTGCCAGTTTCGTGCACGGTTTGAACCTTCTCCCCAGTACTCTTTTACGTAGTTTCCGTTTATGTTGAGCTTTGCCGTAGGGCTTTCATCGAATCGTGCAAAATAGCGTCCGAGCATTACGAAATCAGCACCCATTGCAAGAGCAAGAGTTATGTGGTAATCGTGAACTATTCCACCGTCTGAACAGATTGGAACGTAGATTCCAGTCTTTGCATAATACTCATCACGGGCTTTTGCAACTTCTATTGTTGCTGTAGCCTGACCGCGTCCAATTCCTTTTTGCTCTCGAGTAATGCAGATTGAACCTCCGCCAATACCGATTTTTACGAAATCCGCACCGTTTTCTGCAAGGAACATGAATCCTTCCCTGTCAACAACATTACCGGCTCCAACCTTTACGTCTTTGCCGAATTTTTCATGAATGTCGTGAAGTGCGCGTGCCTGCCATTCTGAATATCCTTCGCTTGAATCAAGACAGAGTACGTCAACACCGGCCTTGAGGAGAGCTGGAACACGCTCCATGTAATCTCTCGTGTTTATTCCTGCACCTACAATGTATCTGTGCTGGCTGTCAAGAAGTTCGTTCTTGTAAGTCTCGTGATTGTCAAAATCCTTTCTGAATACAAGTGATACAAGCTTTCCGTTACCGTCAATGACAGGAAGCTGGTTTACCTTGTTTTTCCAAATGAGGTCGTTTGCTTCGCTCAATGAGATTCCGTCTTTGCCTGTTACGAGCTTTGAGAAAGGAGTCATGTATTCCCTAACTTTTGAATTTGCAGGAACGTGATCGATTCTGTAATCGCGGGCTGTGATGATGCCTTCAAGTTTTCCGTGTGATGTGCCGTCATCTGTTACGGCGATTGTGCTGTGTCCTGTTTTTTCAATGAGTGCCACAACTTCTTCAAGAGTCTGGTCTGGACGGATATTTGAGTCTGATGTTACGAAACCTGCTTTGTAAGCCTTGACTTTTGCAACCATTGCTGCCTGGTTTTCAATTGACTGTGAACCGTAAATGAAGCTTATGCCGCCTTCCTTTGCAAGGGCAATAGCCATTTTGTCGTCGCTTACTGACTGCATTACCGCACTTACAAGAGGAATGTTCATTGAAAGAGTTGGTTTTTCACCATTCTTCTTGTCAAAGCGTACGATTGGTGTTTTTAGTGAAACATTTTCTGGAATGCATTCTGCAGAAGTGTATCCTGGAATCAAAAGGTACTCACCGAATGTGTGAGACGGCTCTTCATAAAAATATGCCATAACTGCCCTCGTGAATTGAAAATTATTTCAATTTAGTATATCGAAATAATGCACTATATTCAATTGGTTTTCATGAAAATGTAACAAAATGCATTGAATTTTGAATTTGAATCCCTGAAAATTGCATTTTTCCGCAAAGAATTTGAATTATAATGAAATTCGTGAGGACTGGAATTTTATTTTTTTGCGCATGCCGAGCCTTGAAAATAAGATTTTGTAAAATCGAACAAATGCGGTTTCCCTTGACCAATGCGTTTATTTTTCGTAAATTTAAGGAAGAAAAAGACGGTGATTTTAAAAATTGCATTTTAAGGATAAGCTTGATGAAAATGTCAGGAATTTCTTGATGTTTTTATTGAAGTTCCCTGAATATTTGGTTTTTTGATGGTGATGAAAGCTGATTTTTTTAATTGCCGAATTTTTATTTGGAGACGTATGTATGAAAAAGATTCTTGTTTTTTTTGCTTTTCTTTATGCATGTTTTTCACTGACAGGATGCGGTTATAACGGACTTGTGTCAAAACGCGAGGCTGTGGAAGCTCAGTGGGCCAATGTGGAAAATCAATATCAGAAGAGAGCTGATCTTGTTCCGAATCTTGTTGCCGTTGTGAAAGGATATGCGAAGCACGAAGAGGATGTGTTCAGCGATATTGCAGAAAGCCGTGCAAGACTTTCAGGCGGAATTTCAATTGATTTTGACGGTGTTGATGACGCAAAGTTTCTTGAGTTTCAAAAAAGACAGGCGGCCTTTGGTTCTTCTCTCGGAAGGCTTCTTGCTGTCAGCGAAAGTTATCCTGACTTGAAGTCTAATGAGAATTTCCTGGATCTTCAGAGTCAGCTTGAGGGAATTGAAAACAGGATTTCAACGGAAAGAAAAAGATATAATGATGCTGTTGCCGTGTACAATGCATCAATACAGAAATTTCCGGCAGTGATTATAGCCCGTTCCATGGGATTTTCAAAGAAACCGTATTTCCGTTCCGATGAAAAGGCAATGAATGTCCCTGAAGTGGAGTTCTAGATGAAAAAAAATGCACTTGTAAAAAGGATGAATCTTTCGAAAACAGACCTTGATGACATTGAAAAAAAAGTCCGTGATGTTGAAAAAAACACACTTGGAGAGATTGTCGTTGCAGTTGCTTCAGAAAGTGCAAGTTATGCTGTATGGGAACTTTTGGCATCTATTGCGACTTCTGCGGTTCTTTTCCTGTGCCTTTACAACATTTCTCCTGTCATATACGAATGGCTTTCCAGTCATATCTGGGGATGCAGACCGTATCATCTGTCTCTTTTTTTTCTGGCATCGTGTTCCGTTTGTACTGTCGTCATGTATTTTCTGTACAATGTTTCTTTCATTGATTTTGCCGTAATTCCTGAAGCTGCGAAATCTACGGCAGTTACAAATCGTGCGATGAGGTATTTTGCAGAAAGCGGCGTATATTCTACGGAAAATTCTTCCGGCGTGCTTGTTTTCATTTCTTATTTTGAAAGGGAAGTCCGCATCATAGCCGACAGGGGAATTTCGGGCAGAATTTCAAATGATTTGTGGAATCTTATAGCTGATGATCTTGTGAATAGTCTTTCTAAAGGTAAATTTAAGGATGGATTGATGGATGCGATTGAAAGATGTGGAGAACTCCTTGCGGAAAAATATCCAATCGGTGAAAATGTTGTAAAAAAAGATGAACTTCCAAATGGACTTAGAATCTTGGAGGATGAGAAATGGGTATGAGTCAAAGAAAAAGAAATGATTCAAACGGTTTTCTTCTGATCCTTATATTTGTTTTTCTGGTTGTTTCAGCATCAAGTTTTTTTGCGAAAAAAAAGACATCTTCTGTTGGCCTGAATAAAAAGGAAGGTTCTGTTTATGTAATGGAAGGGCCTGTTACGGACAAGGCAGGTCTTTTGGATAAGAAAGAATCTGATCGGATAAGTGATTTTCTTTTTGGTCTTTCTGAGAAAAGTGGAGTGCAGATAGCAGTCCTGATTGTGGATGATACAGGTGGTGCGGATATTGAAAGCTTCAGCATGGCTCATGCCGAGAAGTGGAAAATCGGAGACAGGCAGACTGATAATGGAGCTCTTCTTGTAATATCGCTTGAAGGCCATGACATAAGGATTGAGACTGGCTACGGAACGGAAGGCGTTCTTACGGATGCAGAATGTGCAAGAATCATAAGGCATGTCATTGTTCCTTCGTTTAGAAACGGAATGTATGCAGAAGGCATTGAAAAAGCCGTAATGCGCATGGCGTCTTTGATTACTGGTGATGAAGGCCTTTTGTCGGACGATTCAAAATCTTATGTGGATGCAAGTCGTGAACAGTCTGTTCAAAAAGGTGACGGTTTTGCTCCTTTTGCAATATTTATTTTTTTAATCCTGTTTTTGTCACTTGCTTCCGGAAGAAATTTTTTGTGGTGGCCTTTCTTTATGATGGGGTTTGGCGGTGGACATGACCGCACATTTACGAAAAACCATACCCGTGGAGATTTTCATGGGGGTGGCGGTTCTTTTGGCGGCGGTGGAGCCAGCGGAAAGTGGTAAAAAAAACGCAGAAGCAATAATCACGATTTTTTTTATGATTCATGCGGTCTGCGTTTTAAAAATCTTGGTGCATTCTCCAAAATGTGACTTCTGGAGATGCTTTTTATCCTAGCGGCAGTTTTCCATGACAATCTTGTTCATTTCGTATGCCATTTTTTCAAGCGGAACCTGTTTTTGAACGGCACCAAGTTCATATGCCACACGAGGCATTCCGTAAACAATGGAACTTCCTTCATCCTGACCGAGTGTCCATGCACCCTGTTTTCGCATTTCTGCAAGCTGTGCTGCACCATCGCGGCCCATTCCTGTCATTATGATTCCAAGCGCCTTGTTCTTGTAAACTTTTGCAACCGATTCGAAAAGAACGTCTGCAGAAGGCCTGTGACCGTTTCTCTGGTCTTCCTGATTCAGTTTTATTACATTGCATAATGTGGAGCGTTCTACTGCAATATGATAGTTTCCCGGCGCAATGTAAACTTGTCCAGGATGTATTTCGTCGCCGTCTTCTGCTTCTTTTACTGCAAGAGGGCATATTCTGTCAAGGCTTGCGGCAAATTCTTTCGTAAATCCTGCCGGCATGTGCTGTACGACAAGGATTGGACGAGGGAATTTTGGATCAAGCTTTGCAAAAACCTCACGAAGGGCATTAGGTCCTCCCGTGGAAATTCCGATTGCAACAACTTCTATTTTTCCTGGCTGCAACAGAGGCGTTATTACCTCAGGTTCCTTTGGCTTTCTCATGCTGAATGATGAGAGTGAAAAAGCTGAAGGTTTTGTCTCTGTTGATGAACCTGTCTGTATCTTGTTTAAAAGTCCTTCCTTTGCTGAAACTGCTTCAACTTCCTTTAATCTTGCCTGCTGGAAAATTGCATCGGTGGAAGCAACTTTTTTTCCTTTTCTTCTTGCAAAAGCTCCGCCGTATGATGAAATTTTTTCAACTATGAGGCTGGAAACCGAAGAAAGACTTGATGATGTCGAACCGTCTGGTTTTGTTATGAAGTCACATGCTCCGAGTTCGAGTGTTTTTATTGTTACGGCAGCACCTTTTGTCGCAATGGACGAGAGTATGATTACTGGGATGTTTATGAACCTTTTTCGCCTTTCCTCAAGAAATTCTACTCCCGACATTTCAGGCATTTCTATGTCCAGAAGAATTACGTCAGGCTTCAGTGTTTCTAGTTTCTGCAGGAGGAATTTTCCATTCATTGCAGTTCCGATAACTTTCATTCCATCCGTATTGTCAACAATACGTGAAATAAGATTCCTCATCAAGGCAGAATCATCGCAGACAAGTACTTCTATATCATCCATTTTTAATTCCTTATAATTTATTGTGTATCTGAAAATTGATTTCTCTTTGTGTGAGATTGCAAGCCCGAAAATCTGAATCACAATGTTTCAAGACCGAAGAGGCTTGCAAAGAATCAATTTGCAAAATCATATAAACGCTTTTGTGTACCATGAATAGCAGTATCCACAAACTGCACGTATTGCAAAATGAACTTCCCTGAGCCATCGAGCATGGATGCAATTCAAAAACATACTTATTAGGCTTGCGTTTATCTGAAAGGCAATTTTTCAAGAATCATCGCATTCATTGGAAAACTACCCCGTTAAAACCATTTTACAGATTTAATCAAATCTAGTCTATGTTTTTTTGATAAAGACAAGCCCAATTTGTTTTCAAAAATTCAAATTTGGTATCCATTCCAAAAAGACTTTCCGAATGTCCGATGAAAAGATACGAATGCTTTGCCATAGAATTCCAGAAATGATCCAGCGTAATTTTCTGTGCGTTTTCATCAAAGTAAATCAGGACGTTTCTGCAGAACACTATGTCAAGGTTTCTTGCACCCATGTCGTTTCTTAGATTATGGTAGTCGAAACGTATCGTTTTCATTACATCAGGCTTTACCTGGTATCCGTCTGCCGTCTTTGTGAAGTACATTGAAAGATAGTTTTGCGGAATACCTGTAATTCTTGAGTTTGGATAGAACCCCTGCTGTCCGACCATGATCGACTTTAAGGAAATGTCAGATGCTATGATTTCAAATGTGTAAGGAGCCGGAAGCTTATCCTTCAGTAGCATTGCAAGAGTATAAGGCTCTTCTCCCGTTGAACAGCCTGCACTCCAGATTCTGATTTTCGTATCGCCAGTCTTTTTCTTGTTTTCGATTATATGTGGAATGACATAGTTAATCAAAGCGTCGAAATGCGGTTGGTTTCTGAAAAATCTCGTAAGGTTTGTCGTTATGCTGTCAAGAAAAACCTTGAATTCTTCCTTGTTGCTTGTAATAAGCTTGTGGTAGTCGTCAAGGTTGCTCAATCCCTTTTCTCGAAGACGTTCTTTAAGGCGACTGTCAAGAATGGAGCGGTTTGTTTCTGAGAATGTGATTCCAGAAGAATCGTATATCAATTTCCTAAATTCGTTAAACTGTGTATCTGTAAGCAAATCAGCCATATGTCTAATTATATAGCGTTAAATTTAATTTGTAAACGTAAATCGTTTTTTTTTTTTCCTAAAAACAGTCTGAAATATGAAGTTTTTTTGTTGAGGAAAATTCTTGCCTTTTTTGTGGAAAAACTGATTTTTATCCGTCTCCACATCTTGAAAATTTCTTTCTGGAAATGCATTTTTCCTGAAAATTGAAAAGACCCCGAAAATGGAACTCGATTTCATTACCGGGGCTTTCCTGTGATTTGCCCTTGCAAGATTCAATTCTACTTGAGATATACCATGAGCAGCATTATGTCGCTGTTTCTTATGCCACTGATTCTTGATGCCTGACCGAGTGTGAGTGGACGTACTTTTTCAAGCTTCATTCTGCTTTCAGAGCTTAATGCAACGATTTTGCCATAGTCAAAGTCTTTTGGAATTCTTGCGTTTTCCATTTTGTGCATCTTTGCCACGCGGCTGTCTTGCTTTTCTATGTAATATTTGTATTTGAAATCTTCTTCTGCAAGCGTCCATTCTGCTTCCGTAAAATCTTCGGGACGTTCAAGATTAGGCTTTTTTTCCAGAAGTTCAAGTGCTTCCTGTACCTTGCCGTATTTTAGGGAAAGTGCATCCATCTGTGCTTTTGAGATTAGTCCTGCATGGAATCCTTTTTCCCGAAGTCTTCTGTCGGCAGTGTCGTGACGCAGTTTCAGCCTGTATTCTGCACGTGCCGTAAACATTCTGTATGGTTCTTTTGTTCCGAGCGTTACAAGGTCGTCTATGAGAACTCCAATGTATGCCTCGTCTCGTCCAAGAATTATCGGTTCGTAGTGCGGAATGTCTGCTTTTTGTGAAAGTTTTTCTGAAAGTGCCTTTGTCGTTCGCTCTGAAATTTCTGCAAACTGTTCAAGTTCACTGTCCGTAAAAAACGGATGCGGGTTGAAATGTCCTTTTTCTCCGCTTGACGGTGCGGAAGGTATTGAGGAATCAGGTTTTGAAAGCTCTCCCAAAAGTTTTTTGTGTTCTCGTGCGTAAAGGGCGGCATTCATTCCTGCAATGAGTCCCTGTCCGGCGGCTTCTTCGTATCCTGACGTTCCGTTTATCTGTCCTGCATTGAAAAGTCCTGCCACTTTTTTTGTCTCAAGGCTTGGAAAAAGCTGTGTAGGCTCTACATAATCGTATTCAACTGCATAACCTGGCCTTGATACCGTGCAGTTTTCAAATCCCGGTATTGTCCTGAGGAATGCATCCTGCACTTCTTCCGGAAGGCTTGAGCTCAATCCGTTGAGATATATTTCATCCGTTTCAAGTCCCTCAGGTTCCACGAAAAGCTGATGCCTCTCGCGCTCCTGGAATCTCATTACCTTGTCTTCTATGCTTGGGCAGTACCTTGGGCCTATGCCGCTTATTTTGCCTGAATACAAGGGACTTCTGCCTATGTTGTCACGGATGATTTTGTGGGTGTTTTCATTTGTATATACAAGATGGCAGCTTACCATGGGTCTTTCCACTTTTTCATCATCAAAACTGAACGGAATGACGTCTTTGTCACCATCTTGCAGTTCGAATGTTGAAAAATCAACTGTATGTCTGAGAATTCTTGGTGGTGTTCCCGTCTTGAGCCTTCCTGTCGTGAAACCAAGCCTGTTCAAGCTTTGGGTAAGTCCAAATGCTCCTGATTCACCGATTCTTCCGCAAGGTGCGTCATATTCACCTATAAAGATGCGTCCTCCGAGAAAAGTACCTGTCGTGAGCACAACGCTTCTGCATGGTATTATTCGTCCTCTTTCCGTAACGATGCCTATGACTTTTTGCCTCATGCCGCTTTTTGCCGCTTCTGAAAGGTATTTTGACTTGTTTCCCCGGACTTCTCCTGGAATTGAACCTTCTTCGGCCTTTGTTTCAGATTCTTTGGGCAGCTTTTCATTTGAGCTTACCGTAAGGACATCGACAACCGTATCCATCAGGGTTGAAAGATTTTCCTGGGTTTCCACGGTTTTTCTTGCAAGCTGCGAATATGTGATTTTGTCGGCCTGACTTCTTGGAGCCTGTACTGCTGGACCTCGGCTTCTGTTCAAGAGCCTGAACTGTATCATGCTTCTGTCTATGAGTTTTCCCATTTCTCCGCCGAGCGCATCTATTTCACGCACGATGTTTCCTTTTGCAATTCCACCTATGCTTGGATTGCAGCTCATTCGTGCTATTGCATCAAGGCTCTGTGTTACAAGGACTGTCTTTAATCCCATCCTGCTTGCCGCCAGTGCCGCTTCTATGCCTGCATGACCTGCACCGCAGACTGCTACGTCAAATGAATCATAAAATGCCATAATGCCTTTGAGTATAATGAATTTTTTCATGCTGTACAATTGTTGTGCATCATAAAGAATCATTTTGAATTGTTTTTGTTTTTTTCTGTTTCCCTTTACTTTTTTTTTTCTTTTTGGTATATTTCCCGCTAATCAGAAATTTTACGTTTTAGATGACTGTTGGCAGAATGGTTTTCCACTGTCTAAGAAGCCCACGGATGCTTTTATCAACTACATTTACATGTAATTTAATCTAAATAAAGCCTAATTTAAATTTATTTTTATGAAAGTGTTTCGGCTGATGAAAATCGGTCCTTTTGGGGATACGGCATGTTTCTTTGGCCTGCCTTTCAACGGGGATTCTATGAACAGATTTGTTAAGCGTTATCTTATTGATGCCTTGGGTGGTATGGCCCAGGGACTTTTTGCATCTCTTCTTATCGGAACAATCGTAAAGACTTTGGGGCAGCAGCTCCTGAAAGTGTCCGACAACGTGTTTTTTGATTTTCTTGTTCAGGCTGGAAGCTTTGCAAGTGAAAGTCATGTTGTTGGTGCTGCAATGGCATGTGGCATAGGTCACGCCATGAAATGCGACGCGCTCGTTTTGTTTACGCTGATTGGCATCGGAGCTGCCGCCAATGTGACCGGTGGGGCTGGAGGACCGCTTGCTGTCCTTTTCATTGCAATCATTTCCTGTGAATGCGGAATGCTCGTAAGCCGAAAAACCAAGGTTGACATCATAGTTACTCCCCTTGTGACGGTATTGTGCGGTGCCCTTTGCACTCTTCTTTTTGCAAAATACATAGGACTTTTTGCATCTTCATTCGGCAATCTCATCGTGTGGGCAACAACGTTAAGGCCTTTCCTCATGGGCATGATGATTTCTGTGATTGTCGGCGTGCTTTTGACTCTTCCCGTAAGTTCTGCCGCAATTTGTGCGGCCCTTGGCCTTACCGGACTTGCAGGTGGTGCCGCAGTCGCCGGCTGTTGTGCCCAGATGGTTGGTTTTGCAGTCATGAGTTTCCGTGAAAACGGATGGAGCGGAATACTTTCCCAGGGACTTGGTACTTCAATGCTTCAGATGCCGAACATCATAAAGAATCCAAAAATATGGATTCCGTCGATTTTGACGAGCGTCATAACGGGGCCTCTTGCAACATGCCTTTTCAGAATGGAAATGAATGGTGCCGCCGTTTCAAGCGGAATGGGAACATGCGGCCTTGTCGGTCAGATTGGGGTTGTTACCGGGTGGTCATCACCTAGTGAGGCAGCTGTCTTGCATGGAGCCGTGGCTGTAGTTCCCGGTGCTTTTGACTGGATTGGGCTTGTCTTGATTTGCTTTGTTCTTCCTGCAGTGCTTACATGGGGATTTTCTGAAATCCTCAGGAAAATCGGCTGGATAAAAGACGGAGACCTTCTTCTTCCATGAAAAATCTGATGCTTCCTTCAGGCACTTTTTTTGAAAAGATGTCTTGAAGGTTTGAGCGCTTGTTTGTCTTAAAATGTCGGAAATCTCTGAATTGCGTTTTTTGGGGATTTCCGAAATGCATGTTGTTCATTGATTTTTATTCAGGATGACCGGTTTTTATGCTTTCTCCATGATGCGTTGATATTCGTTTTAATGGCAGGATGAATTTCTAGCTGTTGAATTTTTGTGGCGGAGTTACAATCCAGATGGCTTTTAGCGGTTTGTCGCCGGTATTTTCAAGATTATGTGGAGAATGTGCGCTGAATGTGACGCTGTCGCCTACCTGAAGATCGTAGAATTTATTTTCGTAGCAAAGTCTTCCCTTTCCTTCAAGAATGTGACCCATTTCCTTTCCGAGATGCCCATAATTTCCCCGATGAGTCTGACATCCGGGCTTTAACGTAAGGTAATAGCATTCAAAGCAGTTTTCTCCACCGACTGAGAATGAATCTGAAAGCTCTTCGTACGTTACGTAATCTTCGTTTATCTTTCGCCTTTCGCCGTCATGTATTATTGATACGGGACGCCTTCTGCTGTATTCCTCAAACAGAAATTCAAGACTCAGGTCAAGTACGTTTGCAAGGTCGAGAAGGGTGTCGATGGCCGGAGATACCTTGTTGTGCTCGATTTGCGATACAAGGCTTTCGCTTACACCTGCAAGAAGAGCTACGTTTTTAAGCGTCATGTGTTTTTTTTCTCTGGCATTCTTGATTTTTTCACCAAAATGATATTCTCGTTTTTTGTTTTCTTCAGTCAATTTTCAGTTTTCCTTTGCAAAAGTATCATTTTTTTGTTTTTCTTGATTTTTTTCCATTACAAAACGAATAAAGTGGTCTTCGAGAGTATTTTTGGGACCTTCAAGATGCAGCCTTTGTCTTGCTCGTGCATTATCGCGGCGTACAGTATATAGAAGATAAAAATCCCTGTAGTCAAGGTTGATGTCTGTTTTGACGCGTTCTCCAAGGTAATTGCTTACTTCATCACGTCCTATGGATTTTACTCCCTGTTCGCGAAGTATTGCCTTGAGTCTCAAAATCTGTTCGTATGAAACTCCAAAAAGGAATTCCTCCATGGCTTGTGTCACGTCAACGTCAGAAAGCTTTTCCCTGATGAAAGAGTTCCACTGCTCGTCCATCTGCATTGTTACCATAAGAAGTTCGCTTGTTCCCATCATCGTTCCAAATGCCGGTGCAAGCATTCGTCTTGCCGACCATACTGACTGCAAAACCGGCGCTATGTCGGAAATCGTCTGGTCGCTTCTGTGCTCCCAAAGGATTATGAGTGCTGTTGCAAGTTCCCGCCTTAAATCAATGGAAAGAGATCGGTCTTTCAAAAGGTTCATGTATACGTCTTCTGCCATGAGGTTGAACATCATGGAAATCGTTTCGTCAGCATATTCCTTTACTTCTTTTTCACTCATGAGAGCATATCGCTGTGCAAGTTTTGACATGGAAAAAAAAGTATGTATTTTCGTTACGAGAAATCCTTTTCCCAATATTGCTTTTGACGGAAGGTGAAGGAGTGTGTCTCCATCCTCCTGGTATGAGATGAGGCTTTCTATTAATTCTCTTGGAGTTCTTGTAGATGTCGTGGTGTTGGCCCGTTCAAGCAGTGACGGAAAGCTTGCGATTGATTTTGCAAGCAATGTAAGGTCTCGGATTCGTACCTGGATTCGTTCAAGCCTGTCTGGAGCGTTTTTTTCAAGCGCCTGTGTGAGCCTGTCGATGAGTTTTTGCTGATAGTCAGTAAAGACAATGATACCCGTCTGAATTTCTTCTTCCGTTTCCTGTATGTTTTCTTTGTCGAAGAACTCTTCTATGTTTACCGAGGAATATTCAAATTTTGTCTTGAGATTGTCTTTATCCTGTTGCACAATGACCCCAAAAGCTAAAACAAATTTTGTAATTAATCGTTACAATTTTCGCATGCATATTGTTTTTTTCATGTACATGCATCTTTTATTATGCCATTTTTTCTATTTTTTATCAATAAAGTATTTCGCAAAAATCCCATAAATTGCTTTAGGCCATGTCCTTTTTTATCTTTAGGGGACCTCTAAAAATAGGTTTTTAGAGATGCCCTTTATCGTGTTTGATTTTTTTTTTGTTCTGGAATAGAATGTTCATATGAAAAGTTTTGTTTCGTCTGTCATCCTGTTTCTCTGTGCCTTTAATGCTTTTTCTTCTTCCCTGAAAGATGCGGAAATGAGAATCGGTGCCATAGAAGAATTCAAGTCATATATTGACTGCTCCAAGTCCGAGGGCGATTTTTATACGGATGACGAGTATGATACTCTTTCGCAGATGTATTCAATACTTGAAAATGATGAGTATGTAGTTTCTTCCTTTTATGATGATTTTGTCTTTGACGTGGATGATTATGATGTTGAAAAACTTGTCTGGAATACGCGGAGCCTTGGTTCTTTTTTTGAAGACAAATTCTTTTTTGACTATAGTGTGAGTCTTCCTTATTCTGCCGTGCTTGAAAAGAAATTTTTGCTTGACAGGGACATGACCGAACATCAGAGGCGTGATTATGAGTTTTATGTAAATGAATATGAGTGCCGTTTTCAAAATGATGAAAAAGTTTTGTTTGCGGAATTGAGTTTTCATATCAAGCATTGGGAAAAGGCTAATGTTTATAGGCTTGTTCCGGTTTCTTTCAGAATTTACAAGGTTGCGAAATATAACAGGCTGATTTATTCTGTTGAAAATCCTGTTCCCGAGGTTTTCATGGAATATGGAAGCGACAGGGATTTTAGGTCGCCGAAACAGATGGAGCGTGAGAAATCCGATATTGAAAAAAACGTGAATGCAGAGCTGAAAAATGAAAAAAAAGATGAGAATCTTGCGGATAAAATTCTTGTCGGACAAAAAGGTAGGAGAAGTTTCTGCTTTTCTTTTAATTCTGAGAATTTTGACATGGATGTTTCCCGCTTGAATTATGAGACGTTTAAATTTACGTCTGTGGAAGGCATGCTTACGTGGGGAATTGGAAGAATTTTTTTTGGTGGCGTCGGAATTGGAATTGACCTTGAGACTGCTGGAGATGATAGGAATTCTGCCGTCTATCTTTTTGACTGTGAGCTTGGTGCAGGATATCTTTTTTTCAGGCATTTCAGGCCTTTTGTGCAGGGAAAGCTTGAAGCCCGCACTGATGATGTGATTGTTTATAGCCTTGGGACTGGAATGGATCTTGTTTTGGGATATTTCATGCTTTCGGGCGGTTTGTCATACAATATTCCTTACGAAATAAGTTCGGATTACAGAAAGACACTCAGAAGCAAGAACGGTGATGAAAATCTTGAAAAATTCCCGTCATATTTCTTTGGAATCGGCCTTACCTGGTGAAATCTCTTTCAGGCAGAAAATGTTTTTGTCTGTTGAGAAACTTATCTTGGTGCCTTTTAAAATCGAATCAATGAATGGCTTGAACAGCAAGAGAAAGTCTGTTCCTTCAAAATCTTTTTTTTGCCAGCATATTTTTTTGTCTTCATTCAAAATGATTTCATTTTCTTCTTTTCCCGGAAAGTCGGGAATGCAGAAGTTTATGAGGTTGTATGCGTCAAGAACATTTTCAGGTTTTTCAAGACCGAGATTTTGTGCTTCGTTTGAAAGATAATCGTCAAGAATTTTTTGATATCCTTCTCCGAGTTCAAGTATTTTTTCATACGATGAGCGAAATCTCTTGATGGCAATGAGCGTGTAAAGATCCACAAACGGTTTTGGACATGAAACATCAATGATTTTTTCATATTCTCCGTCAGGAATTGCTCCGTATGTCATGTCGATGTATTCTTCGAATTCTGCCCCGTATTTTCTTGATGCAAATGCTATCAAGTCGCTTGCCATGAAATCAAGGAATTTCATTTTTTCGAAAAGATTTTTATAATCCATGATAAATTCCTTAAGGAAACAGTTGAAAGTTGCAATTTTAGATGTAACTTTAGAAAATGCACTTAAAAAATACACCCCGGGTTTCCCCGGGATGTCATGCTTTTTCAGGCATGTGATTTTTTATGCCTTGTAGAAGTTGATGAGACAACCTGCAAGGATGATCTTGCGTTCGTCGTCTGTCATGTCTCCAGTTGTAAGTTCAAATTCTGTAACTTTGCCAGATGCGTTTACAGCATAAGCCTTGTAAGAATCTGCCTTTTCTGCAACCTGCTTCTTTACGTTTGGAATGTAAACCCAGTCGCCGTTTGCGAATGGAAGTTTTTCTGTCGCAGCTTGGTCACCGGCTTTGTAGAGGAATGGGAGCATACCCCAGTTCATGAGGTTGGAGCGATAGCGTTTTGTTGCATATTCGCAGGCGATGTTTGCAGAAGCGCCCAGAACTCTCTGACAAGAAGCTGCCTGTTCGCGTGCAGAACCGTCACCCGGCTTTACGGCGTAGATTGTAGAACCAACCTGAACGTCGCTTTCTTTAACGTTGAGTGCTGCACAAACCTTTGTGATTTCTGCCTTCACATCATCTGCTCTGTCGCGAACTGCCTTTGCGCGACCAACATAAGCTGGGTCCTTGCGGCTGAGTGTGAACTCTGCAAGACCAAGTGGGTTAGAGCGGAATGAAGAAGTTTCGCCTGATGGAATGAGTTCGTCTGTTGTTGTAACAGGATCGTGGATTTCTGAAACTACCTTTACGAGGAGGTTGTCGCCGAGAGCTTCCATCTGTGGCCAGTCCTTGATGTTTGGACCAAACTGGATTTCCTGTTCCGGATGAGCGACTCCCTTGCTGTCGTAAATGCGTGTCTCATAGATTGTCTTGTCAAAGAAGTACTTCTTGTTAGAGTAATCCTTGTCAAAGTCTGTTGCTGCTGTAAGGAATCCCTTGTTTGCGGCTGTTGCTGCAATTGAGCGTGCATCCATAAGTGCAACTGAAGAAATCTGACCGTTCTGGATCTTTGAACCTTCGCGGTTAGGGAAGTTTCTTGTTGAGTCACGGATGGAAAGGGCACCGTTTGCAGGTGTGTCGCCTGCACCGAAACATGGTCCGCAGAATGCTGTTTTCACGATTGCACCTGCCTTCATGAGTTCAACAGCTGCACCGTTTTTCATGAGGTCCATGTAGATGGGTGTGGATGCCGGGTAAACTGAAAGGTAGAACTTGTCGTTTCCTGTGTTCTTTCCCTTGAGGATGTCTGCTGCCGCACAGATGTTTTCGTATCCGCCGCCTGCACAA
>JAZQMW010000088.1:0-56389 GCA_045627025.1 Treponema sp. | reverse complement strand
ATTCCAATCGGATTCGGTACGGTTCTTGTAAACATACCTGGTGCCGGCATGGGAATGGCTCCTCACGGAATGCTCCACATCATATATTCTGCAGGTGTTGGAAATGAGTTTTTCCCGATGCTTATTTTCATGGGTATCGGTGCCATGACTGATTTCGGACCTCTCATTGCAAATCCTAAGGTTGCCCTTCTTGGTGGTGCAGCACAGTTCGGCGTATTCTTCACCATGTTCGGTGTTGCCCTCATGAATCTCTTTTTGGGTACGGACTATACAATGCTCCAGGCTGCCGCAATCTCAATCATTGGTGGTGCAGACGGTCCTACGTCAATCTATGTTTCTGGAAAACTTGCACCTGAGATGATGGCCGTAATTGCCGTTGCCGCATATTCATACATGGCTCTTGTTCCTATGATTCAGCCTCCTATAATGAAGCTTTTGACGACGGAAAAAGAGCGCAAAATCAAGATGGATCAGCTCCGTCCAGTTTCAAAGACTGAAAAAGTTCTTTTCCCAATGCTTCTTCTTGTAATTACGATTCTTCTTCTTCCTCCTGCAGCTCCTCTTATCGGTATGCTTGCATTTGGAAATTTCGTAAAGCAGTGCGGATGCGTCGAGCGTCTTTCAAAGACAATGGAAAACGAACTCATGAACATTGTTTCAATCCTTCTTTCTCTTGGTGTTGGAAGCCAGATGACTCCTGACAAGATTATGAAAAAGGAAGCCGTAGGAATCATCGTTCTCGGTCTTGTTGCATTTGCTGTTGCCACATTGGGTGGAGTTGTCATGGCAAAGTTCATGAATCTTTTCTTGAAGAAAAAGATAAATCCTCTCATCGGTTCTGCAGGTGTTTCTGCAGTACCTATGGCTGCCCGCGTTTCAAACAAGGTTGGTCTTGAGTATGATCCTTCAAACTTCCTTCTCATGAATGCCATGGGACCGAATGTTTCTGGTGTTATCGGTACTGCAATTGCTGCCGGCGTATTCATCGCAACATACGGAAACTGATTTTGATAAAACCTTGAAAGTTCTGTAAAATTTGCAGGACTTTCAGAATTTTTGTTAAATTCAATTCTTCATCGTTTTTGAAGTTATCTATATGGCATCTCCAAAAATTGAAGTTTTTAGAAGTTCCCTATAGTTTTTACGTCTTGCACGGCATGATGACCTCTGCAGGACGTATTTTTTTTTAATCTTTTGGGAATTGGGCATTTTAATGATTTAACGGGATAGGAACCAGCTGTAGGATTTTAGAGTTCTTTCATAGCTTTCCGACAAGTTTTTTTCATCAGCAGGAAATTCTTTTTCTCCAATGTGTTCATACCATATTTTGCTTAAAGTGTCTATGGGGGCGACATGACGTTCCTCATATTCCTTTACTATTTTTTGATTTAACCTCTTCTGAGCATTTGGACATAAAAAATGCACCTCCTAAAATCGAACTTCATTTGTCCAACTTTAGGGGTACACTTCAATCACAGGTAGGCTTTTTTTGGGTAGGTCTCCTTCATTTAGCTGGCACTTCATCAAGGAATAGTTATTTCAACAGTTTTTCCTTGGGAACTATTATCGACAAACTGCAAAACCGTTCCGGATGCAAGAGGTTTAGTTAAGTAATAGCCTTCATATGGATAGTTTTCATATATCAAAAAATTTTCTTTGATGTTGATGGCTGACATCTCTTTTTTTATTCTGTTCATCTCGTTGATATTATTAACATCAATAATCTCCGCTTTTGACAATAACTGATATAATTCGCGAAAACTACTGAAATTATTGTCAGCTGTTGATTTCATGGAACTTATTTCAATGCCGTTTATGGATCTTAACCTATACCCTTTCTTAACCTTTGAAGCCTGGGCAAGTCCCTTTTTTTTAATCGTTTCAATTGAAAAAATTCCATGGCTCAAATATGGTCGATTAAATTCAACACCAATTAAACTTTCCAGTTCTTCTGTATTTTTTCTGCGGAATCCAAATAAGAACTATACAGACTAAAAATCTCACGATAAGAATTTACGCAAGCATTAAATTGATTCTGAACATTTTGCCTTTCCCTTTCTTTAGCCTGTTTTGCTTCCCTTTCCTTTTCTGATAAATTTTGTGAGCTAAAATATTTTACAGGTGTTTCAAACATTTCCTTGTTCATATCTTCTGCTAAACTTTCTCCCATCCGGATTTGCGTAGAAAAGAATTCTTCTTCATGACGGCTTCTATAGCTTCTTGAATAGGTATACACACCGTATTTTAAAAATACAGCAACAGGTTTAAACTAAACTTCACCACTATCAATCAATGTCATGACTTCAGATGAAATATTTTCTATCAGATATTTTTTTTCATATTGAATAGGAAACACCGGTCCATCCATGAGTTTTTTTCCGGCCTTATCAAAAATTGCAAATTGCACTTTATATAACTTCTTCTTAAATAAAGAAGATTCATTTTCCTTCAGTAAAGTTGTGCCTTCGTTCCCAATTAAAGAAAAAAGAATATTGTATGACATTGCAATGCCGTCTTTTTCCAGAATATTTTTAGAATCGCTTTTCAATTTGGTTAATAAATTTTTTCTACCTTTTTGCCAACATCTTTATCATCATTTAAAGAGTAAATATTTAATTCTTCCGGAATGCTATCTTTATATTTCTTATCATATATTTTTATTCCTTCTTTTAATGCCGAAGACAGTTCTGAAAATAACTTCGTCTCCCTAAATTCAAAATCGGAATAATAGGAAGCTGTTTTATTTTCGTAATTTATTTTTTCAAGTGCTAAATCTTTATATCTAATTTCATAAGGACAATTTTCTGAAAAATACTTTTGAAATTTTTTTATTAATGACAGCCATTCATCATGAATACTAAAAATATCAAAAGTACCTTTACCTGGATTTCCAGATTCTATTTCTTGTTTTAGTAAATTAAAACTCTGATAATCATCGGCTTCATCATAGGTTGCTAAAGCATAAATCCATTCTTTATTGTTCTCAAAATTTCGAGCTTTTTGAATTAACTCTTCTTTATTTGTTTGGGAATATAAAGAAAAAACAAACTGTGATAAAATAACTGAAATAAAAATTTTTTTCATAATAAATTGTCTTTTTTTATGATTTCATTCTCCACTTGTAATTTCAAATTATTCAATTCTGCCTTTTTTTCTGAAATTGCAAGACTTTTTGCCTTTGATTCAGTTAAAAGATTTACTGTGCTTATGAGCGGAATTGTGCATAATATTGAGCCTGTGGCTGTCAGGATAATTGCCGTGATTCTGTTTTCAACTTTACACGCAAGCAGGACAACTATTGCTACAAATGATGCAAAAAGCACTCCTACCAATAACCAGCTGCCAACCTGTTCAAGCCATGCCAAAAAGAAATCCACATAATTTATCTCCCGAGTCCATCAAGTTTTTTTATATCGTTAATATAAATGTACCAATATAAGTATATTATATGTTCGAAGCGAACTTGAATACAGGTGTATTACTCAAAAAGAACTTGCCGCCGCAATAAATGAAAGTTACAATACCGTTCAGTCGTGGATAAACAGGGACAGGCTTCCAAATGTGGTGCAGGCTGTGAAAATCGCACAGTTTCTTAATACAAGCGTGGAATTTTTGACTTTGGGCGTGGACGCAAGGATAAAATCCGACAATTCAGAAACAATTAAATTACTTGAAAAAGCTATTCAGAATTTAAGATGAAAGGGAGGAGTGTTGATTTTTTTTGCATGAAAAAACACCCTTAAAAAAATGAGGCCAATGAAAAAGCTGAAACCACCATATATAGAGTTTTAGCTTATTTCGACATGCTCAATGACCACATAGTTTTTTCAAAGGTGTCTTCCATCATGCCGGCTTGATTTTATGAATCCTTATCCTTCCACAATCTGAATTCCTGAACTTGCACCGATTCTTGTGGCTCCGGCTTCAATGAAATCAAGGGCTTCTTTTTGCGTATGGATTCCGCCTGATGCTTTTACGCCCATTTCAGACCCTACAGTTTCCCGCATGAGCTTTACTGCATGTATTGTGGCACCGTTTGGTTTTGCGGAATAAAAACCTGTTGAAGTCTTTACGAAATCAAATCCTGCGTTTTTTGCGCATTTGCATGATTCAACTATTTCTTCGTCTGTGAGGACACATGTTTCAAGGATGAGCTTTGTAAGCACGTTTCCCCTGTTTTCCGAAAACAAGGCTGCTTCCTTTACGCTCTGGATTATGAAAGAAAGCTCTGTCTTGAGTTCTTCCCATTTGTGCGATTTTACAAGTGAAAGGCTGATTACAAAATCAAGTTCCTCTGCGCCGCATGAAATTGCAATGTCTGCCTGGCTGCATTTTTCAGTAAGTCCGCCGGCTCCAAGTGGAAAATCTATTACCGTGCATACTTTTACGCTTGAGCCTTTGAGTATTTCGGCTGCTTTTTCAACGTGGCAGAGGTTTACGCATACGCTTGCGAATTCGTATTCCCTTGCCTTTTTGCAGAATTCCACAAGTTCATCCTGCGTTGCAGTCGGACTCAACAATGTCTGGTCTATGTATTTTGCAAGTTGTTTTTTATCCATGATTTTACCTTCCTTGTCCTGCATGTCATGAAAACTTTTTCCGTGCATGCTGAATTTTTTTTGTTCCTATGGAAAATTTATCCTGATTTTTCGGATTGCTTATGAATTTTCCGTATTGCTGTCTTTTCCCTGAAGAATTCTTACTTTTTCCATGATGTTCAGCGTCTTGTGCACGAGTTCTTCCATTTCCGCAAATTTTTCGGCAACCTGAAGCCTGTAGAAAACCTGGGTACCGTGTTTTATCGATGTAAGAAATCCTGCATCCTTCAATACTTTTAGGTGATGTGATATTGCTGGCCTTGAAAGGTGCGATTTTGACGTAAGAGTCATGACGTTTACTCCGTCGCCCCCGGCATCAATGATGTCAAGTATGAGTTTTTGCCTGATTTCATCACCAAGGGCTATGAATACAGGTCCGCATTTTGCGAACATTTTGTGAAGTGTCTCTGCTTCTTCTTCATCAATGTACATTTCTACCACCGCATTTTAAGGTTTGAAAGTTGAAAAATACTTTTTGTGACTTAAAATATATTAAGGGCATTTCTAAAAATACTTTTTATAGATGCCCGACGAGTTTCAAGCCTTGGAACATCGCTTTTTTTGAGGTTACCTCTAAAAACTGCAATTTTTAGAGTTTCCCATTAAGGAATTCTTAAAAAGAGTTTCAAATCCATTATGGATTGTAATTCCAAATTCCTTAATTGTCAATGATTTTGCTTATTAAAGGTTTAATTGTTTAAACATTTAATCTTTTTTTTGTGAAAACCCTTGATTTTTTTTATCCATTTGTTTATATTATTAAGGGTTTAATTTATTAAACGCTTAAACTAATTTGTGAGGGAATGTAAATGAAGTTTTTAAAGGCTTTTTTCAAACATCCGGTGCTTATCATCGTGATTTGTGTTCTTGCGACTTGCGCTTGCGGTTTCTTTATAAAGGATCTTGCACTCGAAAACTCATTGCGCTCGTTTTTTCCACAGAAAGATGCGTCTTACAAGCGTCTTACCGATACGGAAGAGACTTTTGGCAGCATGCTTGCCATTGGAATCACTCTTGAGACAAAGAACGGATCTGACATTTTGACTCCGGAATACATCGATGTCGTAAGGAAGATAACTGACCGTACGCTCGAACTTCCTGAAGTTGAGGATGTTGATTCGATTACGCACATAGATTATGTCTGCGATCATGACGGAACGATTTCTGCATCAAAGCTTATTCCTGAAGAATATGCAGGGTCAGAAGATGACATAGCACAGCTTCGTGAGCGTCTTACTGAATGGCATGAAATGTATAACCGCGTGATTGTGAATGATAACCTTACGGGTTTTCAGATGCAGATTTCCCTCCGTGCAAAAAATTATGAGACTGAGGATCTTGAAAAGGCAGAAAGCAGGCTTTTGGCTGCAAAAGCGGCACTCAAGAATGCAGAAGACAAAAATGCGGCTTTGAATGAGCTTAAGGAAGCAAAGGCTGAATATAAGGCAAAAAAATCAATCGTAAAAAAACTTGGTTCCGACATTGCACGCCAGCAGGTTGTGCTCAAGCAGATAAGGAAAATTGCTGAAGAAGAAGTTGGAGAGCGAAGCCTCATATTGAAGCTTGTAGGCGAGCCTGTTTTGAGCGAGAGTTCAAAAAACTACATGATTTCCGACCTTGTGCGCCTCATTCCGCTTGTAGTTCTTGTCGTACTCATTTCTCTGTATTTCAGCTTCAAGACTGTTACGGGAACAGTGCTTCCTTTGGTTACGGTCCTCATGTCCACGATAATTTCCGTCGGCCTCATGGGTCTTTTCGACGTTACGTTTACTCTTGTGTCGAGCGTCATACCGGTTGCCCTCATTGCGGTAGGTTCAGCATATGGAATTCATGTCCTTACGCATTACTACATTGAGGTAAAGTCTGTGGAAGACATGACCCGTGAAAAATTTGTGGAATGCATTTTCCGCGGTCTTAATGAAGTAAAGCTTGCGGTTTTCCTTGCAGGACTTACGACAGCCGTGGGATTCATATCGCTTATTACAAGCCCTCTTGGACCTTTGCACAGTTTTGCGGTTTTCACGGCAATTGGTGTCGGTGTTTCACTTTTGCTTTCAGTTACATTTATTCCGGCAGTCCTTCTTTTAAGGAATTACAATCATGTTCTTTCAAGGCTTGACCGCATGGAAAAAATGTCTGCAAAGGTGTCTGCGCGAGTAAAGGCAAAATTTGACAATGCAAAAAGAAAGCTTGAGCTTGCAAGGATACTTCGTGGAGGCAAATCTGAGGATGAGGCAAGCGGTGAGACTCTCTACAACATTTACAAGTTTTTCTGCGGTTCAATTCCTCGTCTCGTAGTTACGTCAGCTTGCGTAATCGTGCTTTCAATCATGGGAATTCGCTATCTCAAGATAGATACTGCACTCATAAACTATTTTGACAGAAACTGTGATTTCAGAAAGGATGTTGATTATGTTGACAAGCAGTATGCCGGCACGAACAGTGTTTTCTTCAACATAACTGGACCTGAAAAGGGCGACATCACAAATCCTGAGCTTCTTGTGGCTGTTGACGAGATGGAAGAATACTTGAAGTTCCATAACCCAAACATCGGAAAAATCGTATCGTTTACGGCTTTCATAAAAAAGATAAACCAGGTGTGGCATGTTCCTGGAAAGAGGGATGTCGTAAACTCAGGCTCTGGGGCCGATGAAAGCCTTGCGGGTCTTGATGACTGGGGTGATTTTGGCGATGAATCTTCTGACGGAAGCCTTGCAGATCTTGATGACTGGAGTGATTTTGGCGACGAGACTGCTGCTGATACATCTTCCCAGGCAAATGTTCCGTTGGAGTTTCACGATCCTAACGAGCAGTATGTGGAAATTCTTGCACGTCCACAGACTACGAAGGATGTTCTTGACTTGATAAACAAGGCATACATAAAGGCTGGCGGAAAATATGCAACTCCTGACAAAATCGTTGATGAACTCATGAAGGAAGTCAACTATAACGGAAAAGCATATTATGAGATTCCATATGATGTCAGAAAATATCCTGTTGCATCACGTGAGGAATTGAAGAGGGTTGTTGACAATTATCTTGTTCTTTTGAGCGGTTCTCTCGAAAGGTTCATTGATGATGACTTGAGTCCAAAGACAATGCGAATCACATGTCAGTTAAGAAGCCACAACTCTGAAGAAAGCGGAAAAATCATAAAGCTTGCAAAGAATTTTGCCGAGGAGCATTTCCCTGAAGGATATACGCTTGAGGCAACTGGATCTGCTGAGATGGAATACACAATGACGGAAATGATCATGAAAAGCCAGATAGCAAGCCTTGGTCTTTCTCTTTTCTCCGTATTCTTGATAATTGCAGTTTCGTTCAAGTCGTGCTGGGCGGGTCTTCTTGGAACTGTTCCGCTTTTGTTCACGATTCTCCTTAACTACATGATGATGGGATTCTGCGGCATAAACCTTGATTTCATCACGAGCATCATTGCTTCTGTTGCAGTTGGTGTCGGAATTGACTATACGATTCATTTCCTTACGACATATAAGGAAGAAAGAAGCAAATCGGATGACATTGTTCTTGTTACGAAGGAGACTTTCAAGAAAAGCGGTCACGGCATCATAACAAATGCCCTTGCCGTAGGTCTTGGATTCCTTGTACTGATACTTTCGGAATTTGTCGTTTTGAGATGTATTGGAATCCTTGTTGCAATTGTCATGTTTACGTCAAGTTTCCTTGCAATGACAATCATTCCTGGAATTCTAAACTTCTCCGATCCTAAGTTCATCAGGCCGGAAGAAGAAAATAAATAGCTGTTTTGATATTGGAGGATGTATATGAAAAAATCAATGGTTTTAATGGCAGTTATGGCAATTGGTGTATCGGCAGTTTTTGCTGACGCAAAAGGTGATGAAATCATGCAGAGGACACATGATGTAGCAAAGCCTGATTTTTCACGCTCTCAGGTTCAGATGATTCTTGTGGACAAGAATGGTGGAAAGGAAGTTCGAAACGTTCTTCAGTATGGACGCCATCAGAATGACATAACAAGCATGGTTCTTGATTTCAAGTCTCCTGCAAACATAAAGGACACAAGGTTCCTTCAGATAGAAAACAAGAATGCTGATGATGACAAATGGATTTCGAATCCTGCATTGAGGGATTTCCGCCGCGTAAATACATCCGAAGGTTCCAAATCTTTCATGGGAACTGATGCAACTTATGATGACATGTCTACTCGTGAGATGAACGAGGATACACATGAGTTCATAAAGGAAGAGTCTAAAAACGGATATAACTGCAATGTTGTGAAGGAAACTCCTATTGACAAGAAGTCAAGCCAGTACAGCTACAGAATGGTGTGGGTTGACAAGGCTACAGACTATCCTGTTTATACTGAGCTTTACGACAAGAACGAGAGGCTCATAAAGGTTCTTTCCGTTGCAAAGATAGAAAACATTGACGGATACAACATTCCTATGGAAAATACCATGGAAAACGTGCAGACTGGACACAAGACAATGCTCAAGGTGCTTAAGGTTGACGTAAAGACAAAGCTTCCTGCAAAGGTGTTTACCACAGATTTCCTTTTGACTGGAAAATAATTTTGTTCTGTTTATCCGGGAGTATCTCTGAATGACAAAATTCTTGAGATTCCCATGTTTTTGTGGAGGCCCTGGAGATTTTTCTTTTGGGCCTTTTTATTTAGCATTTGATGCAAAAACTAAAAACTGAGAAGTCAAGGCATTGAATGGGCATGCCTTTATTCGACGTATTTTCTGACGCGCAAATCTTTATGCGGTGGCAGACTGCTTGGACTGTTTTATGCTTTCTGGGCTTGAAATTTCAAGATTTGTTCAAGAATGTGTGAAGATTGAGTTTCACATGCAAATTCCAGAACATTCTTGACTGAATGGAGTGATTATGAAACTTGGAATCATATCTGTTTCATTGATGATGTTGGCAGCATCTTTTTCTTATGCTGATGATTTTGATGATTGGGGTGATTTTGGAGATGCATCTGCATCAGGAGACGCAATGTCGTTTGCATCTGTACCAGAACCTGCTGTGACTGTCGGAGGTGTTGCAAAGCTTGCGACAAGATATCAGCTTGAAAGTCCAGAAGACGCTGACGCAAAGGACAAGACCCTTACGTCGGCACCTGTTGGAAAAATCAGTGCCAAATATTCAAATGACACGACTGATGCTGAAATTCTTCTTAATTTTTCTGAAAGTTCCCTTAAGAACAAGGAAGATGTCATTGAAGAACTTACCGTAAGGGGGTATTTTGGCAATTTAAAGCTTGAAGTTGGAAAGATGAAAGTTGTATGGGGCAAGGGGGACACTCTTCATGTCATTGACAATATTAACGCTGATGACTATACAAATTTCATATATCCTGATTATATTGAGCGAAGGCTCGGTGTCTCCATGTTCCGCGCATCATATAGCGTTCCTTCAAAATCAAATTTGAGGCTTGAAGCTGTATTTACTCCTGGCATGACGCCTGACAGATATGCTGAAAGCGGAATCTGGACTCCAGCACAAATGGACGAAATTTCTTCCGTCGTAAAGGGTGTTGTTTCAAATCAGATTGCAGGTGCGGGAAGTGACGTTACAAAGATTTTGCAATATGCTTCGTTTGATTCATCTTCTCTTTATCCTGATACAAAAAAACTTGACTACAGCCAGGCAGGCCTTCGCCTTACCGGTACCGGCAGAATAGACTGGGGATTGAGCTACTATTATGGAAGAAACCATAAGCCTTCATATAATCTTGACGATTACATATCATCTTCAATTGCAAATGGCGGCCTTGGAAAGAGTACGGTTATGCCTGTACTTGATTATGACAGAAAGCAGACTTTCGGCATTGAGACTGCTTTTGTTCTCTGGCATTTCAACTTGAGGGGTGAAGCCTGTTACAATCTTACGGAAGACACTGCGGGAGATGATCCTTGGATTCACAACAATTCAGTACAGTATCTTGCAGGATTTGACATAGACCTTCCGATCCACAACATCAACGTGAACGTTCAGGAAACCGGCACGTACATCCTTAACGGAAGCAAGGTGGATGATGGTGAAGGTTTTGCGTCATATGGCGCCCTGAAGTCTACATTGAGGAATTATGATGTTGATTATGACAAAAAGGGTTACACGAACAACAAGCTTGTCGTGAACATAACCGATTCTTTCATGAATGATAAGATTTGCCCTGAAATCACGGCTCTTTGGGGAATTGAGAGAAATGATCTTGTCCTAAAGCCAATGATCAAGTATAAGCCTAACGGAAACCTGTCTTTCATTTTGGGCGGCCTTTACATACACTCTGACGATAAGGATTCTGAGTTTTACGAGTGGAGGAAAAACAGCTTTGTAAATCTTGCCGTTGTCTGCAAATTCTGATGATTTGGGACATGTAAAGCAGAAGCCGATGTATGTTTATAAATGAATTGTCATTGTTCCTGATGCATATAAGTGCATTTTGCGTTTTTTCATGCATCAGGAATATTTTTTTTGATCGACATGCCTTGTTGTGGTGCATGTCGTCTGTCATCCTTAAAAAGTCTTTGGAGACTTCATTATATGTTTTCTCCGTTTGAACTGATTACATCCCTGTACCAGTATGCGGAATCTTTTGGTGTCCTCTTGAATGTTTCGTAGTCTACGTGAATCAAGCCGAACCTCATGTCATATCCCAATGACCATTCAAAGTTGTCCATTATTGACCAGTAAAGGAATCCTTTCAGCGGGTATCCTTCTTCCACAGCTCTTTTTGCACCTTTTAAGTATAATTTAAGATATTCGATTCTTTGCGGATCGTGTACTTTTCCGTCTGTCATTACAAAATCTGGATTTGCCATGCCGTTTTCGGTTATCAGAATCGGCACTCCATACCTTTCGTTAAGAAATCTTGTGTTCCAGTAAAGTGCGTCTGGAGTTATTGGCCAGCCAATATAGGTTCTCGGCATTCCAGGCTTTGTTTTCGGATTTGGCTTCATTGCATCATCATAATTGTTCGCATAGTATGAGTTGTAGCCCAGAAAATCTGTTTTCTGGTGTATGATTTTCATGGCTTCATCATCAAGTTCTTTTCTGAAATCTTCTTCCGTAAGTCCTTCGCATTCAGGAATTTTTCCAAGAATTATCGGATCTGCCCAAAATGCATAGTTTGCAAAGTATGCATCCTTCGAGAATGTTGCCTTTCTTGCCTTTTCTATTTCTTCCGGTGTTTCGTTTTCAGGCATTATGAGGTTGCCGTTCAGCACGAATCCTACTTTTGGCGGCAGTATTGCATGTTCCCTTATGGCCCTTGCGGCTTTTCCGTGGGACAAAAGCGTGTTCTTGTGGAGCTTCAGGAATGTTGTCCTGTAGTATTTTTCATCTCCATAATGTCTTTCGAACGGTGCGTGTTCTCCCATCATGTATCCAAGTCCAATGAAGCACATCGGCTCGTTCATTGTCATCCATACTGATACTTTGTCGGAGAGGGCCTTTACGACAATTTCCGTGAATTTTTCAAAACAGTCGCTTATGCCGTCGTATGCCCAGCCTCCTTTTTCGTGCAGCCACATCGGCATGTTCCAGTGGTATATCGTGCACATCGGCTCTATTCCGTTTGCCCGGCATTCTGCTGCAAGATCTTTGTAAAACTGAAGGCCCTTTTCGTTTACCATGTTTTCTGAAGGCATTATGCGTGGCCAGCTTACGGAGAATCTGTAAGCCTTTATTCCAAGTGATTTCATGAGAGCAATGTCTTCCTTGTAGCGGTGGTAGTGGTCTGTGGATGTGTGCGTCGTGTCATTGTGCCTTACGTGACCTTTGCTCAATGCATCCCAAATTCCAAGCCCTTTTCCGTCTTGAAGATAAGCTCCTTCTACCTGAACTGCGGCACTTGCAGCTCCCCAAATGAAGTCTTTTGAAAAACCCATAATAACCTCTCTGTTGGCGACTTCAGAAATTTTCCTTTCTGTAAACGTATGAAAAATCATACATTTTAAGATTTGTTCTAGGTTTACAGTGTAAATTTTCTGTAATTCACCTTAAAATGTGTGTCTTTGAAGTCGTTTTGAAAACATGATAAAATGAATGCATGAAAATTCTATCATAGTTTTGCTTTTTTTACAAAGAATTTATTGGGAACCTTTAAAAATTGCATTTTTTTTAGAGATGTCCTATTGCATAGTCATAAAATTTACGTTTTAAGTCCATTTCAATAATTTGCATGGAAACTGCGAACTGTTTTCTGATTCTGAGATTTTTGCGGCATTTTGCATTGCCTTTTTGGAAACAGTTTGCATTCCGTTTTTGTCATTAATTTCCCCAAAAAACCGATTCCCTTGTAAAATGTCAAATCTTTCTTTATAATCTTAGTATTATGAAAGAAAACAAATATTTGGCCCCATCCCTTTTGTCTGCTGATTTTGCGGATTTGAAGGGTGCTTTGAAATTGATAGAAGACAAGAAAAGCAGCTATGTGCATATTGACGTCATGGATGGAAACTTTGTTCCTCAGGTGTCTTACGGTCAGCCCGTGATATCGTCAATCAGAAAATGCACATCTCTTCCGTTTGACGTTCACCTGATGATAGATCGTCCTGAAAACTCAATTCCGTCATACATAGATGCCGGTGCCGATTGGGTTACGTTTCACATTGAAGCCACAGCCCATGCGGACAGGTGCGTGCAGCTCATCCATGAAAGGGGAAAGAAAGCTGGCGTTGCAATTTGCCCTGCAACTCCCGTATGCGCGATAGAAGAGCTTCTTCCGTTTGTTGACCTTGTGCTTGTCATGTCTGTCAATCCTGGCTGGGGCGGTCAGAAACTCATTCCATATACAGTGGACAAAATCAAAAAACTTGCCGATATACAGAAGGAAAAGGGTCTTGGATATCTGATTTCTGTTGACGGTGGCGTAAATGAAAATACCTTGAAAAGTGTACTTGATGCAGGAACTGATATAGTTGTTTCTGGTTCTTCATTTTTCAGGGGGAATTTGCAATGGCCAATATAGTTGGTATTGTAAGAAAGAATATAAAAAAAATTTTCTCTTTATCAGTTTTGCTGTCATGCGGATTGTTTTGTTCTGCAGAAGAATCTCTGTATCTTGTTCACGGTTACGAAGCATATAGGTGTGCGGATTGGACAAGTGCATCTTTTTTTCTGAGGAATGCGGTCTGTGAGAAGGAAAATTCCACGGATTCTGTCTGGTACATGCTTATCATGAGCCAGATGAATTCAAAGAATTTTTCGAATGCCATAAGCGACTGTGATTATTTTTTAAAGAATTTCAATGACAGTTTTCTCAGGAGTTCAGTTGAGTATCAAAAGGGAAGGGCACTTCACGAGGTTGGTCAGAATGACAAGGCTGTCTTGGTCTTGAGCAATTTTTGCCATGAAAACCCTGAAAGTTCCGTGTATTCGTCAGCATTGTTTTGGATTGCGGAATGCTTTTTTTCTGACTATGACTATGAGACGGCCCGTTCTCTTTACGAAAGAATTGTGGCGGATTATCCAAATGGCCAGCATGTGGAAGATGCAAAACTCAAGCTTTATCTTATCAGGCAGAAGGAACGCGAGCAAAAGCTTTTGTATCTTCTCCGCATGACGGGCGAGGAATACCTTAGCACTTGCGAAAACTATGAAAAGCAGCTCAGGATATATCATGCTGATGATGGAAAAGAACGCAGGAAGATGATGGCTGAACCAAAAGAAAATGTTTTGGATGATGAAAGCTTAAAGGCAGGAAGTTCAGAAAGCGGATTTTCAAAACGGGCTGATTCTGCGAAACAGGTTGGTTCTGCAAATATTGCCAGTCCTGCAAAGCAGGTCAGTGATGAAAAAAAAGTTTCTGCCGAAAAAATGGAAATGCTTGAAAAAAAAGCGAACCTGGTCAAAGAGCTCCTTGAAAAAAGTGTTGGAGAATATCAGCAATGAATAGAAAACTCTATATGCTAGTCGCATTCATGCATCTTTGTGTTTTTGCATTGACTGCTGATGAGAATTCGTTTTCCGTGAAAATGCTCAGGGATACGATTCTTTCGCCAAGAAGTTTTTGGGAAGGCGAGGATTCATATAATCCGGTTGACGGGTTTGATGTTGTGCAGGGGAATTTGAGGCTTACCGCAGACTGCAAGACAGGAAGCGTTTGTCTGTATTATGTTGCAAGAAATGCGGAATCGATACCCATTTTGGTAAACGAATTTGGAGGCTCGTCTTCATTTTTCTCTGTCAGGCGAGACGGTGATGTGTTTCCTCTTAGAAAAGCCGGCAGGATTAATGTTGAGACGGCACTTACTTCATGCGGTGCAGTTGTCTCATATTTCATACGGGATGATTTTCTCGTGATGCTTGATTTTTGTTTTGTGAATCAGGATTTTGCGACAGACACAGGAATTCTCGGCATTGCGGTGCAGACTGTAAACCTCGGTCTCAAAGAGAAAAAAATGAGCGTCAAATCTTGTTTTGACACTTTGCTTGGTGAGTCGACAACATCTCACTTTTCGACTGCAAAAATTTCTTCCATCAGCAGGGAAATGAAATTTGATTCCATGGCGGATGATTTGTGGATATGCTCAAAAGGAAACCGTTCATCGATGTTCATTTTGCTTTCCGGGGCAGGAATTTCCATGCCTTCATCCGTAAGCCTTGTCTTGAGGAATTTCCTCGAGTCATATGGATGGGGAACAAACATAAAGGGCGAAAAAGATTTTGCGTCTACGGTTCCATTGAATGATACTGCCGTAGTTGTCAACTGGGATGAAAATTCTATTGCTCCTTCAGGGGCGAATGCAAAGTTTTTTTACATAATGGCAAGCAACAGGGAGCGGCAAGATGATGCGAAAACCTTTCTTTCCATTCTTGAGTCTAAGAGTCAGAAATTGCTTGGAACGCTTGAAAACAAAGAGAGGATAAACAAGGAATATGTTCAGAGCCTTATTGACTATATTGTCAGCATCAGGGATTCCGGCTCTTCTCTTGATGAAGAAAAATATGAAATGCTCAACAAAGAGCTTGATGAAATAATACAAATGCTTGGAGAAAAGTAAATGTTTCATTCAACATTGGATACTGCAAAATATCTTATTAAGCGCAGGAAATTTGACATGGCCATAAGGTTCCTTGAATCCTGCGAAGAGACTTATGACGGTGATTTTGATTATTACGTGACAGCAGGAATCGCGTATCTTTATGCCGATGTTCCTGGAAAGGCCACTTCAAGTTTCAGGAAAGCACGCGAAATCAGGATAAACAACTCAAACCTCCTTCTCGGTCAGGCTGCCATTTTTTTGCGCCACGGAGAGACAGACAAGGCCATAGAATATTATCTTAATGTGCTTGAAATAGATCCGAACAACATTACCGCAAAGGAAGCGATGGCATTCATAAAAAATCATGGTGATTTTTCAACAATCTGCAGATGGGTTGATTCTGGAGACATAAAAAGATTTTATCCACCTCTTGGAGTTAATCCGAATGCTGTCAGAAATGTCATACTTTTGGGAGTTTTCCTTGGAATTCTTTTTTCTGTGTCTTTTACGGTTTATTCAAACAGAATGCGCGTAAAGAAAAACCTTACGGCACTTGAGCGAAAATTTGAGCTTTCAGAGGATGAGATAAAAAATCCTATTTTACTGAATACGCAGGATGTGGAATTTGAGTTCAACATGAAGGCAAAGGATGTTACCGAAAGTTTTGATGACTTGAAGCATTATTTTGCGGAAGGTAGGGACAATCTTTGCCAGGTAGAGATAAACAGGATATTAAACAGCAATACGACGCCTTCGATAAAGCAGAAAGTTCTCGAGATACAGTCACTCTTGAAGGAAGCTACGTTTAATTCCCTTAAGGACAATTTCCCGTATCTTCAGGTTGTTCAAAATCCAGCCCTTTACATTGACTGCTATGTAATCTGGGACGGTTCAATCACGAATGAAGGACAGAATCTTGACGGTTCGTGGAAATGTGACCTTCTCGTAAACTATATTCCTGAGGAAAAGAGAAATCAACTTGACGGTACTGTATCGGTTTTCTTTGAGACTGCTCCGAATCCTCCGCTTAATTCCGAACGTTCGGTTAAATTCCTTGGAAAAGTGACCAGTGACGGTGCCGGAAAATTCTATCTTGAGGGAAAAGGATATTATCAGATGCTGAAGAAAAACTAAATGTGTCTGATGTTTTGGGAAAGGATGAGTTTTGAATCTTCTTTTTGATTTAAAGACTTGATTCCTTGATTTGTGGATATCATTAACACTGATTCATTCCCTATGGAATAAATCAATGTTAAACTAGAACATGTGCTCTTTTTTATGCTATAATATTTAAGGTGTTTCTAAAAAAATTAGAGGTTCCTTTAAAGTCGTCTTCGGAAATTTTGTTTTTCGGAGATTTTTATAATTTTGGAGAAAAGAATGAAAGAATTTTTACCTTATGATACAGTTCGTGTCGATGCGCTTAAGCTTGCTCATAAAATCTATCAGGAAGATCATTTCATACCTGATGTTATCTACACTTCACTTCGTGGCGGAGCCTATATGGCAAATGTAATCAGCGAATATTACAAAGTTGCCCTCAAAGACCATAAGCCGATTCTTTATGCCGCAGTTGTTGCAAGAAGCTACTCGGATGTAAGGCAGCATTCTGCAATCAGGATTGACGGATGGACGTATTCTCCAGACTATCTTCGCGCAGGAGACAAGATTCTTCTCGTTGACGATATCTTTGATTCTGGAAAGACTTTGAATTATCTTGTTGGCATTCTTCTTGAAAAAGGTGTTCCCCGCGAAAACATAAAGGTGGTGGTGCACGATTACAAGATTTATACATGGAAAGAGCAGTGTGCCATTCAGCCTGACTACTGGTGCCGGAAATTCGTAATAAACAAGCCTGAAGAAAACAACTGGATCAATTACAACAGTCATGAGCTTGTTGGCCTTACAAAGGAAGAACTTGAGGAAAATTTCTACAAGCCTTATCCTGAGCTTCGTGAGGTACTTGAACCGATTTTCAGGGAGTAGTTATAAAAAAGCAAGGCTGCCTCACGGACTTCATTTTGGTGATGTGGCCTTTGTGTTTTTTTTGCCGTAGTGCTTTAGGGCATCTCTAAAAAATACTGTTTGGAGGTTCCCTTGGGTTTTGCACTTTATGGAGCGATTATGAAAAGACCTTGTAATGCTGTTGGAGTTTTTGTTTTTTCTCTTCTTTTTTTTGTCAAATTTCAGGCTTTTTCATTTTCAAAATCTGACATCATAAGTCCTAAAAGCGGCAATTTCCACAACTTGCAGGCACTTGTACTTCGAAATCAGGATGACGATGACATATATTATTCCCTTACAGGCTCAGATCCCCTTGTTTCAGGTTTTTCCTATGACGGACCTGTGGTAATTGACGGTGGAAAAAATGTCAAGCTTAAGATTGCGGCAATCAGCAGGGCTACAGGTGAAAAAAATTATTTTGACGTGGAGTACAATGTCCTTGATTACGCAGAATCGTATTCGGGGATGACATCATCTTTCATCCATGAAATCCAGCAAAATCCAATAAGAGTATATTCATGCGGTTCTGAATTTTTCATGCCGGAAGGATTTTGGGTAAACTTTGGCGAGAAGTTCAACACGTTTCCCTCGAAGTCCATTTCCTTAAGCGAAAAAAACATACAGGACTATTATGTGCCTGTAACTTTTTTCAGTGATTTGGTGAATCTCAGTTTTGTCATTCATGTTGTTCCTGTGGCTCTTCCTGAAAAGAAAAAAGATGATTTGCCTTTTGAGGTTACCGACTGGAACAATGTCTATTTTGCAAGTCCGAAGTACATCTACAATCTTGACGGTGAGGATGAGTGGGTTCCTTCAGGAAAGCGGATTACGCTTGATGGAAATTCACTTCATACAGTGTCTTTTCAGGATGTTGAATTTAATGTAGGCAATGAAATCCATACGTATACGATTTTTCCGAAACCAGATGTCTTTGAGACAAAAAACGAAGATGGAAGCATTTCTTACACGATTGATGAATTTAACGATTATTGCGTGGATTGTTTTGAGAACATGGAACTTTCAGGAATTGCGGAAATTCCCTATGTTAAAAACGGCGTGTTTTCAGGCAACTTGAAAAAGGAATTCCGTCTTGACAAGAACGCACCTCTGGCTCCGTCCATAATGTCGTCTTCAAATTCCATAAAATCGCGTGATACCGTAATACTTTCGTTTTCTTCTTCAGATCCCGGTGACATGATATTCGTGCATGTTTCAGATCCGATTGTTTCAGAAGACGGTTTTTCTCTTGACGATGACAGGACTCCTCCTGTTGCAGAACTTAAGGATTTTGACTACCTTAAGTCAAGCCACCTTCTTTTTTCCTGCATTGAAAATAAGGCCACTATGTATGATGTCACTGCTTTCTGCATGGATTGTTCCGGCAATAAAAGTGATTTTGCATATTCTACGGTTGTTGTGGACAAGTACAATTACTATCTTTCGGAGAAAAATTTTTCCCAGTCTGCAAGCGCAAATCCAGACGGTTCGTATTCGAATCCTTTCAAGACTTTTGAGCAGGCATCTTGTGCCATAAGCAAAACCGAGGGTGCAAGGCTCCATGTGTCGGGAACCATTCATGTTTCATCAAAATGCGTCATATCGTCCGACTGCATGATTTTGGGAAACGGATGTACTTTTGTCTTTGACGATGATGCATCTCTTTGTGTTTCAAATGCAAAGGTCGGCATTTTTGACTGCATATTCGAAAAGCATGCAAAAAATGATTCCAGTGGACTTTTGAAATTCGTGGATGCAAATGCAACCTTGTCTGGATGCGAGGTGGTGGGCATCTTTGAAAAGGATGGAATTTTGATTGATTCTGAGAAATCTCATGTTTCTTTTGTTGATTCAGGACTTACGTGCAGTGCATCGTCTTATGCCCTTTGCGGAACATTTGCGTCATCTGATTCAAGTTTCCTCAATACACGGCTCACTTCGTCAGCATCGACATGCGTGAACCTTTCAATGTGCAAGTCATCATGTGATGTCAGAAAGTGTTCTTTTTCTGTTATCGGCGACATGGTGCGTACCGTGGAACTTATTGCGAGCAATGCTGATTTTTTCGAAAACTCGTTTGACGTAAAGGAAAAAAAATCCATAAGCCATGCAAATGATGTATGGTTTGATGCAGATTCTGTTGTTGATTTTAATGCGGCCCACAAAAAAAGTTGTCCGTAATTTTATGATGGAAAGACGTTTTTTGATTTTTTGATGTTACCTGTAAAATTGCATTTTTTAGAGGCAACCTTAAAATTTTTTTTTCCATAAGGATTTTATATGTTTTGTGATATGATTGCAGGTATTGATGAAGCTGGAAGGGGACCTCTTGCAGGACCTGTGACTGCAGGATGCGTGATTTTACCGCCTGATTTTCCTATTGAACTCTTGAATGACAGCAAAAAGCTTTCTCCCAAAAAAAGGGAAGAGGCATTCAGAATCATAAAGGAAAAGGCTTGTTTTGGGATCGGAATCGTAAATCATGATGTTATTGATGAAATAAACATTCTCCAGGCTGATTTTAGGGCAATGAAGATTGCGTTTGACATGATGGTCATGAAACTCCCGGAATGGGGACGGAAAAATGGGATTGAATGTGACGGCGACATAAAAAAGCTTTCTGCAATTGTTGACGGAAACATGGTTCCTCCTGGAATTGAATGCGGAATCCAGGCTGTCGTGAAGGCTGATGCAAAATATCCATGCGTCATGGCCGCAAGCATTGTGGCAAAGGTTGAGAGGGATCACATAATGGACGAGTATGACAAATTGTATCCTGAGTATGGATATGCAAAGCATAAGGGATATCCGACAAAAGCTCATAAGGAAGCCTGCAGGAAATATGGACCGTCTCCAATACAGAGGCTGAGTTTCAAGTATTGAGTTTTGGTTTTGGAAGATATTTCGTAAGGACGGGAAATGAATGTATGGGAGATGCTCTTGGAAAAGCCCTTTTTTACGGGGTTATGGTATTTTTGGGAATGGCAGTCCTTGGCATAACGGGAATAATAGCAGGGATTGTTGCACTTTGTTCTTCCGGAGGAACAAGGAAAGGTGCCATAATTGTGTCAGGAATTTCATTTTCACTTGCAGCCCTTCCACTTATTGTCCCGAAAATTGATGACTTAACCACAGACCTTAAAATTAAAGCTTATGAAAAAGCAGAAGAGAAAAAATTAAGAAAAGACTGTACTAAACTTATATATGCAGTAGAAAAATGCAATCTTTCAGAAGTTATTAAGCTGTTAGAGAAAAAAGCAGATCCAAACGAAATATACAACAAACGCTCTCCCTTAACCTCAGCATTTTTAGGAGACAACACATACAGAAAAAACAGGCAGGACAGTGACAGAATAATAGAAGCCCTTCTGAATTCAGGTGCCGATCCCAACCTATGCATTGGTTCAAAAATCCCCATGAGGTATGCCATAGAAAATGATCGTCTAGAGGCTTTAAAACTTCTTGTAGACCACGGTGCCATCATTGATACAGTCAACAGTGAAAAAATCAAGGAAATTGAGGAACAGGGGCGAGACCTTAAGGATGTAAATCCTGCCGAATACAATTATGATTTTCCTCCGGTTCAGTTTGCTTTCATGAATTGTTCATTTGAATGTGCGGAATATCTTCTTGAAAAGAATGCCGACTGTACCATCTGGTATGATTCAAGCATAAAAAGAACTCTTCTCATGAAGCTCATGAATAATTACTTACCTTTTTATCATCTTGAAGCCAGACTTTCCATAATGAATTACCTTTTTAAATACGTAGAAGATGATGACTTGGACCTGGCAAATTATAAAGATGTAGAAGGAAAGACTGCACTGCATTACTTTGGGGAAAGTTATCTGACGGAAAACAGTCCCATGATTCTTTTAAAATTTCTTGAATATAAACCTGACGTAAATGCACTCGACAGCAAAAATGAAAATGTCCTTCATAAAATCGTGCAGGAAAATTTTAACACTGAAAATATTTATAGTATTGTAAAAATCCTCATTGAGCATGGTGCGGACAATTCTGTAAAAAACAAAGACGGACTTTTGCCGATTGATATTTTTCATGACAAAGAAAAAATTGAGCAACATAAAGATGATGAATTTTACGCAAAAATCGAAGAACTGCTTGCTCCAAAATCAAATTTGGTTTTTACGGAAAATGATAGACAATTTGTGGTTAAGGTAAAAACTGCGAAGAAAGAATTTTCAAAAGAAAAAATAAATTCAGAAGATCATTTTATGCTCGAAGATCTTGCAGACAACTGGTAAGAGGATTTAGAATGAGTAAAAGGTTTGTTGTTCTTGCATCAATTGGATTTTTCATTGTGTTTGCCATAAAGGCTTGCATCGTGCTGAACGACTTTTACGCAATGGAAGCAAAATGGGATGTAAACATAAAAAACTGTACATCAATTGAAAATCCGTCCGTAAAAATCATAATCGATGGCTATGGAGTTTCCGTAAGTGCCGATGAAAGAAGATTTTGGGGACCAGCAGGTGATGTTGAAAAAATAATCACTCCACCTGGAACTTATGCCGTCGTAACAGATTTAAGCAACATCCAGACTGATTTGAATCTGATTCTTTATGAAGGAAAAGAGCCTTCTCTTCCAAAAGAAATGCTTGTAATTGATGAAAAAGCTTGTCTCTTGAGAAAAGATCATGGAATAAACTTTGAAAAAGACTGTCTTGGAAAAATTCCTTATGGCACAAAACTCAAAGTGTTGAAAAAAGGTGCTCCCGCCACTTATTGCATCACCAGGGAAAATGGAGAACATGAACTTGTATCTTCAAGCTGGATAAAAGTTGTCATCCCCGGAAAAATCAGAAAAGAAAACAATCTTCCGCGCACCGGCTGGGTGTTTGGAGGATATCTTTCAGAAAACTCAGACAAGGAAATGTAATCATGAAAAAAATCATTCCAAAAACATTCAAGGTAATTTTCTTAATGATAGGCATACCGCTGCTGATGATTCTGTCAATAATAATTTCTTTTTCGATAAGCGAATATTACAGGTGCCGTATGGTTTTGCCAATTGAATGGGTTGGAGTTACGGAAGAAAATTATGGAAAAAAAATTGATGTGGAATTCACGGACATGCGAAACTCTTCTTTTTACACTGTAGAAAAATCCTTCAGGATAGGAAAAACAGAAAAGCTCATACTTCCATCTTCAATGTTTTTATTCGACCCGAATTCTGTAAAACCTTCATCCGTAAAACTTACTCTTGATAATCCCGAATTCATTTTTCCAGATGGGGAATTTCCGACGGATTATTCAAATCATAAAATAATTTTTACTGTAGAAAATAATAACTGAAAAATCACAGGAGAAAAATCATGATAATCAAAAACATGACAAGAATCATTTTCATCCTGATTTTTTTGCTTTCACTTTATTGTCAGATTACAAGTTCAGGTAATGCTTCAACACAAGGATGGCTTGGTCTTATTCCGCTTGCATGCCTCATTCTATTTTCATTTAAATGTAAATACGAGTCAAAAAAGGCCAGAATCTTTTTTATTTTTTTTGCGGCAATTGATTTTTTAAGCGGACTGTCATTTTTCATCAACATGAATAAAGTCAAGATGATTATTTCCATTTTACCGTCCAGCTCATGGATGGTTTCCCTCATCTACATTCTGAAAGCCCAGCAATATCAGCTGTTCAGGATATTTGCCATGGATGTCATCCTGTGGATGGCCTATGCATTCCAATTGATTTTATTTTGCAAAAATAATTCTTCACGCAAAGTTGATGTACGGCATAAAAAAGTTACTGTTTCTTCGGTAACTGCATGCATCAACTTTTTGATTTTTCTTGTTACTGTCATATTCATTTTCAACAATCACTGGGTTGATATGGAACTTCAGCAGTCAAGTCTTTCATACAACCAGGTTTACGTGACTATGATTTTCTTTTTTCTTGCGCAAAGTTACCTTCCGTCTATCATTCTTTCAATAATCGGCTTGATTGGTGAAAAGAAATCCAAGTACAGGAATTCATTCGGAAAAATTTCAAACGAAATATTTCTTGTTTTCTATATGCTTGCGTTTTTCGGCATGCTGATAATAGGTGCCGCATGGTATTAGTGAAGCGCTGATTAATTGATGTGAAATTAACCAGCACTTTTGCATTATAAAACACCATGCATGTTAAATGCCACACGGATTTCTGATTGATGACTCTGTCTCTTCAAGAGGAGCTACATGCAAACCGACATGCGGAACGCAAACCGTGAATCGGTTTTCAAACTGTCGCAAGGGCTGGCTTTGAGCCGGTTTCCAAACAGATGCCCTGGAAGGTAACCGTGAATCGTGACGCAAACCGACAAAGGGGTGCCCCCAAAAGCATGGCGATGTTTATTCTTCCAGAAAATTTGCAATCAAAACCCACTTAATCGCAAACCCGCCCCAAATGCATTCAAGTGTTTACTCTTCCGGCACATGTGCAAAAAAAACACCCGTTTGCAAACTGCCAAATGAGTGGGCCTGATTGATGTAAAATTTTTTTTGCATGAAAATTTGAGACTGCCACGCAAATTCAAGATGTCATTGACAATTTATGGGAAATCCAAATAATTAAGATAAAGACGGGAGATTAGTGTGAAAGAAAAAATCAAGGAATTGGATTTCTTGCTTGCAAAAAAATTATTGAACTATGGATTTAAAAGAAAAAAGAAGAATACATATATAAGAAATGCAGGTGAAGGTGTTTATGGTATAAGTCTTGCCGAGACCAAAGTTAAAGGACAGGAAAAAATACATGTCTATATAATGTTGACTTTAAATTTTGAGCATCTGAATAATCTGATAATGTATTTAAGCAATGATTATAGTTATGAAGGATGGGAATCGATTGCTGTGAATGCTGTTAACATTCTCCAAGGTGATAACCCTTTCGGTTTTTATATCGGCAAAGATACAAATTTGGAATTTGTTGTAAATAAACTGATAGAAAATATTGAAACATATTGTTTGCATATTTTTGATGATATTGATACTTATAAAAAACTTCAAAGCAAACTTTATACTGATGATAAATCTATCATAAATTGGTTGGTTTTTAAGCAGGAATGGTATTTTTTGGCGTTGGCTATTATGTTAGGAAATTATTCTGTAAATGATGTTCTTGAAAAATATTGTGATGAATTTAAAAGTACTGTAGGTACATTTGAAGAATTTATAAAAAGAATAAATGACAAAGAAAAAATACAGGAGATTGGGAAATAATGGCACGTGATTTAAGTTTTTGGAAATATAAAAAAAATGTGGTTACAGACAATGAATCAGTATATGCCTTATTATCAGCAGGTGAGTTATCAGAATTGATTGATTCGTTACCAGTTGTTGAGATATACGATGTTAGGCGGATGCACCTCAGGTGCACGAGGAGGAGAAAATGAGTATTGCAACTTTTGAGGGAAAGAAAGTTTTGATTTGTTATCTTAAAAAGTCAATCAATGAGTTAGCTGAAGGAAAACCTTATCGAAAAACATTATTAGATTGTGTTTGTAAATATTGGGAAATCCCAAATGTTTCTAAAGCTAATGGTACAAATTTTGTAATTGGTGTAGATGCTTATAAAAAGATTCTGATTGTTGCGAAACCAAATGAAAAAGGTTGGCAAATAATTGAAGATTCTCCAAATCTAAAAAAAATTATGCCGTCAAATGAGAGTTTATTAAAAAGATATGGATTTGAAGGAGATGATATTTCTAATCAAGCAGAAGTAAAACATTATATAGGACAAACTTTACCAAGTCATATAAAGTTTTTTAAGAATATTACATTTCCATTGTATTGTGAAAATGGAGAAATAGTCGCTTGGTGATAAAATCTAAAGGAATATTTTTTTTCACCAAGTCAGCTTGCTTAAAAATTGAATTGAACTAAAGCACGGTCAAGCCGTGCTTTTTATTTGACAAAATAAGTAAGTTATAATTATAATATAATTATGGAAATAAAATTTGAATGGGATTTGGAAAAAGCAGAAACAAATCTAAAAAGCATGATGTTTCTTTTGAAGAAGCGAAAACTGTTTTTTATGATCCGAATGCAAAATTAATTGCAGATCCTGATCATTCTGCTGAAGAGGATAGATTTATTATTTTAGGAATCAGTAATAGATCTAAAGTATTGGTGGTTTGTCATTGTTATCGTGAAAATGATGAAGTAATCAGAATCATTTCAGCACGAAAAGCAACGACAAATGAAAAGAAACAGTATGGAGAAAATTAAAATGAGAGAAGAATACGATTTTTCAAATGCAAGAAAAAATCCTTATGATGGAAAACTTAAGCAGCAGATAACAATCCGCCTTGATGAACAGGTAATTGATTATTTCAAAAAAATGGCTGAAGAAACAGGAATGCCATATCAGAATATTATCAATTACTATCTTCTTGAATGTGTAAAAGAAAAGAAACATATGGAAGTGGCATTTGCAAAGTAAAAACACATAACACAGTTTTCAAAGCCGACAAAAAAGTCTTTGCTGCAGAAGTGCTGCTCGCTTTACGCTCGACAGTCGCACTTCTTCCGCAATTTTCTGCTTCGCAGAAAACCGCTTTTTTTGCGGTTTAAATGCAAGTTATGTGGACACCCGCACTGGGCTGGATTTTCAGAAAGTGTTCTGCCCAAAGTGAACTTGGAGTTTTTTGTAAAAGCGAGCGTGTGAAGTTCTTTCTGTAAATTCAGTAGGCTGCGGTAAAAAGATTAATGCGAATTTCTCGCTTGCAACTAACAGTTACTGTTTATAATTCGAATATAAAATACACTTGGATTTTTTTCAAGAGTTAAAAATTTAAAGACAGCTTGCCCGTAAAAAGCAGGCTGTCTTTTTTTGATTTTTAGTCTGGCAGACGGCTTTCGTACATGATGTGCATTTCGGATTTTTTTATAAACTCAATATGATATGAAATGCAAATGATACAATCCATGCTATTGTACATTGAGAAACTATTACGACGCCGGCCCATTTTGCTCCAAGTTCCCTTTTTATGGCTGCAATTGACGCAACGCACGGAATGTATAAAAGGCAGAATACAGTAAGGCAGAATGCCGATGCCGGTGTAAGAATTGTCTGTATGGATGTTTGGCCCAGAAGTACGGTAAGGGTGGAAACTACGCTTTCTTTTGCCATGAAACCGGTTATCAGCGACGTGCATATTCTCCAGTCACCGAATCCAAGCGGCTCAAAAACCGGAGATATCAAGCTTGCGATTGATGCAAGCATGCTCTCTGATGAATCGGAAACCATGTTGAATTTGAAATCGAATGTCTGCAAAATCCATATGATGATTGATGCGGAAAAGATTACCGTGAATGCTTTCTGCAAAAAATCCTTTGCTTTTTCCCACAGGAGAAGACTTACGTTTTTCAGGCTTGGTATCCTGTAATTTGGAAGTTCCATTACAAAAGGTATCGGTTTTCCCCTGAAAATTGTTTTTTTCATGACAAGCGCCGTGACTGTTCCCGTGATTATTCCTATGACGTAAAGAGCCGACATTGCAAGCATTGCGTGGTCTGGAAAAAATGCATTTGAAAAAAAGGCATAAACCGGAAGTTTTGCGGAACAGCTCATGAACGGGGTAAGAAGTATGGTCATCTTTCTGTCTCTTTCTGATGCAAGTGTTCTGCTTGCCATTATTGCAGGTACTGTGCATCCGAATCCAATCAAAAGCGGCACTATGCTTCTGCCTGAAAGTCCGGTTTTCCTTAAAAGCTTGTCCATGACGAACGCAACCCTCGCAATGTATCCTGAGTCTTCAAGCATTGAGAGAAAGAAGAAAAGCACGACTATGATCGGCAGGAAACTCAATACGCTTCCAACGCCTGAAAATATTCCGTCTATTATGAGGGAGTGCAGTGATTCGTTTACGTTGAGGCTTGAAAGAAGATTGTCTGTTTTCTGTGTGGCGAAATCAATTCCAATTTCAAGCATGTGCTGCAGGAATGCTCCAAATACGTTGAACGTAAGCAGGAATACCATGCACATTATGGCAAGGAATGAAGGTATTGCCGTATATTTTCCGGTCAGAATTTTGTCGATTTTTCGGCTTCTTGCATGTTCCACGCTTTCTTTTGCCTTTACGACAGTCTGGCTGCATACGTTTTTTATGAAATTGAACCTCATGTCGGCTATGCAGGCATTTCTGTCCATGCCGCTTTCCTTTTCCATCTGTATGATGATGTGCTCAATCATTTCAAGTTCATTTTCATCAAGCACAAGCCTTTCTATTATCCTTTCATCGCCTTCTATGAGTTTGCATGCCGCGAATCTAAGCGGAATGTCGGCATATTCCGCATGATCGAATATGAGGTGCATTATGGAATGTATGCATCTGTGTATGGCTGCTTCCTTTGAGTTTTTTGTATTGCAGAAATCCTGAACGCATGGTTTTTCCTGATATCTTGCAATGTGGAGTGCATGTTCCAAAAGCTCGTCTATTCCTTCATTTTTGTAAGCTGAAATCGGTATTACAGGAAGTCCAAGCATGTTTTCCATTTTGTTTACCCTGATGGAGCCACCGTTTTTGTGTACCTCATCCATCATGTTGAGTGCTATGACCATTGGAATTCCGAGTTCCATAAGCTGCATTGAAAGATATAGGTTTCGTTCTATGTTTGTTGCATCAACTATGTTTATTATGCATTTTGGTTTTTCGTTTAGGATGAATTCCCTGGTGACTATTTCTTCAGTCGAGTAGGGTGACATTGAGTAGATTCCAGGAAGATCCGTAATGAGTGTGTTTTTTGTGTTTTTGATTTGACCCTGTTTTTTGTCGACAGTTACGCCTGGAAAATTTCCCACGTGCTGGGATGAACCCGTAAGCAGGTTGAAAAGCGTTGTTTTTCCGCAGTTCTGGTTTCCTGCAAGCGCAAAAGTGATTGTCTGGTTTTCTGGCAGAAGTACTCCATTGTGGCCGCAGTGATATCTTCCGCCTTCTCCAAGTCCCGGATGTGGAATTATCTTTAGTACATGTATGGGCTTTTCTTCTTCAGGCTTGATGTTTTGTTCCACTTCTATTTTTGCAAGCTCTTCAAGCCTGACTGTAAGCTCATAACCATGTATTCTGATTTCGGCAGGGTCTCCCATTGGTGCGAATTTCACAAGCGTAACATCTGCACCCGGAATAAGTCCCATGTCAAGAAGATGCTGACGAAGGGCACCTTCACCACCAACCGTAATAATCTTTCCTGATTGACCGGCTTTTAAATCTTTTAGCAGCATGAAACCAGTTTATCAGAAATGCAGAATTTAGACTAGACGGAATCCCAAAAAAGCTTTGTTTTCAGGGATTTCCTGTCTTTTTGAATTTTTATGTGCATCTCTAAAAAGAGTTTGTCAGAGGTGCACTCATGCTCAGTATTCAGTTGCTTCAGAATTTCTTTTAGAAACGACGTGAATCCTTCCTGATGATCTGCTTTCTTTTTCAGCCCTTTTTTCTGCAACGAGACGGCTTTCACCCTTTCTTCTGTATACTTTCTTTGATGACTTGTCATCATCCTTTTTGTATCCGCCCGCACCGTATTTTGCTTCCTTGGCTGCCTTTTTTTCTGCACGAAGCTTTGCTCTTTCTTTTTGTGTCTTTTCGATGAATTTCAAGGCATCATCCATGCCTCCGAAAAATTTCTGAAGATCGTCTGCAAAAATAACTATGTCGCGTCTTGAATCTTCTCCGTCCTTGATTTTGCTTTCAACAAGCTGCAGGAATACATCACCGTTGCGGTTTTCTTTTACGTTGAAATAATATGAACGATTGTCCAAATTTACCTGATTGGTGTAAAGTTCTCCACGAATTCCCATTTTGTCCTTCCCTAAAAATAAAACTGATTTTAATATTCTGCAGAATATGCAGATTCAACTGAGTATAAAATTTAGTATATCATTTTTATCTTAGCGTGTCTATATGATGTACGCTAAAAAATGAAAAAAAAATGCATGAAAGTCTGGAATTTGAAAAATGTTTGGTTCAAGGCTTTCATGCAGAAACTTTTTGCCTGATAGTGATTTGTCTTTCAGCTGAATGTCTTCCTGATTTCCCTTATGGCAGAAACAAGATCGTCCATTGCCTTTTTTGTCGTGGTCTGGCCAAAGCTGAATCTTACCGCACTTTCTTTTTCTTTTGCAGAAATGTTCATTGCGTCAAGAATCGGCCTTGCGTGGGACTTTGCAGAACATGCGCTTCCTGTTGATATGTAAAATCCCTTTGAGCTTAATGCCCTTTCCATGACTTGCCCAGGAATTCCAGGAAAGGATGCCTGCACTACGAATGGTGAAAAATAATCTTCGTGCTGTCCGTCTGCCCTTGTGTGGGGTATTATCGTGCATCCGTCTGTGTTTGCAAGTTCCTTTATGAAGTCAATCGTGTTTGCCTTTTGAGTCTTGAATTTTTCCATGGATGATGGATTTTTTTCCGATATGTAATATTTTTCAAGGACTTTTGAAAATGCTATGGCTCCGAAAAGGTTTTCTGTACCGCTTCTGATGTTTTTTTCCTGACCTCCGCCTTTTAGGAATGAATTGATTTCCTTTAAAAGGTACAGTATTCCGATTCCCCGTGGTCCTGAAATTTTATGTGCGCTGAATGATGCGCTGTCTATGCCATTGTGGTTCAGGTCAAGCGGTATCTTTCCGGCTGCCTGAACGCAGTCTACGTGGAAGAAAGGTTTTCTCTTGCCTTTTGTTTTTTCCAATATGGCGTCCGCAATTTCATATATTGGTTGTATTGCGCCTGTTTCGTTGTTTACTGCCATTACGGAAATGAATGCCGTGTCGCTTTCGATTTTTTCTGCAACTGCGTCCGGTGTGATGAATCCGTCCCTGTTTGGATTTACTGTAATGACTTTCCAGCCCGTGTTTTCCATCATTTTGGCCATCTGGGTGAGGGCAGAGTGTTCTATTGCGCTTATGATTACGGAACCTTTTTGCGGCCTTGTGAGGACTGAAAGAAGAGGTATGTGGTCGCCTTCAGTTCCTCCTGACGTGAAATAGACTGTCGATTCTGGAATGCCAAGCGTTTTTGCGCATGATGCTCTTGCCTCGTCGAGTATTTTTCTTGCATCAGTTCCGGCTTCATGTATGCTCGATGGATTTCCCCAGTGTTCCATTGAAAGCTCAAGCGATTCCCTCAATATTTCCTTGTCCTGCGGTGCTGTTGCCGCCCAGTCAAAATAATGTTCCGTGTCTGTCATAATACATTCCTCAAGTCTTCGTCAGAAACTTCCCTTATGATTGTTTTCTGTTTTTTTGCCTGTAATATCACTCGGGTTTTGGATGAATTGTTTTTCTTGTCCTTGTGCATTGCCTCTATGAGTTTTTCTTTAAGGTTTTCGTCTAGTGCAGTTGTTCTGTATCCGTAGGAATCAAGAATTTCCATGCATTTTCCAGAGAATTCTTCAGTGCATAGCGAGAGTTTTTTTGAAAGTTCCAGTGCACGTCCCATTCCCCATGCAACTCCTTCTCCGTGTGTTATTTTTCCAAGTCCAAGGATGCTTTCTGCAGCATGGCCGAACGTATGTCCGTAGTTCAGGAACGCACGCATGTTTTTTTCACGGAAATCCTTGTGGACTATCCTGCATTTTTCACGTGCGCATTCTGCTATGATTGTCATCAAAAGACCTTCATCCCTTTTCATTATCAGTTCTTTTTTTTCACGGAAAATTCCAACGAGTTTTTCATTGAAAAGAAAGGCTGTCTTTATGGCCTCCGAAAGTCCTGATATGTATTCTTTTTCTGGCAGCGTTTTTATGAAGCTCGGAAACATGTGGATTTTTTTTGCGGGATAGAATGTGCCCGTCATGTTCTTGTATGTGTCGAAGTCGCATCCAGTTTTTCCGCCGATGCTTGCGTCCACATCACAAAGAAGCGTCGTAGGAACGAATTCCACGTCAACTCCACGCTTGAATATGCTTGCGGCAAATGCAGTCATGTCCGTAATGACTCCGCCTCCAATGCCTACAAACATGCAGTTTCTGTTAAAGTTGCAGTCAAGTGCCTTTTTTACGATTGCCAAAACGGAATCCATCGTCTTGTAACTTTCTCCTGACTGCAGGATGAGAAGTTTGTCCTTGTCCTGTTTTTCAACGTGGGAGATGAAGCTTTTCATGCATTCAAGTGACGCTACGTTTGTGTCGGTTACGAAAAGGACCCGCGTTTTTTTTGCGTCATGACCATAGAACAGCTTTACAAGGTTTGCCTCGCCGCCATAAATTGTTATCTCTGTTTTGTCAAAACCTGAGTTTTTGGGAAATTTCAAATTGATTTTAGATGCAGCATTCATGGGGTTGATTATAGCGTTTACTTCAAATGAGTTCAATCAGTCTTTGTTCTCGTTTCATGCTGACCGTATTGCCTTTTTTTTCATGCATTTGCCGCGATGAAAATCTTTTTGCGGTTTGGATTTTTTTTTTGAGAAACTGTTTGCTCGGAATTTTATTTCTTGAATACGGTTGTGTTTTTTGATATAATGTCACACGAAAATTTGGGAGATTTCTATGTCAAAGTTATTTATTCCTCAGGATTATTCACCGGTTTTAAGTGTAAAGAAAACAGAAAAGGCCATTATCCTTTTGAAGGATTTTTTTCAGATGGCGCTTTCCACCGACCTAAGCCTTACTCGTGTTACGGCACCTCTTTTCGTAAAGTCTGGAAAGGGTCTCAATGATGATTTGAACGGAATTGAGCGTCCTGTAAGGTTTCCCGTAAAGGATATGAATGAGACTCAGCTTGAGATTGTTCATTCTCTTGCAAAATGGAAAAGACTCAAGGTTACGGAGCTTGATCTGAATCCCGGATTTGGCATATATACAGACATGAATGCAATTCGTGCAGACGAAGAGCTTGACAACATACACTCTCTTTATGTAGACCAGTGGGACTGGGAATTGTGCATTTCCCCTGAAGACCGCAACATTGAGTACCTCAAGGATGTTGTAAGGAAAATTTACAGGTGCCTCAAGCGTGCGGAATTTTTCATCTATGACAGATATGAGAAAATTGAGCCGATTTTGCCTGAACACATAACTTTTGTGTATGCGGAAGATCTTTATAAGGAATATCCGAACCTTACTTCAAAGGAGAGGGAAAACATTGCCGCCAAAAAGTACGGGGCCGTATTCATCATTGGCATCGGTGCAAAACTTTTAGGCGGTGAAAGCCATGACGGACGTGCTCCTGACTATGATGACTGGATTACGAAAACTTCAGACGGACACACGGGTCTTAACGGTGACCTTCTTGTATGGAATCCAGTTCTTGAATCTTCTCTCGAACTTTCTTCCATGGGTGTGCGTGTAAGCCCTGAAAGCCTTAAGGCACAGCTTGAGGAAAGAAACTGCATGGAACGCGCAAATCTTGATTTCCACAGGATGCTCTTGAACGGGGAACTCAAGCAGACTTTGGGTGGAGGAATAGGTCAGTCGAGACTCTGCATGTTCTTCCTGAGAAAGGCTCATATTGGAGAAATTCAGGTAAGCACTTGGCCTGATGACATGCTCAGGGAATGTGCTGAAAAGAATGTTCCGATTCTTTGATGAACGGACAGATTTCTTTTGTGCAGTTCATGAATTTAACGGATGAATTTTGAAAATGCCTGGTTTCGGTGTTTTTGAAATCATCCTTAATATATGGGCATCTTTAAGATGGTTTTTAGATGTCCGACGAGTTTCAGGTCTTGAACTTCCAAGTCTTGTAACATCGCTCTTTTGAAGTTGCCCCTGTATTTTGCAATTTTTAGGGGTCTCTTATTGGATTTTGATGAAGACATTTGATTTTTCCATAGAACAGATTTTTTCCGAATTGCCTGATTTTGCGTCAAAAGGCATAACGGAGCTTTCTTTGCATGATGAGGCTTTTTCGAAAAACAAGTCAGGCATATTGAATCTTGCAAGGCTTATAAAAAAACATTGTCCCGATCTGTTTCTTTCGCTTAAAATTGTTCCGTCCATTATAGACCGCGAGCTTGTTTCCGAACTTTCAGACATCTATGTTTCGCTTGACATGCCTCTTTCCGGCACGGAAAAGAACGGAAAGCTTCTTTTTGACAAGAAAGTTTATTCTTCAAAGGCGAATCTTCTTAATGATGCGGGGCTTGTGTTTGGATTTGACATTGATTTTGCGGTTCAGAAAAATGACACGTTTAAGCTTTTTCGGGATCGTCTTGATTTTGCGGTATCACTTTTTCCGAACCATATTAATTTTCATCAGTTTGACGGAGCTTATGACATTCCGTCTCCGACAGGTGTTTTTTCATCAAAGGACATTGATTTTGCCAAGGGTATTGCGTTTGCCTGCAATGTTTTTTATACGGAAGGTAGGGCAGTTACATGGTTCAATTCCATTTTGTCTGTGCTCAAGATAAACGCGTCATCTTTTTTTGCCGATTTTGAGGAATTTCAGCAGTGCAACAGCTGTTCGTTTGAGAGCGGATTTGATTTTGAGAAGGCTTTGCATTCCGATATTGAAAAACTTCAGCTTCTTTTTCTTTCTCAGAAATTTTCTGAAAAGCAGAAGGACAGGTATCTTGTTGCCGTAAAAGACATCGTACGCCTCAATGGCGCCCTTTCACGCGTGTCTTGCGGCGGTGAAGACGAGATTTTGGAAACTTCCTATAATCCTGATGATTTGCTTTCGTACTGTTCCACGGACATTCACGGTTTTGTCGAGAATGTGACCATGGAAGAGTGCCGCATAAAGGTATTCAATTCAAGAAACGGTGTTGACTTCAAGGTTTTGTAGCATTTGATGATGCCAAGCCATTACTGCTGGTTCATGAGTTCTTTTTTCCATCTGGAGATATTCTGCAGGGCCTGCATTGGTGTCAGGTTGTCGGTGTCAATTGAAAGAATTTCATTTACGACCATTTCCTCTTCGCTGAACAGAAATCCGTCGAGCGATTCTTTCTTTTTTGCTTCTCGTAAGCTTTCTGTCTTTGTCTCTGGTATTGATGTTTTTTCTGGAGACTTGTCCTGAATTCCGCAGAGAATTTCAGATGCCCTTTCTATGACTTCTTTTGGAACTCCAGCAAGATTTGCCACATGAATTCCGTAACTGTTTGCGCTTGATCCGCTTATGACTTTCCTCAGGAATACGATGCCTTTTTCATTTTCCTTTACCGCCATGCAGAGGTTTCTTACACTTGGATGCTCAAGCCTTGTGAGCTCGTGATAGTGCGTTGCAAACAATGTCCTGCATTTTATTTCGTTTAGAAGATATTCGCTTACCGCCCATGCTATGGAAAGTCCGTCTTCCGTGCTTGTACCCCTGCCGACTTCATCCATGATGACAAGAGAGCTTTCTGTCGCGCTTCTTAAAATTCTTGCAGTCTCTGTCATTTCCACAAGAAAAGTGGATTCTCCGCGTGCAAGGTTGTCTGATGCCCCGACTCGGCAGAATATTCGGTCTGCAATTCCTATGACGGCTTTTGATGCAGGTACATAACTTCCTGTCTGTGCAAGAAGCGTTATGAGTGCATTTTGCCTCAGAAATGTGCTTTTTCCCGCCATGTTTGGACCTGTTATGAGTGCGAATGACTCATCTTGGCCTTTTTGGCCGGAACAAAGTGCAAGGCTGTTTGGCACAAATTCTCCTTTTGGAAGATGAAGTTCCACAACTGGGTGCCTTCCGTTTTCCACGTCAAAAACCCTGTTTCCTTTTAAAAGTTCAGGTTTTGTCCATCCGTGCATTACCGCCGATTCTGCAAATGCGCTTGTAACATCCACATATGCTATTTCCTGTGCCATTTTCTGGAGATACAGGACATATTTCTTCAATTCATTCCTTACTTCAATGAAAAGATCGTGTTCAAGCTCTAGAATTCGTGCTCCAGACTCATTCAAATCTTTTTCCAATTCCTGAAGTTTTTCTGTCGTATATCTGTCTGCGTTGACAAGAGTCCTTCTCATGATGAAATGGGGAGGAACCATATCCATTTTGCCCCTCGTGACTTCAATGTAGTATCCCATGTTGCCGTTGCTTTTTATCTTGAGGTTTGGAATTCCAGTCTTTTCCTTTTCTTCTTCCAGATATTCTTCAAGAATTTCATGAAAATTTTTCTGTACGTTTCTCCAGTGGTCAAGATCTTCTGACCAACCGTCCCTTATGATTCTTCCTTCCACGTATGTTGTCGCAGGATCGTCAAGAATTGAGTTTTGTATGAGTTCTGCAATTTTTACTGCCGTGTCTGTTTCTGAGAAAATGAATGTGCCTTCCGACAGTGTCTCAAGTGCCGTAAGCCACAATGAAATGCTTTGCCTCAGTGCCTGAAGGTCTTTTGCATGTGCCCTGTCCATTGCAATTCGAGCAGCAAGGCGTTCTATGTCAAGTATGCCGTTAAGCTTGTCTCTTGTTGATTTGAGCAGCGAAATGTCTGATGCAAATGCTTCTGTATGCGAAAGCCTTTTGTTGATTTTTTCTATGTCTGTGAGCGGAAATGAAAGCCACTCCCTTATGAGTCTTCCTCCCATGGCTGTTTTTGTATTGTTTACGCATTCAAGCAACGTAAACTGTGACGAGCCGTCCCTGATGTTTGAGATTATTTCAAGGTTTCTTCTTGAGGAATCATCGATTATTACATATTCTGAATCATTGTAAACTGAAATTTCTGATACATGCGGATTTTCTGCATTGGCATTTTTTGCGATATAGTCCAAAAGGAATCCTGCCGGGATTATTTCAGGACTTTCTTTTGTAAGTGAAAATGATTTCAGGTTTGCCGTCTGGAACTGTTTTGTCAGAAGATTGTATGCCGTTTCCGCATTGAAATTCCAGTCCGGATAATAGGATACCGAAATGTTTGAAAGCGTTTCCAGTGATTTCTGGACGAAACTGTTGTCTTTCATGCTGGATGGAAGAAGTATTTCCCGTGGACTTACGCGGCCGAATTCCTTTGGCAGGTTTTCGGAAAGCGTGTCCAGGGGGAAACTTGTAGCCTTGAATTCGCCTGTGGTTATGTCTATGTATGAAAATGCAACTGTGTTTTTCACTATGCATGCGGATGCAAGAAAATTGTTTGCACCTCCATTCAGATATTCAGTTTCGCATGCGGTTCCCGGAGTTATTACCTCTATGACTTTTCTTTCAGTAAGGCCCTTTTTCGCAATTTCTCCAATCTGTTCTGCTATGGCAATTTTTTTTCCCACACGCAAAAGACGCGCGATATATATTTTGGCGGCATGATAGGGAATTCCGCACATGGGATTGCCTGCGCGATGCGTGAGTGTAAGGTTCAGGATTTTTGATACCTCAACGGCATCATCATTGAACATCTCGTAAAAATCACCCAGTCGGAAAAAAAGGACTTCGCCCGGATGTTCCGATTTCAAGCTTAAATATTGGGCAAAGACAGGTGTTACTTCTTCTGACATGAAATTAAAGTCCCAGCTGAGAGATAACCTGTTCCGTGATGTCTACGGAAGGGCTGTACCACAAAACGGAATTTGATTCCTGCAGGTTTAGGATCATGCTGTAACCGCCTGATTCTGCAATGCGGGCAATTGTATCATAAAGCTTTTTGTAAAATGCATTGTTTTCCTGAAGTGATTTTTTCAGTGATTCAAGTTCAGTATTCTTTGCGTTTGTAAATTCCGTAAGAAATTCGCTTTTCTTTGCAATCTGGGTTTCTATCTTTATGACCTCAGTCTCGTTTCCGCTTCTTTTTGCCTCGATTTTTTTGTCATTCAAAGACTGGAGTTCAGCAACCATCTTGTCGACTTCTGCCTGAAACGCAGCCTTTTTGTTTTCATAGTTTCTGACAGGAGCAGAATTCCTGAAATATGCCTGATATACTTTTGCCGTGTCAACAATGGCGAATTTTGTAATCTGCTGTGCAAATGAGCCTGCCATTGAGCATGAAAGAATCAGTCCTGCCAAAATAAATGTCTTAATTTTCATGATAATCCTCTTTTATCTGTAAGTTATGCACCGCGAAAAACTTTTGTTTTTTGTAGTACTATCTGTTTGTCATGTTGAATGAAAGAACAAACCTGAAGTTGTCCGTCCAGTTGTAGTCACCGTCTCCGTCTCCGTCAACAAATACGATGTTTCCGTCACGCATCTTGAATGTATTTGCAAAAAGAAGCCTCAAAGGGAACTGCTGTATCGTGAATCGGATGCTTGGTCCGAAACTGAAGTACCAGTCCTCTTCCGTAAGGTTTGAGAAAAGATCTTTTGGCTCATCCTTGATTGCAACCGCATCTCCCCAAATGTCGAATGACAAAAGTCCTGTCAGTACAGGGAATCTCAGCTCAAGTGCATTTACCCACAATGCTTTTCCGCGTCCTTCGTTTGTGTTGTATATGGTCCATCCCCTTCCTGTGAACATACCGTCTATGTAAAGCTGGTTGTTTCTCTTGATTACGGTTCCGTTTGCTGGAAGCTGGAATGAAAGTCCCGAATATGCAGCGAGAACCGACCTGAACGACCATGTTTCCGTTACAGGAAGATCCAGGAGCGTAAAGTATTTTTCAAGTTTTGTATCTGTCCTCAAATAGAATTCTTTTTCACCCCATTCTGGAGCAAATGAGAAAGTGTCTTTCTTTATGAGTCCGTACCATGTGAATCTCTGGCTTGCAAACCAACCTTTGGAAGGATCGTAGTTGATGTTTCTTCCGTCAGCTGAGAATGCGGTCCATATGGAATTCCTTGGTTCCCAGTTGTCCTGATACTGGCTGATTGCCGAGTCGTAAGGAATCCAGAGTCCTGAATCGTAAATGTTGTTGATGAGGCTTGTGGAAAGTCCGCCTGAAACCGTAAGGATTGCAAAGTTTGGAGTCCATCTGTGGCCCATTGAATATGAAAAGCCGAATTCGTTTTGCTCATATTGCATGTAGTAGTAATCCTGATCCATGTCTCCTGAAGGCAAAATCTTGGCTCTGAGCGCATATGGATTTGAATGCGTGTAGCTCAAGGACACGTTTGTGCTGATAGGCTTTCCAAATGTCCAGTTCTGTCCGTATCCTACGGAAAAAGACTGCTCGTCCGTTGAAAGAGTCGTGCTTACGGATGCCGATTTTCCTTCTCCGAAAAGGTTTGAATCCTGAAGCTTTGCATAAAGTGCGACAGGGAAGTCATCAGGATCCGATACGCCGCTGAATGTGAAACCGAAATCAAGAGATGTCGTGCTCTGTTCTTCCACGTTGAATACGATGTCTACAAGGTTTTCTTCAGAACCCTGTAGTATTTCAGGTGTTACGGCAGAGAAAAACTGCAAGTTGTAGAGGTTTCTCATTCCGTTTGAAATCTTTGAATTTGAGAAAATGTCACCGTTGTCAATTGGAATTTCTCGCCTGATGACATAATCTTTTGTTTTTTCATTTCCTTTTATGAGGACATTTTCTATGTGGCTTCTGATGTTTTCGTCAATTGTGAGCGTATATGATATCACCCTGAGTTCCGCATCTTTTTGCATGTTGTCGGTAAATCTGTTTGCTGTATATCCGTTTTCGTAGTAAAGGTTCTGGACAGCAGCCTTTGATTCCTGGAATTTTGTCTCATTATAGATGGAATCTTTCTTGAGCTTTACAAGTTTTTCCAGTTGGCTTGTAGGAAATACCTTGTTTCCTTCAAATGTCAATCCTCCGAAAGTATACTGTTCTCCTTCAAAAATCTCAAATGTGATTATGATTTCTTCCCTGAGTTTTTTTTCGTTGTATGAAGTTTCCTGATTTACATTGATTACTTTTGCGTCTGCATATCCCCTGTTCCGATAATATGTGAGGATAGCCCTTGAATCTGCAGAAAGCGTTGATTCCTGGTATGCACCTTTTGAAAAAAGACCCGATTCCTTGAGCGAAAGCTTTTTCTTGAGCGTTCTTGATGAAATTACCAAGTTTCCTGCAAATCGAATTTCTTTTACTATAGATTTTTTTCCTTCCTCAATGTCATATCTTATGTAGATTCCTGAATCTTTCTGGTCATAAGAAACTACGACAGATGCTTTTGTGAATCCTTTTTCTATATAATAGTTCCTTATGCTTCTCTCATCAGCTGAAAGTTTTGATTCCATGAAGACATCGTTCAGCTTGAGTGAAGTTTTTGTCTTTAAGTCCGAATCCCTGAGCTGATGGTTTCCTGCAAATGTTATTTTTGTAACGACAGGTTTTTCTATTACGTTGACAATGACATTTACCGTTTTTCCGTCATCTTTTCCGCGTGCGGCAGAAATTTCTATGTCGTCAAAATATTCAAGCGCATCAATTCTTGAATAAAGCTCCGTTACGATGTCATCTGAAAACTCCATTGCAATGTACTTGCTTGTGACGCCTTCAAGATCGGTATCCTTTACGTTTTTAAGATTTGCAAAGACAATGTTCTTTATTGGTTTTCCGTAATACCAGTCGTCTTCACCTGACTGTGAATGGGCCTGAAAGACAGAAATTACTGTCATGATCAAAATTGCAAAAACTGTCTGTCCAAATCGCTTTGTACACATAATAAAATCCTTTTTTTTGTAAATGTAGACATTTTTTAAGTCCACTTTAAGTATTTGGGCGTAATGCCTTGAATGAACAAGTACATTTGACCCGATGAAAAATCCTGGAAATCAGACTGATTTTCAAAATTCTTCTATAGTTCAAGATGCCACGACAGTGTCAGTGAGGTGGATTGGGTTGTCCATGACTGAAGGAAATTTTCCTCAAAGTCCGGTGCAAAACCCCACCTTATGTCTGCGAACGGTGCATCAAATTCAAGTCCAAGCTCCGGGTGGAATATTATTCCCTGATTTGAAGAAGATCCGGAAGAATCCGATTTCTTTTCATCAAAGGACCAATGGAAAAGGGCATCAAAATAAATGTCGTTTCCAAAGTATTTACCGATATAAACAGTCGAATTGCCAAACAAGTTACTTACAACTGAATTATTTTCGGCAGAATTGTTTTTTTCCATGTTCTGCATGATTGTATTTTGCAGAATTGTTGTCCTGACAGAGAATATATCAAAATTACACAAATCACGCAATGCTGTTTCCAATTTTCTTAGCAAAGTAACCTGAACTCCATAGTCGATTCCGGCTACAAGAAGGTTGCTTGCAGATGACGTATCGCCTTTTGCTATCTGTCCGAGTATTTCCATGATTTCATTTTCCGATTTTGCAGGTGTTGATGAAAGTATTGCGTTGAATTTGGACACATTCTGGTTTATTGCCGAAAGGCTGATCGTCACAGGGTCTCCGTTAAGGTCGTGTTCACGCGTTTCCGCACGAAGCGTTACTATTGGGTCAAAGCTGTTTTGCGTTTCGTTCAGTATGAGTCGACCTTGCTTCAGATAAAAGTTTCGGCTCAGGTAAGATACTTCTCCTCCTCGAAGTACAATGTCTCCCCTTACGCTCCAAAGTCCCGTTGAAGAGTCTGCCGTCACGGAAATAGGCGTCGACGGGGCCACAAGGCTCCTTAGAAGCGGATTTATTATGACCTGCACTTTTTTTCCGATGAAGAAGTCCATGTCAATCGAAAAATCCATGTTGTCAGAACTGCTTCCCGCAGATGATGGTGTCTTGTCTCCTGAAAAATCCATGTTGAGCGAAAGTTCCGCATCCCTGAGGCCCACAGAGCCTGTAACGGACACTTCATTGTTTTCCATCAAAAGATTTACGTCAAGACCCGTATATCCGTTTATCCTGAAATAAGATACCTTTGAGTCAATCGGAATGTCTTTTCGCTTTTTCGTTTCAAGGTTGACGGAAAGCGTTTCAAGCGTCCATCTGTTGAGTGAGATGAATGCATCGAGTGAAAGTTTTCCGCTTCCAACCGTAAAATAAGTCTGTGGAATTGAAAGCTCGTCCTGGGAAAAATCTACGTGAAATTCATCAGTCTTAAGATGTTCCGTGACAAATTGCGGCATGTTGAAGTCCACGTCGTATGCAACAAGCCTTCCGTCAAGATCCGGATCTGAAATTATGCCTGACAGGTTGAGGTTTCCTTCGAGATTCGCATTGTATACCGTAAGGTAATCTGAATTGAAAAGATGGGAAAAATGTCCAAGATCGCAGAAAATGTTTTCCACATCGATGTTGATCTTGTTTTCCTTTATGATTCCGTTCATGTTGAAGCGAAGCGGTTTTGTCTTTTCCACGCTCAATGAAACCTTGCCGTTGTCGAGAAGTTCTCCGTATGCACCGATATGTTCGTCCGTCATGAGGTCAAATCGGCCTGGACTTCTTAAAAGGGAAACGTGGATTGGATCTTTTCCGAGAATTGTCTTTTTTGAAGCCTTGTCCCTTCGCCCTTCATTTGCATCCATGATTTCGGTGCATTCCATTTCTATTGAATATGCCTCAGGCAAAAAGTTTTCCGATTTTCCGGAAAGGTTTGAGAGAAGGAAATTCATTTTGAATCCATAATCCATGTCCTTGATTTTTGTCTGCAAGTCCAGCGAGGCCTCTCCTGAAAATTCTCCGATGTTGATGCTTGTCGCTATGTCTTTTAGCGTTATGTTTCCCCATGAAACTGAACTGTTCGATATGTTGAGCATGTTTTCAAGATATGAAGCTTCAAGCACTGCATGGACTTTTTTTCCTCCTGCCGCGAATGATGACTCCCTTATGTTTACTGCAATGTACGGGTTTTCCACCGTTCCGTTTGCGCTTATTGTTGCTGAAATGGTGTCGTTTTCTGTCTGTCCTGCAAAGAACCTTCCGAAAGGATACTTTTCAAGATTTATTTCAGAATTGAAGAAAATGTCTTTTTGGGGATTCAGCGTGTCAAATTTCTTTTTTACCGGATTTGTTATTTCAATTGCCGCATTTAGCATTTCTCCAGAAATTTGTGAAGCCATGTTGAAATTTACGCTTGCATAGTCAAAAACCGAAGATTCCATGTTCCAAAGTGCATATCCTTCGCCCGAAAGTGATGTCATGCTGTCCGCATATGAAATGCTTGATGCTATGAGTGCGCTCTGGTTGAGTTCGCCTGAAAGTGAGAATACTGGTTTTGACCTCAAGTTTTCCGTAATTTCAGAAATCCTGAAATCTGATATGAATGCATTCCATGATTTTGTGTTTTCGTATTCAAATACCGAGTCGAGTGAAAATGCAGCCGTGTATTTTCCGCTTGAAATCGGGAAGCTGTCGAATCTGATTGTGCCGTTCATCATGCTGTCAAAGTTTATTGCAACGTCAAGTCCATAGTTTCCCGTTATGTTGAGCCATTTTCCGTATGTGTAGTTTCCGTTCAGCGTGTATGGCATGGAATTTACGTTTAGGTCGGTGAAGAACGTAAGCTGTTCCCTTGAAGAATAGTCAAGTCCGCCTGATGCCTTCATGGCATTGTTTCCGAAAATCAGGTCTATGTTGCTAAGCTGGAGCGAATTGTTGCTTCCGTCGAATGACAGGATGACGATTTCCTTGCTTTTTTCAGTGTTTGCGAAAAGCGTGAAAGGCGAGTTGTACGTAAATTCATTGAAGTCCGTTGAAAAATATGCCTCTACATGCGAGATGTAAGGCTTGAATGTCTGAATCTTGTTTCCCACGTATACGTCGTTTACGTCAGTAAAGAATGCCGCTGTCTTGAGTCCCGTATCCACAAAGAAATTGTCAAGGGTTGCCGTGGCTGAAAGGAATTTGTTGTCTCCAAGCTGGAGTGATGCTTCTCCTGTTATTTTTCCCGGAGTCTCATATTCCGAATGGGAATAATCTAGCGTTTCAAAAGAAAGCTCTATCTGTTTTCCGAGCGTGATGTATGCCTGGAATGCCGTGTATGATGCCATGCCGCCGAAATTCAGCTCCGGTATGAACATCATGAATTCTTTTGCTCCCGTAGGTTCGAAGAAAACTTCGCACGAAAGATTCCTCTTTCCCATGAATGCATAATGCTCAAGGTTCATCATTCCCGAAGGCTGAAGGTTTGGAATGTTGAATTCGCCGCTGAAAGTTCCCTGGAAGAATTCACCTTCTGCCTCAAGCGACGATATGTATATGTCATTGTTGTTGCCGGATGCGCTTATCGACAGTTTTTGCCCTTTTTCGGAAATCTTTTTTGAAAAATCAACCGCAGCACTGCCGCTCCATGAGTAGAGCAGGGTTCCCAGGTTCATGTTGAATGCAAGGTCGGATGTAAGGAGCGAACCGCTGAAAAATTCTATGGCTCCGTTGTAATAAGGTGCCCTTATGAGCGAAAGCGGATTGAATTTTTCTGAGCTTAGCGTTGCATGAATGTCTTTTGATATGATTTTGTACGATGCATATATGCTGAAAGGATATTTTCTCTGTATTGGCCTTATCGTAACTGATGAGTTTTTGTAGTTTACGAGAAAATTGTTTCTCCTTACTGAATACTGTGCCTTCCTGTTGTCATCGATCCTGATTTTGAAAAAGCTGTTTTGTATTGAGCTTGGAATGTTTCCTTCCACGGAAAAAACTAATCCCGCAGACTTGTAGCCGAACTGTCTCAGGTTTGTGATGGCGCTTCCGTTTATCGATATGAAAAGTGATGAATTTTTTTTGTCTTTCTTGAAGTTTACTTCCCTGAGTGACAGTGCGTATTTTTCATTTTTTTCCCTGTATTTTAAGTTTACCCTCTGCACCTGGACGTCAAATGGAATGAGAAATGCGTTTTCACTTATCATTTTTTCTATTTCTGAAAGTTTTTGTTCCGTGATGTGTCCGAAATCATCTTCTTTTTTCTCTTTTTTTTCAGATTTGCTTCCAAGTTTTTCGAGCGTTTCTGAATCTAAGTCCGCATCGACATCCGTTATCGTCACTTTTGAAAATGCATGCTGATAGTCCTTTTTGAGCATTTTCATCATGCTGTACTTTATTGATGCCTTTTTTATCTTAAGGATTTCTTTTTTTGTGCCTGCTTCCGTTATGCATATTCCCCTTGCCTGTATTTTGGAGAAAATGGACGGATCCATGGAATCGTATGATATGTCAAGATTTGTGGAATTTCTTATTGACAGGACTAATTTTTCCTCATAATTCCTTATCGTGCCGTTGATTCTTTTGTACAATGGATTTATGACAAAAATCATGATCGTGATGAGGAGAATGAAAATCGAAATGCTGGCTATTGTCTTTGCTATCTTTGATTTCATGTTTCTGATGAAAAATTATACTATTATAGCAGAAAAAACAAAAAAATAAAAGTGAAGTCTGAAAAAATTGTTTTTTTTGCATTTTAGTTTTTTTTGATAAAAGTTTTGATTCTTGTTCCGATAAACAAAGCGTGAAGAAGTTTTTTTTCCATTATGCCAGATTGTTTTTTTTCTCATTTCTTGTATGCGTCGCATTTCCTGTGAAATCAAGCGCATATATGGTGAAGTACAAGGAAGATTTCCTGAAGCTGTATCACATCCATTATCAATTGAATCCGGATGACTGCATTGAAAACATTTATTGGCTTGAAAAGGCCGTGCAGGCAGATTTCTGCAATCCGCTTTATGCATATGCAAGAATTGCGAATGAAGCTGAGTGGGAAAAATACAGGTATCTTTTCCAGATGCATCTGAATTTGAAGCTCATCGAGCAGCATCTTCGTCTCGGAAGGATTTACGACAAGAAAGTCGCATGTTTTTATGATGCCCCGTGGAAAGAAGAATATCTTAGAAACCTTCAGAAAGCCGAGTCATACTATAAGGCATGCTATGCATACTGGCAGGAGGCGTCCCTTTGGGCGGAGAAGGCAAATGCCGGAAAATTCCGATTTCTTTTCATAACCCAGCTGCAGAATTGGGAAGACGAGCGTGAAAGGATATTTACTGGAGCGCTTGACTATAAAAAGACTCTTGACCGTGAGCTTACGCGCATTTCTTCCGTGATAAGCGATTTGAAAGCCATGGAAGGCCCTTCTTACTGAGATTTTGCCGCTTGCCATGCATTGTGCATTTAAGGACACTTTTGCCCGGATTTCGTTTTGTCTGGCTTGCGTGCATCATGAAAAAACTTGAATTTTTTGATGACTCCAATAATTGAAAAAAAATCACATATAATTTAGAATGAATGCATGAATTTGAATGAATACCTTATGAATGCATATAAAAAAAGTTCGGACAGGGATGAGGATGCTTCTTCAAAGCCCCAGGCTGAAAAAAAGGAAAGTGTAGTCCGAAGCCCTGTTTTTGAGAAAATTACGGCACCAATTTTTGAAAGAAAAAACAAGGACCAGGAAGATACTTTGGAAAAGGCTAGGATTGCAGCCAAGACCGGCACCTGGTATGAAAAGAAAAAATCCATGAATACCGAAGATGTCAAGGAAGCTGCCAAAAAACTTACCAGCGGCGGACTCATAAAGGTTTCTTCATCAAAAAATGAAAAAGACAACATATACAGGCGTGTGGCAAAATTTCTTGTTCTCATAGGAATTGATGAAGCTGCAAAGATACTTCCGCATCTTTCTGAAGCTCAGACTGAGAAAATAATACCGGAAATTGCGTCAATAAAGAAAATTACTCCAGAGGAAGCTGCCGAAATTCTTGATGAATTCGAAGGACTCATGGACAAAGCCCGTGAGGAAGGTGGAGTTGAGACTGCCCGTGAAATCCTTACGAAATCATTCGGTTCTGTAAAGGCTCAGGACATCATAAACAAGACCCTTGTGTTTACGAACGGAAAGCCATTCGAATATCTTTCTGATTTGAATCCTGAAAGGATAAATGCATTGCTTTCGGGAGAACCCGTTGGCATTCAGGCCATAGTTCTTTCCCAGATTGATCCGAAAAAAGCTGCTGGCGTCATAAACTACATGGATGTCAATACAAAAAAAGAAGTCGTGCTCCGTCTTCTTAAGATGAAGAGCGTTTCCCCGGAAGTTCTCAAGAATATCGATGAAAGCCTTCATGAAAAGCTGCTTGCCCAAAATACGGAAAGTTCAGAGCGCATGGATGGAAGAAACGTGCTTGCGGAGATTTTGAAGCGTGTTGACCATTCTACGGAAACCAAGCTTGTGCAGACTCTTTCGGAAGAGGATCCTGAGCTTGGGGAAGATTTGAAAAAAAGGCTTTTTACGGAAGAAGATGTTGTCAATGCCGATGACAGGTACTTGCAGAACTATCTTCACGACATGGAAACCCGTGACATTGCGGTTCTCATATGCGGAAAGAGCGACGGTTTCAGGAACAAGATACTTTCAAACGTGTCCAAAAACAGAAAAGACCTTATCCTTGAAGAAGAAAGCCTTATAGATCGCTTGACCAAGGCAGACAGCGACAAGGCAACGTCTGAATTTTACAGCCTGCTTCGTCGTGCATGGGAAAACGGTGACTTGAGGATAGCAAATCGAGATGAGGGTGAAGTTTTTGTATGAAAAAAGGTGACGTATACAAGGGGTTTCGCGTAATTGACGATGGTTTTGTCGAGGACTGTTCCTCAAATGGAATTTTCCTCAGGCATGAAGAAAGCGGTCTTGAAGTCTATCATCTTCTTAATGATGATGAGGAAAATCTTTTTGCATTTGCCTTTAGGACGCCGAGTGATGACAGTACCGGAGCACCCCATATCCTTGAGCATTCTGTTCTTTGCGGTTCTGAAAGGTATCCTCTGAAAGATCCTTTCCTGAAGCTTGCAAACCAGAGCCTTTCCACGTATCTCAATGCATATACAAGCCCTGACAGGACGGTGTTTCCTGCAAGTTCCTTGATAAAAAAGGATTTCAAGAGCCTTATGTCCGTTTATGCGGATGCAGTTTTTTTTCCTCTTTTGAAGGATGAGGTTTTTCAGCAGGAGGCATGGCGCATTGATTTTGACAGGGAAGGAAAACCTGAAATCCAGGGTGTCGTATACAACGAGATGAAAGGAAATTATGCATCCCTTCATTCTGTCATTTCTCATGAATATATGCGTGCCGTGGCCCGGGGAACAAATTATGACCATGATTCGGGGGGCGATCCACTTGAAATTCCATCTCTTTCTCCTGAAGAACTTCGCAAGTTCCACAAAAAGTATTACTGCACCAAAAACTGTCTTGTCTTTCTTTATGGAAACATACCCACGGAAGAGCATCTTGATTTCCTTTATGAAAACATAATCAGCCGCGTGAAAGATTATGGATGCAGGGTTGACTATTCTTCCTATGAAAAAAATCCTCCAATTGAAAAAAAAGTAAAATCACGTGGTCCAACGGAGGATGAAAATTCAAGACCGTCGGCCGGAATTGTCTGGCGAATCGGAAAACCTTGTGAGGATGAGGATCTTTTTCTTCGTCCCCTTGAGATACTTCTTGTCTCAGACCTTCTTTTCGGTGAAGACTGTGCCCCTGTCAGGAATGCACTTCTTGAGCATTTTCCTGAGTCAAGCATTTCTCCCCAGACAGGTCCTGACATCCAGTCACGTTTTTTTTCCACAGCAATAGCACTGGAAGGCATTGGTGAAGAAAGTGTGGATGAATTTTTGGGCATTGTGAGAAAAACTCTTGAATCCGTATGTGAAAACGGCATGCCGTCCGAAGACATTGAGCGCACCGTCATGCTTTTTGACATTTCAAATCGTGAAATAAGAAGGTATTTCAACAATTCTCCCTATTCGCTTGTGCTTTTGAAACGTGTTCTCCGTGCATGGACATATGGAAAAAATCCGGCGGAACTTTTGTCATTTCGCCAGGCATCGGAAAAAATAAAAGAAAAAATCAAAAGCGATTTCGGCTACATTCCATCCCTCATAAGGAAATTTTTCCTTGAAAATGATGATTATTCCGTAATTTGCGTAGAGCCTTCTGTCAGCTGGGCAAAAGAGAGAAGTGAAGCGGAATCTTGTCTTGCCGCAAAAATCCTTGAATCTTCTGGCGAGTGCGAAATCAGGCGCAAGCTTGATGCAATGCATGTTTTTCAGGATGGGGCAGAAACATTTGAAGAAAAGAACCTTATTCCGTCCATAAAGCCTTCTGAACTTGATGAAATATATGAAGACATAAAGGTTTGTGAATCAAGTGCATGTGGAATTCCTTTATATTCATGCGAGCAGCCTGTAAACGGAATTGTGTATCTGGACATTTCATTTCCTGTAGACAGACTTTCTCCTTCCGATTACAGATATCTCACTCTTCTTGAATCAGCCGTAACGGACCTTGGATTCGGAAAATACAATTGGAAAGAAGCATCGTCCTTGATCAACAGGACTATGGGATCTTTTACGACTTACGTACGAAACCTTGACTGTCCAAAGACTGCATTCGTAAAGCCTTCAGATAAGCCTCTCATTGTCGGCAGGCAGTGGTTTGTGTTCCACATGAAATTCCTTGAGGAAAAGACTTTTGAAGTGTTCAGACTTCTTGAGGATTTTATAAGAAACGTTGATTTCAGCGATAAAAAAAGGCTAAGGAACATAATCAATTCTGATTATTCAGACATGAAAGCCTCATTTGTCTCACATGCGCATTTGTATGCAAGGACAAGGGCCAAAAGAAAGCTTGATAAAGTTTCTGCAATAGATGAGATTCTTGATGGAATTACTACGTTTTTTTCATACGGAGAGCTCAAGAAGGCCGAAATTGGCGATGTGTCGGCAAAACTTTCAGAAATCTACGGTTCCATAATAGAAAGCGGTGCCGTAATAAGCATTACTGCGGAAAAAAATGCCATAGAAAAATGCAGGCCCCTCATAGAAAATCTTGTCGGAAATCTTTCGCTGAAGCCGCCTCTTGAAAAAATAGACAGGCCTCTTTCTGATTTTACAGCCGTTACTGAAATTCCCGGGGAAGACATGAAAAATGATGATGCCGAATACGATGAAGTTTTCGTCATTCCAGGCTCAATCGGATTTGCGAGCGTTCTTGTCGAAAGTTCTCTTTATGATACTGAAAATGCAGTTTCTGACGAAGTGTTCACGCATCTCATGCAGACTTCTGAACTTTGGAAACAGATAAGGATGACAGGCGGTGCCTACGGAGTCTATCTTTCATCATCATCGATGAGCGGTACGACAAATTTCCTTACTTACAGGGATCCGAAGCCTTTTGAGTCTGTGGAATACTTTTCAAAATTCAAGATGGAACTTGGACAAAAAATGTTTTCTGAAGATGAAGTCGAAAAAGCCGTAACCGGAGTGTATTCAGGCGACATTGCCCCAGATACCCCGGCAGCAAAGGGAAGTTATGGCTTTTACAGGATTCTTTCTGGCATTGATGTCTCTCAGGTAAAAAGACGTATCCATAACCTTCTCTGCACAGGAAAGATGGATGTTGAAAAATCTGCAAAAAGATATTGCGACAGCCGTTTTGTCGGAGAGAAAGTCATTGTTTGCGGCAGAAACCAAATTACTCAAAAAAATAAAAATAAATGTGGTAAAATCATAAAAATACAATTATAATATAAAAGGAACGTTATGATTGTTCCTGTTTATTTGTAATCGTGGGCTCTTTAAATTCGATTTTTAGGGCCAACTTTGATAAATTGATGTTTTGAGTCTTGTGGTTTCAAGGCGTAAAACTTGCAGGAATCTCTAAATTGTGTTTTTTAGCGATTTCCAAATGTATCTGAAGAGGCGCATATGGTTAAAGAAAATATTGAGGAATTGGTAGAACTTATGAGGCAGCTTGTTTCTGATGTCCAGGGAGCTCCGTTTCCAGGCAACGAATTTGAGCCTGAGCTTTATGCCATCTGGTATGAACATGTTCAGCGCAGTGCCCAGAATTGTTTTGAATTTCTTGATGAGAATTTCCCCATGGACAATACGGAGTTCAAGGATTCATTAAATAAAATGTTTAAATAACGCTTTAAAATAAATATTTCCTACCGATATAAGAGTATGAAGGTCTCTGAATGTTTTCGGGGCTTTCAGGAAAGAGTAAAACTTGCAGAATTAATCAGTTTTATTTGTGCACTATGGTAAGATTTGGTGGGAATGTATGGCTATGGGAAAAAATCACCGCAGTAAAAGATTGCAACTAAAAGGTTCATTGAAAAAAGAGGGCTTTGACAGGTGGCGTCTTGTTACCAGCGGAATTAGTGACATTACTGGTGAAGAAAAAACATTTTCCTTTGAATTTTATGTTCTGAATCCTTCTGTATCTCCCAAAGAGGTTGTCTTGGGCTTTAAAAGCAGGCTTAGTGATGATTTTCAGAATGCGATAGCCGGAAGTCTTGCCGCAAAAAATTCTTCGACAGAAATTCTTGTAGTTCCGTCATATGTCATGGTTCGTGCCGGCGTTACGTCAAAAAATCCAATCCAGGTGAATGCATATTATCCAGCTGATGATGTTGATTTCTATTCAAAAGAAGCAATTCTTTCTGTTGATGCAAAAAAATACAAAGAATGCATATTGTCGGACACATATACAAGGGGATCTGTTTCTGTTGAAAAGGCGCAGATTGAATCTGCTCCGGAAATAATGGGAAACGCAGGTTCCATATCATGGGACTTGAAGTTTTCTTATGGTTCTCAGGTTCCTTTTAGATATGCTAGGCGAAATTTTTCATGGGAGCTTTTATGCGGAAAGGTTGATTTTTCCGGTAAAATCACTCTTAACGGTGAAGATTTTGTCGTTGACAGAAAAAAGTCTTTCGGTTATTTCGATAAAAATTATGGAAAATCTTTCGTATCCCCATTCCTTCATTTGAGTTCATCATGTCTTTTAAGCGGCATTTCAGGAAAAATTCTTGAGAATTCATATTTTGCGGTTCAGGGAGATTTCCAAAAGAAGCTTTCTGTGGCAATATGCCTTGAAAATAGAAAAATACTTTTAAGGGCTGATGGTCCGAGAAACTACAAGGTTTCATATGACTGCCGTGAAATTCAAGGTTCTGACGGAAAAAACAAGCTTCACTGGTCTGTGAGCTTTACGAACAGAAAATACATAGTCGATATTGATGTTTTTGCAGACACAAAGGATCTTTTCATAAAGAGATATGAAATCCCTGAAGGAAAGAGGACTTTGATGAGTGTCTTGAGTTCTGGTGCCGGATATGGAAAATTCAGCATATACAGGCGTAAAAACAAGTCTCTCGAGCTTTTGGAACAGGTTGAAACGACAAGATGTGTCGCTGAATATGGAAACATAGAAAAAAGCGAGATATAGGGCATCTCTAAAAACCTATTTTTAGAGGTCCACTATAGTCTTTTAATCAAGATTGTACATTTTCCATGATTTTATTATTTAGGTCTTTTTGCATTGTGCATGTCGGTGTTCTTGACAAAAAAAATAGTTTGATATAAAACTATTTTCATGGTATCAGATATTAATAGAAAATTCATGATGCATGCCATATCGCTTGCAGAAAAAGGCGGCGGCCATACCCATCCAAATCCTCTTGTTGGTGCCGTCATCGTGAGGGGTGGCGTCATTATTGCCGAAGGTTACCATCATAACTACGGAAACCTTCATGCAGAGCGTGATGCCATAAAAAATGCCCTCGATGGAAAAGTTGATGTTGCAGGTTCTGAAATGTATGTGACGCTTGAGCCTTGCTGTCATCAAGGAAAGCAGCCTCCATGTACTGACGCCATAATTGGGGCCGGCATAAAAAAAGTATATGTCGGATCAAGTGATCCAAATCCTCTTGTTGCAGGTGGAGGAATCATGGCTCTTAGGAATGCCGGAATCGAAGTCGTTGAAAATGTGTGCAGGGAAGAGTGTGACAGGATAAACAGGATTTTTTTTCATTACATAAAAACTGGAATGCCTTATGTAATCCTCAAGTATGCCATGACTGCCGACGGAAAGAGTTCCCTCTCTACGGGAGAAAGCAAGTGGATTTCAAATGAAAAGTCCAGAAAATACGTTCATCACCTTCGTGGCACCACATCTTGTGTTCTTGCAGGAATTTCCACAGTTCTTAAGGATGATCCGCTTTTGAACTGCAGGATTGAAGATTCCATGTACAGGCAGCCTGCAAGGGTAATCGTTGATGCAAGGCTGCAAATTCCATTCGAATCAAAACTCTTGAAGACCGCAAAAGAAATACCTCTTGTCGTATTTACATCATCTTCCGATTCAGAAAAAATCCGGAAAATTGAAGCTCTTGGTGCAAGGGTTGAGAAGTGCAGGTTGCTCGAAAACAATCATGTTGACATGAAGCATGTTCTTGAAAGGCTCGGAAGTCTTTCTTATGACAGCGTTCTTGTAGAGTCAGGCGGAAAGCTTAATGCTTCCTTGATTTTTGAAAATCTTTTTGACAGGCTGTTGGTTTTTGTCGCACCGAAAATTTTTGGCGGGCAGGGAGGCATTGTGCATTCTCCCGTGCAGGGACGTGAGGCTGATTTCATAAGGAATGCAGTATTCCTTTCAAAACCGTCGGTAACTTTTTTTGATGATGACATCATGCTGGAGTATGAAAAATGTTCACAGGAATAATAGAAGATATTGGAATCGTAAAAGGCATTTCCAGGGGAAAAACGTCTTTTTCAATGAGCATAGAAAGCCATTTTGACGAAGTTCTAAAGCTTGGTGAAAGCATAGCCGTCAACGGTGTTTGCCTTACAGTCGCATCGTTTTCTGGCAGCGTTTTTTCCGTGGATGTCACTCCGGAAACTTTTTCCCGTACGTCACTTAAAGACCTCTCGTCAGGGAGTCTTGTGAACCTTGAGCGTGCGATGATGGCAGACGGCCGGTTTGGCGGGCACATTGTTTCGGGGCACATTGACGGAACCGCAAGAATTGTTGGCATGAGGAAAGTCGAGAATTCTGTGAACGTGCAGATAGCCATGGAAAAAAAACTTGGCGAATACATGATAGAGAAGGGGTCTGTCGCAATTGACGGGATAAGCCTTACCATTGCATCCCTTAAATGGAGCGGAAGCGACTGTGTCATAACTCTTGCCGTCATACCGCATACTTTTGAAAATACGATACTTTCAAAAAAACGTAACGGACAGGTGGTAAACATAGAATGCGACATGATATCTAAGTACGTAAGGCATTTTATGGTTCGTGATAAAGATTGATTTGCCTTTTTATGCATGTATTTCCTGATTTGGGTAATTTTTTTTGTCAGCCTGAATTTGCAGGATGGCTTTTTTATGAGCCGGTACAGGTTTCAGGTGCAAAAAAGATTGTCTTCCGAAGGAATAAGTCCTTGTTTTTTGGGAAATGCATGTATGTTTTGAAAAAAAATTGATGCCAATCCCGGAATTTGCGTTTCGGGAATATTCATGATATTTTGGGGAAATGATATGACTAAAGAAAAAATTTGTCTCATAGAGAAAGCTCTCTCAGACTTGAGAAGTGGAAAAATAATCATGGTTACTGATGACGAGGGCCGTGAAAATGAAGGTGACCTTATCTGTGCCGCGGAATTTGCCACAGGTGAGAACATAAACTTCATGGCGACATACGGCAAAGGTCTTATCTGCATGCCGATGAGCGCGGACATTGCAGACAGGCTGAATTTTTATCCAATGACATTCAAGAATTCCGACAACCATGAGACTGCTTTTACTGTTTCAATAGACCATGTCGGAACTACAACCGGAATAAGTGCTTTTGAACGAAGTTCCACGGCTCTTGCTGTTGTTGATGATAATGCCAGGGCCGAGGATTTCAGGAGACCTGGTCACATGTTTCCTCTTGTTGCGAAACCGAAAGGTGTGTTTGAGCGCCAGGGGCATACCGAGGCTACTGTTGATTTTTGCAGCCTCGCAGGATTAAAGAAAGTCGGTCTTTGCTGTGAAATCATGGCAGAAGACGGACACATGGCTCGCAGGGCAGAACTTGAGGTTAAGGCCAGGGAATGGAACATGACTTTGGTTACCATCGAGGATCTCATCGAATACAGGAAAATAAAGGAAAAGATAGTCGAGCGCGTGGCATCTGCCGAACTTCCGACAAAATATGGCACATTCAGGCTTTACGGTTACAGAAACATGATAACTGATGAGCATCATGAGGTTCTTGTCATGGGAGATGTTTCTGACGGTGAAAGCGTATTGTGCCGGGTGCACAGCGAATGTCTTACGGGCGATACGTTTGGTTCCTTGAAGTGTGATTGCGGACAGCAGATGGAAGAGGCTTTGCGAAGAATTGCCGAAGAAAAAAAAGGCGTTTTTGTATACCTAAGGCAGGAAGGAAGGGGAATCGGAATCCTCAATAAGATAAAGGCTTATGCATTGCAGGACAAGGGACTTGATACTGTTGACGCTAATCTTGCGCTTGGTCTTCCAGAAGATGCACGTGACTATACATGCGGAATTCAGATTTTGAAGGATCTCGGAGTTACGAAAATCAAGCTCATGACAAACAATCCTTCCAAGATTGATGGCATAAATAAAAGCAATCATGGAATTGAGATTACGGAACGTGTTCCGATTGTTATCAAATCCCAGAAGTATGATGAATTTTATCTGAATACAAAGGCAAAACGAATGGGGCACATTTTTTAATTGCAGGCTTGATGTTTCGACATCTGCAAGCATGGTACTGCATTGATTTTGCATTTTTTGAAAACATCAAACGGAGCAAATCGCATGGAGTTTTTTATGCGTTTTGCAGGAAATCAGATGATTGATATTGTCGCTTTTTTGAAGTTGCTTCTGGAAATTGCAATTTTCAGAGGTTACCTTGATTTATCATCTCTTCTCCGTTTGGAATCTTGTTGTAAAATTTTATAAAGTCCCCGAAAGATATTTTGGGGGCATGCTTTTCATACAGGAGGAACTTTATGAAGACTATCGAAGGAAAAATGGTCGCTTCTTACAATGGAAGCAAAATGAAGGTTGCCATTGTCGCATCCAGATTTAATGAATTTATTGTCTCTAAGCTTGTTGGTGGGGCTGAAGATGCGCTTTTACGCCACGATGTTTCAGACGATGACATTACTCTGTGCTGGGTGCCTGGAGCATTTGAAATCCCGCTTGCCGCAAAGAAACTGGCAGAAAGCGGAAAGTATGATGCCGTGATATGTGTCGGTGCCGTAATCCGCGGTTCTACGAGCCATTATGACTATGTGTGTGCTGAAGTTTCAAAGGGAATTGCGCAGGTAAGCCTCCAGACTGGAATCCCTGTAATGTTTGGCGTACTTACGACTGATACCATAGATCAGGCCATCGAACGTGCAGGTACCAAAGCTGGCAATAAGGGATATGATTGTGCTCTTGGTGCAATAGAGATGTATAATCTCATGAAGCAGATGTGATTTTTTTTGTAAAAAGATTAAATACTACTTGATTAAAAAAACAAAAAGTTGTATTATCCATTGCATAAGACATTCCCCGATTGTGTAATGGTAGCACTTGAGATTCTGGTTCTCACTGTGGGGGTTCGAATCCTCCTTGGGGAAATTAGGCTGAATCATTAGTTTGGTTCAGCTTTTTTTTATTCCTGTTTTTATGCAGGCATCCTTGACAAAAAGAAAAAAATGGTTATAATTACAACCCATCATTGCATTCCCCGATTGTGTAATGGTAGCACTTGAGATTCTGGTTCTCACTGTGGGGGTTCGAATCCTCCTTGGGGAAAACAATAAGGCCGCCTCGTCTATCGGCTAGGACGTGACCCTCTCAAGGTCGAAAGATGGGTTCGATTCCCATGGTGGCTAGCACTAAAGTTAAGAATATGTATTTAAAAAAAATACAGTCCTGTTTTGTTTTCAAGGCAGGACTATATTTTTGCCCGAATTTTTTACTTGATCTGAGATTCCCTTGAATTTTGCCTGAAATTTTTGTTTTATTCTTTATCGCTAAATGTTGCTTTTTAAAGTCAATTTTGATTTGCCTTGCATAGTTTTCTCGAATCCATGTTTTTTTTTGTACAAATGCGTTTGTATTTGGAATTGATATGCACAGTCTTTTTGAAAAAAAATGCAAAATGTCGAATTGTACAATAAAAAAGGCCAGGGCAAACGCATTATAGTTGTTGGAGAGCATAAAGCAGGCATTTTTCGTTTTGTGAGCAAAGTGTATGCTTGTTGCCGATTGTCAGATTCTTCTTTTTAGTTGAAACAGGTAAT